>NZ_LJFZ01000015.1:0-166257 GCF_001420875.1 Frankia sp. AvcI1 | reverse complement strand
CACGACGGCTCCGGACGGCCGGATGGACCCGGGTACCGGCGCGGCAGGCGGCGCGGCGCTGCCGGGCCGCCCCGGGAGCGAGTCCGACACCGCCCCGCCACGGTTGCCTCCGGCTGGTCGACGGGCGCCCCGACCACCGACCTCTCCTACGCCGCGCGTCGCGGGCCGGCCAGCGCGCCCGCCGCCCGCGGCCTGGCGCCCGGGACCGGCCAGGAGCAGGACCGAGACCGGGAGCAGGACCGGGAGCAGGACCGGGAGCATCTGCCCGATCCCGGCCACGGCGTCGCGGCGGAACACGTCGCCCCCGAGCGGGACGCGGCCACCGGCCAGGTTCCGTCCCGCCGGCGACGGAGCGGCCCGTGACCCCCGAGGGGGAGGGCGGCTCGGGTCCCCGGCACCGCCGGGGAGGCACCGGCCCCCGGGCGGGCCGTGGCAGTCGTGGTCGCGATCCGTGGCAGGACAACGCCGGCGACCCGGACCACCGGGCGGACGAGTGGCCCGACGGCGCCGGCCAGCCCCACCTCGACCCCGACCGCTCCTATCCGGGCAGCGACCAGCGGTACCCGGGCGGCGGCCGATCCTTCCCGGGAGACGGCCGCTCCCATCCCGACCCTGGTGGGCCGCACCCGGACNGCGACGAGCNATACCCGAGCCTCGACCAGCGGTATCTCGATCCAGCCGATCGGTACCCCNGTCCCGACGGCCAGCCCGGCATCCCGGACGACATTTACCGGGATCGGCACGACGGCTACCGCCGCCGGGACGGCGACTACACGCATCAGTCCTATGGCGACGGACCGTACTCAGAACGGCCGAACGCAGGTGGGCCGCACGGAGATGAGCCGTACGCCGGCGATTCCTACGTCGACGCTTCCTACGTCGACGACTCGTACGCCGATGGTGCGTACGCCGAAGGGCCGCCTACGGACGGGCAGTACCCCGGGCGGGCACGGCGGGCGGCCTACCCCGAGCGTCGATTCGGCGATCACGACCCTGCCGGGCGGTTCGACGCGCCCCGCGGCGGCGACGACCGATGGGCCGACCCCCGGGACGGCGCCGCGGCGCGCCCGGTCCCATCCCCCGGTTCCCCGCGGGCCGCGGCTGCGGAGGCGACCCGGAAGTTGCCGTCCTCGCCGCGGACACCACCGCCTCCCCCCGGGGTGCCCCCCCCGTCCGAGCGAGGTCCTGGCTCCGCGGCACCTGGGCGGGTCCAGCCCGCCGCGCCCGTCGACGGGACGCGAACCACCAGGCTGCCCACCCCGCCCAGCCCGCAGCCGGCAGGTCCGATGCCCGGACGAAGGCCGCAGGCGGAACCCGGCCCGCCGCCCGCACAGGTCGGCCGACTCACCGGTCCAGGCTCCGCTGGTCCAGGTCCCGCCGGTTCAGGTCCCGCCGGACCGGGTTCCATCGATGCGGGTTCCATCGATGCGGGTTCCGCCGGTTCGGACTTCACCGGGCGTGGGTCGCGGGAGCAGCAGCCGGATCCCGACGACCGCCCCCGGCGCTTCGCCGGCGAACGGCGCCGGCCGTCGCTCGGCGAGTCCCGGCCGACGGTCGCGCTTCCGCGCAGCAACGTCCGGCGCATCCCCCCGGAGTCGCACCAGCACGGCCGCGCACGGGACGGCGGCCGCGGACGGGACACCGCCCTGCCTCCCGAGGCTCGGGACGGCCGCGCAGGCCGGGACCCCCGCTCCCGTGACCGTCGCGACGAAACCCGCCGCGGCGAAGCCCGCCGCGGCGCTGAGCGCGACGGCGCCCTCGGCGGTTGGCGCGACGATCCGGTCGCCGACCCGCGGGCCGGCGGCCGTGTCGGCGAGGTCAGCGACGGCGGCGGCCGCGGGGACGGCGGCAACGTGGGCTACGGCGGCGGCGTCGGGCAGGACGACCTCAGGGACGTCCGCGCCGCCCGCCCCCGCACCCCGACCCCCCGCGAGACGGGCGGACGGACCGCCCGGCGCGACCCGTCCCGTCGACGGAACCCGCGCCCCGCCGATGCGGCGGCCACCACCGCGCTCGCGAAGCCGTCCACCGCGAAAGCGGCGACCCCACCACCCCCGAGCGCCCAGTCCACCAGGGCGCCGTCGACGCGGGCACAGCCGACGCGGGCACAGCCGACGACCGCCCGTCGGGGGAAGTCCGGCGCGGGGAAGTCCGGGCCGAGCCTCGGCCAGGCCAGCGGGATCATGGCGATCGGCACGATCGTCTCCCGGGCGTCCGGCTTCCTGCGTACGGTCGCGATCGCCGCCGCGCTGGGCACCAGCGGGGTCAGCCAGGCCTACAACGTCGCCAACACCACCCCGAACGTCCTCTACGACCTGCTCCTCGGCGGCATCCTGACCAGCGTCATCGTCCCGGTGATGGTGCGCGCGGCCAAGGAGGACCCGGACGGCGGGGACAGGTTCGCCTCCTCGCTGCTGACCATCATGATCCTCGGGCTGGGCGCGGCGGTGGCGGTCGGCATGCTGGTCGCGCCCTGGATCACCGACGCCTACCTGCACGCGGGGTCGGCGGAGCGCGCGCTGGGCACCGAGATGCTGCGCTGGTTCCTCCCCCAGATCGTCTTCTACGGGGTGGGCGCGACGATCGGCGCGATCCTCAACGTCAGGCAGTCCTTCGCCGCGCCGATGTTCGCGCCGATCCTGAACAACCTGATCGTCATCGCGACGTGCGTGGCCTTCGTCTACGTCGTGTCGGGACCGCACCCACCCGGGGTGGACGGGCCGAAGGCCATCAGCAACGCGCAGATCACCGTGCTCGCCGGCGGGACAACGCTGGGCGTGGTCGCCATGACGCTCGCCCTGCTGCCGTCGCTGCGCAAGGTCGGTTTCCGGTACCGCCCGCGGCTGGACCTGCGCCATCCCGAACTGCGCTCGGCGGCCCGGCTGGCCGGCTGGACGCTGCTGTTCGTCATCGTCAGCCAGATCGGCTATCTGGTGATCGTCAATCTGTCGACGGCGTCGACCGCCTACACGATCTACACCTACGGCTACCAGATCTTCCAGCTTCCCTACGCGATCATCGGCGTCTCGGTGATCACGGCGCTGCTGCCGCGGATGAGCGGGCACGCCGCCCAGGGCCGCCGGGATCTGGTCCGGGCGGACATCTCGACCGCGACCCGGGTCGCGGTCACGGCCATCGTGCCGGCGGCCCTGTTCATCCTCGCCCTGGGGCGCCCGATCGCCGTCGCGGTCTTCTACCACGGCGCGGTCCGGTACCACGCCGCGGTGGACATCGGCGACACGCTCAGCGCCTTCGCGCTGGCGCTGGTGCCGTTCTCGCTGTTCCAGGTGCAGTTGCGGGCCTTCTACGCCTACCAGGACAGCCGGACGCCGGCGCTGGTCAACATGGGCGTCGTCGCGGTGAACGTGCTGGGCGCGGTGGTGCTCACCGTGCTGGTGCCCGAGCAGCACCGCGCGCCGGCGCTGGCTCTCGCCTTCGCCTTCGCCTACCTGGTCGGGCTCGCGGCCACGACGATCCTGCTGCGCCGACGGCTGGGCGGCGTCGACGGCAACCGCACCGCCCGGGTGATCACCCAGGTCGCGGTGGCCGCGGGTTTCGGCGCCGTCATCGCGTCCCTGCTGGCCCGAGGAATCCGAGCGGTGATCGGGACGGGCTGGCTCAGTTCCGGGATCGCGGTGGTGATCGCGGCCGTCGTGGGCGGCGCGCTGTTCATCGCGGTCGCCAGACGGATGAACGTGCACGAGGTCAACGCGCTGACCGAGGTCGTCAACGGCCGCCTGCGTCGCGGGCGGGGCAGGCCCGGCGGGCCGACCGCCGCGCCGACAGCCGCCGGCCGGACCGGGCGGCCGGCCCGCGCGGACCGGACCGACCGGACCGACCGCGCGGGCCGCCGGGAGCCGTCGTCGCGGACCGGGGCACGCGCCCCCACGCCACCGCGGCGGGACGACCCGGACGACCGGTCGGGACCTGCGACGGGCACGCGCCGGAACGGGCGGACGCCGCGGCGGCGCTGACCGCGCGGAGCCCGCGCCGGCCCGGCCCGGCCCGCGCCGGCCCGGCCCGGGCCGGCGCAGACGGCCGACCGACACCCGCGGCGGGCACCAACGGGCCAGCCCGACCCGGCGAATTCCTGCTGACCACGGTCGGGCAATGCCCGTGTGGGCGAGGCCGGCAGTACCCGCCGACCCTTTCGTCAACCTAACGCGGTGTAGTCGAGTAACACCCAGGGATTACACTACTGATACGTAGGTATACGGCGGATATTCGCCGCGACGCGCATGGCTGGACGAGAGCCCGACGACCGCCGGCGGCTCCGTCGTCGTCGGGGGAAACGTCCTTCNGGCCCCCGTGGGGGCCTATCCGGACCCGGCCGGGCCGGCGGCCCCGAAGGCCGACCAGAGGCGACTTGGCGGCCATCGTCACAGCCGGTACACAAGGGCGGGTTGTCCCAAGACATTCGCGAGATCCTCCGGCCATCCTCGTACACTGGACACGCTGTGCGCGGGCCCCGCCCAACGTCGCCGGTGAACCAGGCGCAGCCTCCGCTCGTCACGTCGTTCACCGTGGCGACAAGCTCCGGGCGACGAAGGATTTCGGGGTCTCCNCCCACGGTCACGGCACACTGGGNGGACCCCTGCCCGGGTGAGGTAGGGAAGCCCGACGGCGGATCGTCCCCGTCTGGCCCGTGGACGACGGAGGCGCTGTGGTCGACGGAAGTAACCGACCGCAGGCTGAGGACGTCGACGACGTGACGCTGACCGCCGCCGATGCTCGGAGCTCCGCGACCCCCGCCGGCACCACGGTCCTCGCCGAGACCGTCCTCGACCGCCGCTACCGCCTGCTTTCCGCGCTCACCAGTCGCGGGCCGGTCACCCTCTGGCGCGGCGACGACAACGTGCTCGCCCGGCCGGTCGCGGTACGCATCGTCGAGCACGGCCCGACGAGCCCGGGCGACAACGGCGCCGCCGCGGACCCGAACCGGGAACAGGCCGCCCGGCGCCTGCTCGCCGCGGCCATCAACTCCGGCCGGCTCGTGCACCCGGGTGCCGCCTCCACCTACGACGCCACGACGACGACCACCGGATCACGCCGCATCTCCTACGTCGTCTCCGAGTGGGTCGACGGCAGGACGCTGCGCCAGCTCACGGCCCAGGGGGCGCTGCGCCCCGAGCAGGCCGGCGCCGTGGTGCTCGCCGCGGCCAGGGTCATCGCCGCGGCCCACGAGCGGGGCATCCATCACGGCGATCTCAACCCCGGTGACGTCATCGTCTCCAGCCACGGCACCGTGAAGATCATCGATCTGGAGATCGGCGGCGTGCTCGCCGAGCTGGAGCGGTCGGGGACGCCCGCAGAGCTCGACGGCCCCGACCGCGCCGGGACCGGCGATGACGGGGAGGACGCCGAGGCCACCAGGGTGGTGGGCACGGCTGCGGGAGACGACGCCGCGGCCGATCTGCGGGCGCTCGGCGGCCTGCTGTACGCGGGGCTCACCGGCCACTGGCCCCTCGGTGGGGACCGCGGCCTGNCCACCGCGCCGACCTCGGGCGGGCGGCTGCGCACCCCCCGGCAGGTCACCTCGTCGGTGCCGCGCGACCTGGACGCCATCACCATGGCCACCCTCGGCGACGAGCGTGCCGGCACCCCCATCGCCACGGCGGCGGAGCTCGTCGACGAGCTGGAGTCGATCAACCCGGTCGACGCCGTGCTCGACACCGGCCTGATGAGCCTGGGTGAGTACGCCGCCAGCACCGAGGCGATGGACGTCAACCGCCTCGATTCCACCGACTACGGGACCACCGCGGACTACGGGNCCAGCGCCGACTACGGGGCCACCGCCGACTATCCCGCCCCGGGCCGCTACGCCGACACCGGCGGCTACCCCGCCGGGGCCCAGGAGGGTCGCAACGCCCGGTACGGCCCGCAGGCAGGCGGCGCCGGTCGGGGCGGCGGCTTCGACACGCGTGGCGGCTACGACGACCGCGACCGCGACAGTCGCGGCTACCCCGAGGGCCGCGCCGGCTATCCGCCGTCGGACCGTCGTCCGTCCGGCCCGGGGCGGGAACGCGGCCAGGAGAGGTCCTCGTGGGGCCGCATGGTGCCGTGGATCGCTCTCGTCGTCGTCGCCGTCGTCGCCGTGGTGGCGGTGATCGTGTCGCAGAGCGGCGGGCACGGGGGCGGCGCCTCGCCCACCGCGACCGCTCCGGCCCAGGCACTTCCGAGCGGCACCGTCCTGAGGCCGGTCAGGGTCAACTCCTTCGATCCCCCCGCGGACAACGGCGACGGCAGTGAGAGGGACAGCGAGGTCGGGAACGTCGTCGACGGCAACCCGTCCACGGTCTGNCACACCGAGGGCTACACAACCAGCAACTTCGGTGGTCTGAAGTCAGGCGTCGGTCTGCAGCTGAACTTCGACAAGCCCATCAGCCCCACGTCGGTGACGGTGCAGGTGGCCGGCGGGCCGGTGTCGTTCGACCTGCGCAGCGCCGCCTCCCCGGCCGACTCGATCGAGGGCTACCAGACCGTGGTGTCCAAGGCCGGNGCCGTCGGCCCGGTCAGCCTGGCCATGCCCTCCGACCTGACCCAGGCCCAGTACTGGGTCCTGTGGGTGACCTCGCTGCCGCGGATCTCCCCGACTCCCGCTGACGGCAAGCCGTACCGCGGCGCCATAGCCGAGGTCACCTTCCGCTACTGACCGCGCACGTGCAGCCCGAAACCCGTGCGACCCGCGGGTTCCAGCCCCTCCTTCAGGTGCAGCGAGCCGAGGTCGTAGTCGCCGAAGTTCTGCGGCCGGAACGCGATCGGCTCGGTGNACTCCAGGGTGAGCAGGCGCTGCTCCCAGGCCCTGGCGACGTCCGGGTAGTCCTCGCCGGTCATCCGGTCGGTGCCGTACAGCACGAACGGCGGCANCACCTCGATGCCCGGGTAGTAGAGGATGCCGTGCTGGATCGGGAACAGCAGGTCGTCGATGGGCCCGTTGATCCCGCGAGCGGCGTAGTGCGACTGCGGGCCGCCGGTGGTCACCGACAGCAGGGCCCTGNGGCCCGCGAGGGTGCCCTCGCCGAAACGCTCGCCGTACCTGGTGTCGCTGTGCTCGCCGACGCCGTAGGCGAAGTGGTAGGTGAACACCCGGTCCACCCAGCCCTTGAGGATCGCGGGCATCGTGTACCACCACAGCGGAAACTGGAAGATGATCGTGTCAGCCCACCGCAGCTTCTCCTGCTCGGCGAGAACATCCGGGGTGAGTGTCCCGGCGTCGAAGGCCCGNCCCGAGTCCAGGGCGACCTTCAGCGGGCGGGAGGCGTCGGGGCCGTAGTCCGCGGCGTCCACGACCGCCTTCCAGTTCATCGCGTACAGATCGCTGACCCGCACCTCGTGCCCGTCGGTCGCCAGGGTGGACACCGCGAGGTCCTTCAGCGAGCCGTTGAGNGACGTCGGCTCCGGGTGGGCGTAGACGATCAGGGTCTTCACGGGAACTCCTTCGGATCGGGTGCAGTCGATCGTGGGCGCCGCGGCGCCCGGCGTTCAGGGGCGCCTCGTCCGTCGGACGGGACTTCCTGGTAGCGACAGGACCACCTGCACGGACACCACCGAGGCCATACTCGGAGGCATGGACGATCTTGCGGGCTTCCTGCGGACCCGGCGTTCCCGGGTCGACCCGGCGGTCGTCGGCATCCCCACCGACCGCCGCCGCCGGGTCGAGGGGCTGCGCCGCGAGGAGATCGCGCTGCTGTCCGGAGTCAGCGTCGACTACTACGTACGCCTGGAGCAGGGCCGCGCGACCCAGCCCTCCGAGCAGGTCCTCGACGCGCTCGCCCGCGTCCTCGGCCTCGACGAGACCGAACGCGGCCACCTCCACCGGCTCGCCCGACAGCGCCGGCGCCGCGCGAAGGCGCCGAGCGGGCGAGTCCGGCCGGAGCTGGCGCGCGTCCTCGACCTGATCACCGACGCACCCGCACTGATCATGGATGACCGCCTGGACGTGCTCGCCGGGAACCGCCTCGCCGGGCTCCTGTTCGGCCGGCCGATACCGGGCCTGAACACCGCCCGGCACATCTTCCTCGACGAGGCCGAGCGCGGCCTCTACGCGGACTGGGAGAACTGCACCCTCGACGTCGTCGGGCACCTGCGCCTGGCCGCCGGCAGGTACCCCGAGGACCCCCGCCTGGCCTCGCTCATCGGCGAGCTGGCGATGGGCAGCGAGCGCTTCCGCCGCCTCTGGGCCCGCGCGGACGTGCGCGCCCGCACACACGGACGCAAGGCGTACCGGCACCCGGTGGTCGGACTGCTGGAACTACACCAGGAGAACTTCGCCCTGCCAGACGCGTCAGGCCTGGAGCTGCTGGTGCTGTCCGCGGCCCCCGACAGCCCCGCCGAGGACGGGCTGCGCCTGCTCGCAGGCCTGGATGCGGACACGGCGGTGGATCCGCGCCGGAAGGCCGTGGGGTAGGGCCATCCTGAGGCCGTGAGGCCGTGGGTTGAGGCCGTGAGGCCTGTTGAGGCCGTGGGGCCGTGGGTTGAGGCCGTGGGGCCGTGGGTTGAGGCCGTGGGGCCGGATGTCGAGGGCGCGGGCGGTGCGGCGATGATGGGTGTGGCCGGGCAGCACCCAGGGTGACGATGTCTCGGCTCGACGTCGGGTTCGGCCGGGCGCTCTGGCGTCCGCCCGGCCGTGGTGCTGACGGGCGGGGCGGGAACCGCTTTTCGCGGACGGTGCTCGGCTGGTCGATGTGCCTGTCCGCACGGCGAAAAGTCGCTGTTCGTGGGGTCGGGCGCGCCTCGCCCTGTTCCTCGGTCACCCGCCGCTCGGGAACCCCGGGGCGCCGCCCACCGTCTCAGAGGTAGGACACCACGATGCGGCGGCCACCTCGAAGCGGCCGCCGGACGCCCGCAGTCGGTCCGCCGGCCGCAGTCCCCACCACGCGGCCCACAGCGCCCGGACCCGCCGGAGGAGGTGATCGACAATGACGACCGACCCGCCGGACGACCGTCACCGGCCCGCCCACGCGCGCCCCGCCTTCCCACTCGGCCGCCGGTCCCGCGGGCACGACCACCATCCCGACGTGGAGCTGCTCGACGCCGTCGCCGGTGGTGAGCCGGTCACCCGCTCGACTCGTGACCACGTCGAGACCTGCCCGGTGTGCCGGGAGTCGATCGCCGCGCTCCGCAAGGTCCGCGCCGACCTGTCCCGGCTGGCCGCGATGACGATGCCGGGCGACGTCGCCGAGCGCATCCAGGCGGCGCTGGCCGCGCGGATGCCTCCCCAGCCCCACCCGCCGCACGATCCCGCGGCCCGCCCCGGTGCCGAGGCGACCACGACCGACGCGCCCGCGCCACGCCCGGCCCCCGACGCGGGCCGCTCCCCCACCGGCCCGACGGCCGCGGCGCCGACCGGCGCTCCTCCAACCGGCGCTTCCCAGACCGGCGCCGCCCAGACCGGCACCCCTCAGACCGGCGCGCGGACCCGGGGCGGTGGGCCCACCGGCGACACAGGCGGCGGCGGGCGCGAAATCCGACCCGTCCGGGGTCCGGCGCGGATCGGCCCCGGCCGGCGGCCCGCGGCCCGCCCGGAGCGGCGACCAGCGCCGGGCGTGGGGGCGGCCCCGGGGTGGGACTGGGTGTCGATCGCGGCCGTCTGCGCGGCGTTCGTCACCTTCGGTGCGGCGGTCCTCGCCTTCTACGGACTTCGGGTGGTGGCCGCCGACCATCCGGTCGCGGCATCGAGCGTCGCGCAGGGCCGGCATGCGACCGCCGCGGCCGCCGGAGCCGGGCCGGGCCGGCTGACCATGATGGCGGATTCGCGGACGACCGTCGCCCCGGCTGATGTCGGCCAGCACGGCAGGGAGCTGCTCACGGGCCAGATCGCGGGTTCGGTGGCGCTGCCCCTGCCGCTGACCGGCCCGACGGGGGGCGCCGAGGCGGATGCCGCGGCGACGGGCGCCGTGCCGCTCCAGGCGGTCGCCCCGGCCGCCGCACGCCACCCCGCCGCCGTGGTGGCGGCACCGCCGGCCACGGCCGGCCAACGGCTGCGCACCCTGCTCGACACCCCGGACCTGCGCTCCTGCTACCAGAGCCTCATCGCCCAGTCGGGCGGCGAGATCCTCGCGGTCGACCTCGTCCGGTACGACGGGCAGCCGGCGCTGCTGGTCGTGCTGTCGATCCCCATGCAACCGGCGGCGGCACGGGTGCTCGTCGTCGACGCGCACTGCGGCGTCGTCAGCGTCTCCGCCGCACTGTGGTACAGCGCGACCACGTTGCGCAGGTAGCGTGACCAGCAACACCGGTGGTCACTGGCTGCTCGGCACCGGCGGGCACACGATGGAATCAGACGCCCTCGAAGACCGTTGTCGCTCTCGGACACCGTCTTCACGGATCAGACCTACGACCAGGGATCGCGAAGCACCACCGAGGCCGATGGGCACCGGCGGGGTCCACCCCGGCTGACGGGGAATCGCGCAGCGTGAAAGGAGCGGGTGTGACAGCCCAGCAGCAGGTCCAGGACGTCACCGGTCACGGTGATCGACCGGCAGACGACGTGCGCGATGTCATCATCGTCGGCTCGGGGCCGGCGGGCTACACGGCCGCCATCTACACCGCCCGGGCCAACCTGCGGCCCCTCGTCTTCGAGGGCGCGGTCNCCGCCGGCGGCGCGCTCATGAACACCACCGAGGTCGAGAACTTCCCCGGCTTCCCCGAGGGCGTGCAGGGCCCGGAGCTGATGGAGAAGCTGCGCCAGCAGGCGGAGCGCTTCGGCGCCGAGCTGGTCGCCGACGACGTGACCGAGCTCGACCTCACCGCCAACCCGAAGGTCGTCCGGGTCGAGGACCAGACGTTCCTCGCCCGTACCGTCATCGTCGCCACCGGCTCGGCCTACCGCAAGCTCGGCGTCGAGCATGAGGAGCGGCTACTCGGGCGCGGGGTGTCGGCGTGCGCGACCTGTGACGGCTTCTTCTTCCGCGACCACGACATCGCCGTCGTCGGCGGCGGTGACTCGGCGATGGAGGAAGCGACGTTCCTGACCCGGTTCGCCCGGTCGGTCACTCTGATCCACCGGCGGGACAAGCTGCGGGCCAGCGCGATCATGCAGGAGCGGGCCTTCTCCAACGACAAGATCCGGTTCCGGTGGAACGCCGACGTCGCCGAGATCCTCGGCGAGGACAAGCTCACCGGCGTCCGGCTGCGGGACACGGTCACCGGGGAGACCGACGAACTCGAAGTCACCGGCCTGTTCGTCGCGATCGGCCACGAGCCGCGCACCGAGCTGCTCCGCGGCCAGCTCGAACTGGACGACGCCGGTTACGTCAAGGTCGCGCATCCCACCACGAAGACGAACCTCGACGGCGTGTTCGCCTGTGGCGACGTGGTCGACCACACCTACCGGCAGGCCATCACCGCCGCCGGCACGGGGTGTGCCGCCGCCCTCGACGCGGAGCGCTTCATCGCCGCCGGCGAGGGTCCCGGCGAGACGACCACCGAGGCCCCGCGGGTCTCCACCCCGGCGCCGCAGCCGGCCTGACGCCGCCCCCGCGGGTCGGACCCCACGACCACTCACTTCCAGCCGCCACCACATCCAGCAGGGAGAACAGCAATGGCAGGCACCACCCCCGTGACCGACAGCACCTTCACCGCCGAGGTCCTCCAGAGCGACGTACCGGTCCTCGTGGACTTCTGGGCCGAGTGGTGCGGCCCGTGCAAGATGGTCGGGCCGGTCCTCGAGGAGATCGCCAAGGAGCACGGCGAGAAGCTGCGGATCGTCAAGCTGAACATCGACGAGAACCCGGAGACGGCGCGGAACTACCAGATCATGTCGATCCCGACCATGGCGGTCTTCGTCAAGGGCGAGGTGGACAAGAGCATCGTCGGCGCGAAGCCGAAGGCCGCTCTGCTGCGCGACCTCTCCGCGTACATCTGATCGTTTCCTGACCACCGGCCCTTCTCCGCGGCCACGCGGTGCGCTCACCCTGGCGGGTGGGCGCCCTGCGGGCCGCCCCCGACGGCCCGCCGCGCGTTCCCGCCGGCGGGCCGTCTGCGTGTCCGGGGGACGGCGCCTGGCCGGCGGGACCGGCGGGGGGTCGGCGGCGGGAATGGGGATTTCACAGCACAGCGTGGCCGAGTCGGTCACGCTGGGTCAATGACGGAGGATCCCGTTCGCGGCCAGTCGGGACCACGCGGGCATGCCCTAGGCTTGAGATTCAGCAATCGGCAGTCGCGAAACAGTTCGTCGACGCGGCGGCCCCGACCACCGGGTTCCGCCGGGGAACACGTTGGGGGCAGGCAAGCTGAAAGGTACACGTTTGTGAAGCTGTTGCGGCTGGGAGACCAAGATTCCGCCGTCGCCGAGGTTCGGGCGGCCCTGACCTATCTCGGTTTTCTTCCCGTGACCCCCCGGCAGAGCGGGGAACGGGGCGAGGCAGCGCCGGCCGTGGCCCGTCCCGGGGAGTCGAAGGGGGTCGGGCTGCCCGCCGCGGCCGCCGACCCGGCCGCCGCGGTGGGCGTGCACAGCCCGGCTGAGGAACCGGCCGGCGGCGCGGGCGGTGCGGCGCCCGCTCCCCCCGACCGGTTCGATCGCGACCTCGACAATGCGCTGCGGGCCTTCCAGCAGAGTCGTGGGCTGTCCGTCGACGGGATACTCGGTCCGAATACGGCGCGGGCGCTCGAGGAGGNCCGGCACAATCTCGGCGACAGGTTGCTCTATTTCAGCGCCGCGCACCCCTTCGTCGGCGACGACGTGGCCGCGCTGCAGGAGCGCCTGTTCAACATGGGCTTCGACATCGGCCGGACCGACGGCATCTTCGGCCCCCGCACCGAGAGCGCGGTGCGCGACTTCCAGCGCAACCGCGGCCTGGATCCGGACGGCCGCTGCGGCCCGCGGACGCTGCGTGAGCTCAAGCGGCTGCGCCGCACCGTGACCGGTGGTCGTCCCGATGTGCTGCGCGAATCCGTCCGCCTGCTCGCCCGCGGCACCTCACTGCTGGGGGTGGTTGTCGCCCTCGATCCCGGGCACGGTGGCGACGACCTCGGCATCGTCAGCGGCGGCCTGTGCGAGCGGGACCTGATGGCCGATCTCGCCGCCCGGCTCACCACCCGCCTGCTCGACTCGGGCCTGGAGTCCCACCTCATCCACGGCCCGGACGAGTCGCCGAGCGAGGAGGAACGCGCCGCCCGCGCGAACGAGCTGGAAGCCGACCTCCTGATCTCCCTGCACGCGGAAGGCAGCACCTCCCGCCACGCGCAGGGGGTATCGGCCTACTACTACGGAAACGCCCGCGGATCCTCGGCCGTCGGTGAGCGCTTCGCCCAGCTCGTCCAGCGCGAGATCGTCTCCCGTACCGACATGCTGGACTGCCGCACCCATCCGAAGGTCTGGGATCTGCTCCGCCGCACCCGGATGCCGACGGTCCGGCTCGACCTCGGCTACCTGACCAACGATCACGACGCCCGCGCGCTCGGTTCGACCGATTTCCGGGCCGCGGTCGCCGAGGCGGTTCTCGCGGCGACGCAGCGGCTGTTCCTCCCGCCGGAGCTGGACGCCCCGACGGGCCAGCTCCACGTCCCCCGGCTTGCCGGTCGCGCCTGACGGGTCCGCCGGCCCCTCGTCGACGGGGATGGAGAAGCGCCGGCCCNCCGGCCCGCCGCCACCCGGCTCCGGACACACTCCGGGTGCGAGAGGGGTTTCACGTGAAACGGAAGCGGTGCGTCGAGGGTTGATCCGCGCCGGTCGGCCTAGGCTGAGGCCAACACGGCCGCCGTCCCCGCAACCGCTGCGGACGGCGGCCCGGTGGCCGACCGCGGGAGTGCCCTTTCGATGAGCCGTCGCATCGCGAACATCACCTTGGACAACATCGACGACATGCCGCTGCCCTGCCGCCGCTGCGTGTTCTGGGAGCTCGATCCGGTCGCGCGCAGTCGCGCGGAGGAGACCGGAGCCACCGACCTGGAGAAGGAGGCCTGGGTTTCCGCGNCGCTTCTCGAATGGGGAAGCTGCGGGAAAATCGTCTATATCGATGACGTCCCGGCCGGCTTCGTCATGTTCGCNCCGCCCGCGTACGTGCCGCGCTCGGTCGCCTTCCCCACCAGCCCAGTGTCACCGGACGCGGTCCTGCTGATGACGGCGCTCATCGTGGAGGAGTTCGCCGGCCAGGGCCTTGGACGCATCCTCATCCAGTCCGTCACCAAGGAGATCCTGCGGCGGGGGNTCAAGGCGGNGGAGGCGTTCGGTGACCTGCAGGACTCGGGCACCCGGTGCGTGGTGCCGGCCGACTACCTGCTGGCCGTCGGATTCAAGACGGTCCGTCCCCATCACCGGTGGCCTCGGTTGCGTCTCGAGGTGAAGA
This sequence comes from Frankia sp. AvcI1, assembly GCF_001420875.1. Classification (NCBI taxonomy): domain Bacteria; kingdom Bacillati; phylum Actinomycetota; class Actinomycetes; order Frankiales; family Frankiaceae; genus Frankia; species Frankia sp. AvcI1. Next base: position 151,969 of record NZ_LJFZ01000015.1, on the reverse strand, counting down.
ACACGGTGAGCTGGCGCGAGGACGTCGAGGTCGCGCTGGAACGNCTGCTCGGTTCGATGACGCCGGAGGGCGTGCTCCGCAAGGTCGGCCAAGCCGGCAACCCCGCCTGACCGCCGCCGGGACGCCGCGCCCCCGCGTCCCGTACCGGCGGTCCTCGCCACTTCCCGCGTATCCTCCCGCCGGGCCGTCAGCGCGATTCTCCAGGAACCGGCGGTCCTCGCGCTTCCCGCGCGTCCCCCGTCGGGCGACATAGCGGGATCAAACCCGGTTCGCCGCCACCGCCACCGCCGGTACCGCGGCGTCGAACGGCACCGCGACGACGCGTTCCCGTCGGGTCGGCCGGCCCAGCCGCGCCCGACCAGGCCGCGCCTCGGACCGGTTCGTAGGCAGGCGCGGGCGTCATGGGCCCGCCGTCGTGGCGAGGACGCGACGACGGCGACGCGGCCGGGACGACTAACGCGGCGAAGNGGCGTCCGACGCGGTCGCGGGGGACATCACCGCGACGATCCGCTCCAGGTCCTCAAGCGAGCCGAACTCAACCGTGATCTTTCCCTTGGTGCGACCCATGTCGACCTTCACCCGCGTCTCGAAGCGGTCCGAAAGCTGGTCGGCGAGTCGCGACAGGGTGGGTGGGGTCGAGCGTGGGCCGCGCGGAGCGCGCTTGCGCGGCGTGTCCTCGTCCAGCGCGACGATCTCCTCGACGGCCCGGACGGACAGCCCCTCCGCGACGATGCGGGTGGCGAGCCGGTCCTGGGCCTCGGGATCCCGCAGCGAGAGCAGCGCCCGCGCATGCCCCGCCGAGAGCACGCCGGCCGCGACGCGCCGCTGCACCGCCGGCGACAGGCCGAGCAGGCGGATGGTGTTGGTGACGTGCGAGCGGGACCGGCCGAGCCGGCCGGCGAGCTCCTCGTGGGTCGCCCCGAAGTCCTTGAGGAGCTGTTCGTACGCCGCCGCCTCCTCCAGCGGGTTGAGCTGCTGGCGGTGCAGGTTCTCCAGCAGGGCATCGCGCAGCATGGCGTCGTCGGCGGTCTCCCGCACGATCGCGGGGATGCGGGTCAGCTCGGCGAGCTGGGACGCCCGCCAGCGCCGCTCTCCCATCACGAGCTCGTACTGCTCCCGCGCCACCTGCCGGACCACGACCGGCTGAAGCAGGCCGACCTCGCGCAGGCTCGCCGCGAGTTCCTCCAGCGCGTCCTCGTCGAAGTGCGTCCGAGGCTGGCGCGGGTTCGGGACGATCCACCCGACCTCCAGCTCGCGGAAGGTGGCGCCGTGGACGGGCAGCGGACCGGTGCTGTCCCCACCCCGCAGGCCGAAGGCGCCGAGGGGCCCGCCCCCGCCGTCGGGACGGCCTCCGTCGGCCGCGAGGCGAACGGCGTCGGGCCCGTCCGCGGGCGGGGGGGCGACGGGGATGAGCGCCCCGAGCCCGCGCCCCAGTCCGCTGCGGCGCGCGCTCACCTGACCGCACCGTTCGGCTCGAAGCCCCGCTCGGCGAGCTCACGGGCCGCGGCCAGGTAGGACAGGGAGCCGCGGGAGGTCGGGTCGTAGGTCAGCGCCGACTGCCCGTAGCTCGGGGCCTCCGCGAGCCGGACGTTACGGGGGATCGTCGTGCCCAGCACCCGGTCCCCGAAGTGCTCCTTGACCTCGTGCACGACCTGATCGGCCAGCCTGGTGCGCGAGTCATACATGGTCAACAGAATCGTCGACAGGCGCAGGTCCTGGTTGAGGTGGGCCTGGACGANCTCCACGTTGCGCAACAGCATGCCGAGTCCCTCCAGCGCGTAGTACTCGCACTGGATCGGGATGAGCAGCTCCCGCGCCGCCACCAGCGCGTTGACGGTCAACAGGCCCAGCGACGGAGGACAGTCGATGAGGACGTAGTCGACCTCACGCTGCATGCTCTGGATGGCCCGGTGCAGGCGGTTCTCCCGCGCCACGAGCGAGACGAGCTCGATCTCGGCACCGGCCAGGTCGATCGTCGCCGGGGCACAGAACAGCGCGGGTGCCTCGGCCGAGGCCACGATGACCTCGTCAAGCGGACGGTCCCCGAGCAGCACCTCGTAGATGGAGGGGACGCCGGAGTGGTGGTCGATGCCGAGCGCCGTCGACGCGTTTCCCTGCGGATCGAGATCGATCACCAGGACACGGATGCCGTGCGACGCCAGGGCCGCGNCCAGGTTGACCGTCGTCGTCGTCTTGCCCACGCCGCCCTTCTGGTTGGCCACCGAGATGATGCGCCGCCGAGTGGGACGGGGGAATGGTTGTCGTCGTTCTGCCGCCAAGGCTTCCACTGCTGCTGCCGCCGCCGCTCCGATCGGGGTCGACCGGTCGAGCGGGTCCAGCGGGGGAATGACGGAGTCGTGACCCCGATATCCCCCGCCCACGGATCCGCCTCGGCCCGTCGACGCTGTTTCACGTGGAACGAGACTGCCCACGCGTCGGCTGGTCACGATCGACCTCCCGTGATCGTCGTGAGTCCCGCGCCGTTCGTCTGACCTGTCTGCCATCGTGCCGCTCACCGTCGCCGCGCCCTTTCCTGCCTTCGGCCCGGGAGAGCTGGGATGACCGCACGGCTCGGAGGACGCGAGTGGGTTCGTCCACCCGTCCCTCTCCACACACCACGACATCCACGGGATGCCACCCCTGGGTTCNGAGACTGCCGCGCGCGTCCNGCAACTCCTCCAGGATCCGCGAACCGCGCATCGCCAGCATGACACCACCCGGTTGCAGCATCGGAAGGAGGATTGCGCCCAGCCGCTCGAGCGGGGCGACCGCGCGTGCGACGGCAACCCCGAATCTACGACCCTCCGGGCCGATTCCGGCATCCGGCGCGCGGCCACGCAGGACGGAAACCTGCTCCTCCAGACCCACGGCAGCCACAACCTCCTGCAGAAAGCGGCAGCGTCGTTCCATCGGTTCGAGCAGCACGACCCGCACGTCCGGGCGGGCCAGCGCGAGGGGAATTCCCGGCAGACCGGCGCCGCTGCCCACGTCAACGGCGTCGGCACCCTCGGGAACGACCTCGGCGAGAACCCCACAGTTGATCACATGCCGCTCCCACAGCCGGTCGGTCTCCCGCGGACCGATCAGCCCGCGTTCCACTCCCGCGGTCGCCAGCAGCTCGGTGAAACGCTCCGCCGCCGCGAGACGCGGGCCGAACAGCTCGGCCGCGGCCGCCGGTGCCGCTGGCGGGGGACCCACGGGACGCACCGGACGCGAGGGGTCCGAGTCGGTCATCGCACACCCACCCGGGCCAGTCCGGTGGTGCCATCCCCGCCGTCGGCACCATCCCCGCCGTCGGCACCACCGTCGCCGTCTGAGCCACCACCGACAGTGGCGGCGGTGCCGGCGCCGGGTGGGCGGGGCCGGCCGGACCCCGGCCGAGGCAGCCGGCCGGGTGGACCGCCGCCGGGGACCGCGGGTCGGGAGAGGCAGGACGACAGCAGCAGAGGATCGCGCACCCGACAAGCATCCCCGCTGCACCGGGCGGGGCATACGCCGCGGTGCCGTCGGGTCCCGTCGGCCCGCATCAGCCGCCGCTGCGAGCCCGGGGCCACCGCGGGCCGAGGTCACCGCGGGCCGAGGTCACCGACGTAGCGCCGCTCGGGCGTGACGTCGGACGCCGAGCCCCGACACCGATGGTCGGGGTCACCGGCGGAGGCCGGGTCAGTGGTAGGCGACGATGACCCGCCGGGGCGGCGGGGTGCCTGCGGAGNAACGGTCATAGCGGGTCAGCACGCCGGTCAGCCGNAAGGTCCAGTCCTCGGTCGCGCACCAGCCGGCCCGGTGCAACGGCGCGAGCTGACCAGCCAGGCCCGTCCGCTCGATGTCGAAGACGAAGACGAGCAGGTGCCCGGGCGGAACGGGGCGCTGCGCAAGCTGGCGCAGCAGCGCGGGCGCGGCGCCGCCGAAGAAGACGGTGTCCCGTCGGGGGATCCGGGCGGGCGTACCTGCCCCGCCGCTTCCGGCCGCCCGGGCATCCGCCGCACGTCCCGCGGGCCGGTGGCCATCGACGACGCTCACCCCGTCGGCCCCCGAACGGCCGACGAGGACGGCGCGGCGCGGCGCGGGTATCGCCACCCGGGCGCCACCGGCGGACCCTCCACCCGCGGACACCCCGTCCGCGGACACCTCGCCGGCGGACGTCTCAGTCGCGGGACTCTCGCCGGCAGACCTCTCGCCGGCAGACCTCTCGCCGGCAGACCTCTCGCCGGCGGCGGAGTCGGCCGTGCCGCCGGCGCCGCTTCGCCGCGGGCGGCCATCCCCTGCGGGGCCGGGCTGGAGATCGCTGGGCTCGCGCGGCCCGTCGTCGCTGGCCTCCATCGCGTAGAGCCAACCCGGACGGGCCAGTCTGCCGCCGACCGCGACGACGTCACCGGGCCGGGCCACCCGTCGGGTGACGATGGCCGCGTCGACCATCAGGTCCAGGCCGCGCAGGCGGTCCCGGTGTTCCCAGAGTGGACGGCTGCCCGACACCGACGTCTGCATGAGCAGCACCCCGCAGCCGGTGATCGCGACGACCGCCGCGAGGGGGAGCGCTACCGCGGCCCGGGCGAGGNCGACTCGCGAGACCGCGAGTCCAGGCACCGGCGTGGCGCCGACCGGGGGTGAAGGCGGCGGAGAAGCCGGGGACACAGGAGAAGCCGGAGAGGCGGGAGAGGCCGGGGGAGTCGGGACCAGCGTCCCGGAGAGTGCAAGCGTACCGTCGCCTTCCGTCACCACCCTCGGCGAGAAGACGGAATGTGAGCGCTCGGCCACGGATCCCGGCAGGGTGAGGGTTGGGGGACTACCCTTCGAGCGCCCAGCGGCCCGCTGGGGCCCGCCGCGGGGCAGATGGCCTCGCACCGCCGACAGGAGGGACCGAATCACCCGCTCGGCACCCACCACCACCACAACAACGAGCAGTGGCACCACGTACAGGTTGGTCCGGGTCGGTCCGAACGGCCAGTACCGAGCGGCGCTCGCGCCGAGCATCATCAGCTCCGCGCCGCCGAGCGCGGCGAGCAGAGTCCGGCCCTGCCGGTGACGGGCGAGCGCCACGACGCCGGTTCCGCCCGCCACGACGACCGCGACCGCGATCAGGACGGCCGGTGCGGAACCGAACGGCCCGGCGGGCACCGTGCCGTGGACGAGGCTCGGGTCGAAGCGGTCGATTCCCGGCGGCGAGCCGGTGACGGTGGCACGGACCTGATCGGCGACGAACCGCAGTGCCGCCCACGGCCCGCGGCCGGCGAGGAACTGGCGATCCCAGTAGTCGCCATTGCGCTGACTGGACTGGTGGGCGACGAACCCGACGGTGTGCACGGTGCTGAGGGCGAGCGCGGGCAGGCACTCGACCAGCCGCCACCGCCGCGCCGGGCCCCGCCACACGTCGACCGCAACCAGCGGGAGCACCACGAAGATCCCAGGCACGGCGACGAGCGCCAGCACCCCCGCCGCCGTCCGCCGGACCAGGCGGCCACGGTCGGGCCCTCGCGCGGCCCCGGCGGCCGGGACCTCGTCGGGCGGCTCGCGCGGGTCCGAGGTCCAGACGACGACGATGCACACCGCGGCGAGCGCCTCGACCGTGTACGGTTTGAGCTGGGTGGCGAGGTCCAGAAACGTCGTGTTCAGGCACAGCCAGCCGGCGGCGAACACCGCCGAGGTCGTCCCGGCGAACCTGCGGGTGAGCACGACGATCGCGGCCCCGAGCAGGGGCAGCGCGACGAAGCCGGGCAGCCGCAGCGACCACGAGTGCCAACCGAACGCCTCGCCCGCGAGCCGGGTGATCCCGAGCCAGCCGAGCGCGGACGGGGTGTNGGCGACCGTCAGCTCCGACCAGAACGACGCCAGCGGCTCGCTGACGAAGTGCGCCCGCCAGATCTCGTCGTACCAGAGTGGCCTGGTCAGGTAGGCGTGCAACAGGCCCAGGACGCCGGCCAGGCCGAGCGCGACCGCGCCGGCCGCCACCACCGTGGACCGCCCAGGCCGACGACGGCCCGCAGGCGGCACGGCATCCCCCGATCAGCAGCGGCGCCTACCGCCGCACCTCCAGCCCGAATCTAGCGCCCGACACCGACCCCCATCGCGGGGGAGGTCGTTGTGCCCGCCCGGCGAGGTCCGCGCGCAACACTCCGCATGAGACGCCCGCGCGCCGGTCGTCCCCATGCCGGGCGGCCGAGTGCCGGTCGAGCGGGGGCCGGGGCAGCCAGGGGCCGGGTCAGCCGAGCAGGATGACGACCCGCCGGCTCGGCTCCTCGCCCTCGGACTCACTGTGGACGCCGTCGATCTCGGCGATGGCGTCGTGGACGACCTTGCGCTCGAACGGGGTCATCGGGGCGAGCGTCTCGGGCTTGCCCCGTTCGATCGCGCGCTCCGCCGCCGCCGTCGCGATCTTACGGAGTTCGACCCGACGCCGCGCTCGGTGACCGCCGACGTCGAGCATGAGGCGGCTACGGTTCCCGGTCTTCTGCAGGACGGCGAGCCTGGTGAGTTCCTGCAGCGCCTCGAGGGTCTCACCGCCGGTCCCGATCAGCTTGTCGAGCCTCTCGCCGACCACCGCGACGACAGCCCGACCACCCTCGACGTCGAGATCGAGGTCGCCGTCCATGTCGACGATGTCGAGCAGGCCCTCGATGTAGTCGGCGGCGATCTCCCCCTCCTGTTCGAGGTCGACGAGTCGCCGCTCCTGCGGGCTGAGCCCGGCCTCCTCCGGGGAGCCTTGCTCTTCGGAGACTCCAGCTCCATCCACAGCCAGGTCAGGTGCCGAACCGGTCATCAGCGCTTCTCCAGGGGAACAGGGGGCGGCGGAGCAGAGATTACGGGATGCCCCCGCATCGTGACGAAATCAGGGGGACCGGCGAGTTCGCCCGCCGGCCGGGGAAGGGCTCCCCGGGTCAACGCCGCCCGCCGGGCCGCTTGCCCTTGCCTCGCCGCTTGGCGGGACGGGAACCACCGACCTGGCGGCGGACGCCGGCGGGAGCCGGGACGGGGCGGGTCGCCGCGCCGTCGCCCGCCGCGGGCACGGCCGCGGGTTCCGCACCGCTGCCGGCCGCTGCGGCGGCCTTGCCCGGTGAGCTCTTACGGCCGCCCGACGAGGCCTTCCCTCCCGCAGTCTTCCCCCCCGCGGCCGTGGAACGCGCCGCTGCGGGGACGTCATCGGCTCCCCCGGCCGCGCCCGCGACCGGCGGGGCGGCAGGCGGCTGCGAGGGCTTTGCCGCAGCCGACGCGCCGCTGCGGGACCGGGTCCCGGGCGGGGCCGACGACGAGCCTCGCCCTGCCTTCGCCGCACCGCCCTTGACCCCGGCACCCTTCGCCGCGGTCGAACCGCCGCCCGTCGCGGCCATCGCCCCCGCGCCGGAGTCGCCGCTCTTGGCCAGGCTCGGGCCGCCCGCAGCCGCCGGCCGCGCGCGGTTCCTGGACTTGGCACCGGCACGCACGCCGGGCGCCGGACGCGCCGGAGTGGGCGCTGCATCGGCGCCGGTGCGAGCACCGGGGAGCCGGCCACCGGCGGCGAGTGGGCGGACCGGCGGCATCCTCTTGATCACGAAGAACTGCTGGCCCATGCTCCACAGGTTGGTCGTCAGCCAGTAGAGCAGCACCGCGATCGGGAACCGGAAACCGAAGATCGCGAGCATCAGCGGGGAGNCGTAGAGCAGAACCTTCTGGACGATCGCCTGCTGCGGATCCACCGNCCCGGTACGAGNCATGATCTGCCGCTGGGTCATGAAGGTGGTCAGACNCATCAGCACGATCAGCACGACCGCGAGGATCTTGACGTGGGTGCTGTTCACCCCGAGGAAGTGCACGAAGTCGCTGTCGGAACCGAACTCGCTGGCGAGCGAGATCCCGAAGACCTTGGCCGAGGCGATCTGCTCGACCTGGTCCGCGGACAGCCCCACCCGGGGCCGCCAGACAAGGGCGCCGTTCGGGCCCTCGTTCATCGGGGCCAGGTGGGTGAACACGTGGAACAGCGAGATGAACAACGGGATCTGGAGCAGAATCGGCAGGCAGCCGAGAAGCGGGTTGCCGTGCTCCTTCTGCAGCGCCATGATCTCTTGCTGCATGCGGGGCTTGTCGTGNCCGTACTTCTCCCGGATCTCCTTGATCCGAGGCTGCATCATCTGCATCGTCCGCTGCGACTTCACCTGCTTGACGAACAGCGGGAAGATCAGGACACGCACCGCGATGACGAGCAGGACGACCGAGAAGGCCCAGGCGAAGAAGCTGTCGGCGCCGAAGATCGGCGCGAACCCCTTGTGGAAGAAGACGATCGCGTTCGCCGCGAGATGGTAAAGGGGATTCAACAACGTTCGGACTCCTCACGCCCACGGTCCGCGACCGGAACCGACGATCTCGGCCCGCGTCCCCTCGGCCGGAGACGGAAAGCCATGCCTGTGGGCCGGCGCGACCGCACCGGTGATCCGGGCGCGACCGCGCGGTTACCACGCCCGGAGACGGTCGTCACCCCTCTGGGTTTGCGAACGACTCCCGGCCCCGCGCTGGTTCCCGGATCGGCGGTCGTTCCGGGATCCGTCCCGATACCCGGCGGCCTGCCGGTGGGCGCAGGCCGATCGGAGGGCACATGCCGGTCGGTGGGCTCGCCGGGGACCGGGTCGTACCCGCCGGCCGAGAGCGGCTGGCAGCGCAGCAGCCGGCCGACGGCCAACGCCCCACCGCGCATGCCGCCATGGCGGCGAACCGCCGTCAGCGCGTAGGCGCTGCACGACGGCTCGAACCGGCACATGCCGGCGTTGCGGCCCGACCAGCCGGCCCGATAGAGCCGCACGAGCCCGGCGAACACCCAGGCCAGCGGCCCTCGGACCGCCCCGTCGGCGGTGCGGGCCACGGTCGGCAGGCGCCTGCGGGCCAGCCCGGAGGCCAGCACAAGATCAAGGACAAGGGCCACGGCCAGCGCCACGAGCAGGAACATCCCGACGGTCATCGGCCGCTTCCCACCACGAGCCGCGCCGGTCGGGCCGGCTGCGCACGCGCGCCGTCGCCCCGACCGTCCGAACCCCGACCATCCGCGGCCGGGCGGGCACGCAGGGCCCGCGCAATCGCGTCGTCCAGGGCCTGACCGAGCCGCTCGGAGCTGGCCGAGGCCGCCTCCGGCAGGGCGCGGACGACGACCATCGTTCCCGGGGGCAGCCGGTCCAACCGGGCCCGCACCTGCTCTCGCAGGCGGCGACGCACCCGGTTGCGCACCACGGCCTTGCCGACCCGGCGTCCGACGACGAAACCCGCGCGTGGGGGCTCCCCACTGGTTGTCCACACGCTGTGGACAACCAGTGGACCGGACCTGGTCCNCCGGCCCGCGGTCCCCACGTGGGCATGCTCGCCCCGGGTCCGCACGCGGGAGACCTCGGGAAGCATGTCAGCCGGGGTACAGCAGGAACCCGCCGTCAGGCGGAGAGCTCGCTGCGGCCCTTGCGACGGCGGGCAGAGACGATGGAACGACCAGCGCGGGTCCGCATGCGCAGCCGGAACCCGTGCGTGCGGGCCCGCCGGCGGTTGTTCGGCTGGAAGGTGCGCTTACTCACGTGAAGACTCCGTCTGCAAGATGGACGCGGGCGGTGATCTCCGCCGCCGAGGGGTGGGCCCCACACGGCCCGCGCAAGCGCATCCCACGACAAACGAAGCGGTCTAACACCGCGGTTCGACCTAGCGTACACATGCCGGTGCCGCGGACGACCCGGCGACCGCACCCCGCCCGCCGTCATCGGCGAGCCCGGCCCGTCCCGCGGCCCCTCCCCGACCGCGACCCAACCTGGGCGACCGACTCGGTCCAGACGCAACCGCAGGCCGCCATCGTCCACCCGAAGCCACCGTGGGACCGACCGCGACCCACGGCAAGCCGGGGCCGGACACCGCGATGACTGCTGGTAAGCAAATGCCACACGGCCGGGTCCGCCGACCCGGCCGGCCCCGCCCGCCGTGCCGGGGCCGGACATTCCCGTCCGGCCCCGGCACGGCGGTGCGGGCGGCGCCTTACGATCCTTGGACGACATCCCGCGCACGCGGGTGCCGGACGGTGCCGGGCAGACCCGCGTCCGGGGGGCGCCGCCGGCCGGGTGCACTCTGGCCTGTGGAAAACGCCTGTGGAGAGGGCGATCGGCGGGGGACGAGGCAGATCCGGACGACGGCCCGCGGTAGGGCGCCGTACCGGGGGTGAGCCGGTTCCGCCACGCCGGAGGCCCTGCCGTGTCCATGCACAGGTTGTGGACGACGATGTGGAGAACCATCGGGACGAGGCGTCCCGGTCGCGGCCGGACCGGGACCACATCAACATCCGCGACGTACCCCCACCCATGGGGCCAGCACCGCCCGCAAACCGTACCGAACTGCCCGAGGAGCCCCCGTGTCCAACCCCCGCGCCGACTCCGTCGCCGGTCTACCTTTCGGGGAGGAACCCGCGGGTGACCCGGACCTGGCCGCGGTCTGGAGCCAGGCCGTCGCCGGGGTCGCCGACGGCACGCTGTCCGCGCAGCAGCGTGCATGGCTGCGGCTGACCCGTCCGCTCGGCCTTGTGCAGGACACGGCCCTGCTCGCCGCCCCGAACGAGTTCACCAAGGAGCTTCTCGACTCGCGGCTGCGGCCGTTCCTGTCCACAGCGTTGTCCACAGCGTATGGACGGGAGATCCGGGTCGCGGTCACCGTCGAGCACCTGCCCGACCCGGAGCCGATGAGCGGTCCGATCAGGATCGTCCGGCCGGGGGAGGGCGACGGCGGCGCGCCGCGGGACGCGGGCGGTTCCCGAGGACGTGGGTCGGGCGGCGCGGCGGCGGACACCGGCCGGCGGGCGGGCGAGGCCGGCGCGCCGGTGAACGGCGAGCTGCCCTTCCCCGACTCCGCCGAGAGCACCCCGCCGATGCGGGTGGGGGCGGGGCTCGGCCGCGACGCCGCGCCGCTGGAGACCGAGCCGGCGCAGGCCCGGCTGAACCCGCGCTACGTCTTCGAGACCTTCGTCATCGGAGACAGCAACCGGTTTCCCCACGCCGCCGCGGTGGCGGTCGCCGAGGCACCGGCGAAGGCGTACAACCCGTTGTTCATCTACGGGGACTCCGGGCTCGGNAAGACCCACCTGCTGCATGCGATCGGCCACTACGCGCTGAAGCTGTACCCGAACACCCGGGTGAAGTACGTGAGCTCGGAGGAGTTCACCAACGACTTCATCAACTCGATCCGGGACGACCGTCAGCAGGCCTTCCAGCGTCGCTACCGGGACATCGACGTCCTGCTCGTGGACGACATCCAGTTCCTGGAGAACAAGGAGCGGACGCAGGAGGAGTTCTTCCACACGTTCAACGTCCTGCACGACGGTGAGAAGCNGATCGTCATCAGCTCCGACCNCTCGCCCAAGCAGCTCTCTGCACTGGAGGACCGGCTGCGCAGCCGGTTCGAGTGGGGCCTGATGACCGACATCACCCCGCCGGACCTCGAGACCCGCATCGCGATCCTGTCGAAGAAGGCCGCCACCGAGCGCCTGCCCGTGCCGCCCGACGTGCTCGAGTACATCGCCACGCACATCGAGCGCAACATCCGCGAGCTCGAGGGGGCGCTGATCCGGGTCGCGGCGTTCGCGAGCCTGAACAAGTCCCACGTCGACCGCACGCTCGCCGAGATCGTGCTGCGCGACCTGATCCCGGACGCCGGGAACCCGGANATCACCGCGGCCGCCATCATGAACGCGACCGCGGCGTACTTCGGCGTCTCCATGGACGACCTGTGCGGCACCTCCCGCAGCCGGGTACTGGTGACGGCCCGGCAGATCGCCATGTACCTGTGCCGCGAACTGACCGACCTGTCGCTCCCCAAGATCGGCCAGCACTTCGGCGGCCGCGACCACACGACCGTCATGCACGCCGACCGCAAGATCCGCGGCTTGATGGCCGAACGGCGCGCGATCTACAACCAGGTCACCGAACTGACCAACCGCATCCGGGTCCAGGCCCGCCAGCCCTGACTCGGGCACCCCCGAGCCCCGGCCCGACTCCCGACTCCCGAGCCCCGACTCAAGCCCCGGCTCCCGGCTCCCGGGCCCCGGCCCGAGCCCCGACCGCAGGCGGACGGGCGGNCACCGACCGCTGCACCCAGACGGCCGTGGCGCCCATGACGTAGCTCGCCGCGCCCCGATGCGGGACCGGGTCGACTCCGGCTGGCCGGACTGCGATGCGTTCCGCCGGTCTGCGACTCGAACCGTCCAGAACGCACCGCAACAGGCGTCGGCCCGGGGCGGCGGGGCCGGGTTCCGGCACTCCCGCGTCGGGGTGGGTGGCAGGGGCGTCGGCCGGCCGGTGGTCGGTCGGGGATCCCGGGGGACGGCTGTCACAGCCTGTGGACGGCCGTCGCGGAGGTCGACACGGCGACGCGTCCTGTAGCACACCCGGCCGGCGGCCTCGAGCCCACGGGGTGGTTCCGCCCACAGCTTGTGGAAAACCTTGTGGACATCCTGGGGGTGGACCGGTGGAGGAAGGCGTGGACAGCCTGTGGATAACTCGGGGACGGCCTGTGGAGGGACAAAGTGGTCCCTGGGGACAGNTGCTCGGCATGTGGATATCCACTGCGGAAACCCACAGCTCCACCCACAGGTTTTGCACCGGCTCCTCAGGCCTCTGACCTGCGAAAACAGCGGTTATCCCCAGCATCCACAGCCCCTACTACCACCACGAACTTCAATTTCTTCTAAGAAGATCAAAAGCTTGAAGTACTAGGGGGTGTGGACAACTTTTCGCGATCTTGAGCGAGCGCGATCTGTGCCACTTCGTGGGCTCCGGGTGAGCGTTCGTGGTGGGGCCGACCGCCCGCCGAGGCCGCCTGNCACTCTGGGATGCTGATCGGTGTTCCCGACGGGCTGACTCCGAACACCGGAGGGGACGAAGGAGGGCTAACCATGAAGTTCCGGGTGGAACGGGACGAATTCACCGAAGCGGTCGCCTGGACCGCCNGCACGCTGCCGAGCCGGCCGACCACGCAGTTGCAGGTGCTGTCGGGCCTCCTTCTCGACGCGACCGGGCCGATGCTCAAGGTCGCCGCCTACGACTACGAGGTGGCCGCCCAGGGCACAGTGCACGCGACGGTGTCGGAGGAGGGCCGCGCCCTCGTCAACGGCAAGCTGCTCGCGGAGATCACCCGGGCGCTGCCGGCCGCGCCGGTGGACCTCGGCATCGACGGCACCCGGCTCGTGATCACCTGTGGTAACGCCCGGTTCGCACTGCCGATGCTGCCGGTGGACGACTACCCGGCACTGCCGGCCATGCCCCCCGTCACCGGCCACATCGAGGGATCTGCCTTCGCGGCCGCGGTCGCGCAGGTGGCGATCGCGGCCGGGCGCGACGACACCCTCCCGGTCCTCACCGGCGTCCGGATCGAGATCGAGGGCGACACCCTCACCCTCGCCGCGACCGACCGCTACCGGCTCGCCGTGCGCTCGCTGAAGTGGCGTCCGGACGACTCCGCCGGCGAGGGGGACGCGGCGGCCCCCGTCACGGTGGCCCTCGTCCCCGCCCGCACGCTGCTGGACACCGCCAAGTCGCTGTCCGGCTCGGGGGTGGAGGTCTCGATCGCGCTGGGGACGGGCCCGTCCGGGGAGACGCTCGCCGGCTTCGCGGGTTCCACCCGGCAGACGACCACCCGGCTGCTCGAGGNCCAGTTCCCGCCCTTCCGCAAGCTGCTTCCGGACAGCTCCCCGCTGATCGCCCAGCTGGAGATCGCACCGTTGCAGGAGGCGGTCAAGCGCGTGGCCCTGGTGGCGGCGAAGACCGCCCCCGTGCAGTTGTCGTTCTCGCCGGACCACCTCGTCCTGGAGGCCGGCACCGGCGGTGAGGCGCAGGCGACGGAGACGCTGCCGGTGACCTACGACGGCCCGGAGCTCTCGGTGGCGTTCAACCCGTCCTACCTGCTCGACGCGCTCGGCGCACTGGAGTCCGACATCGTGCGGATCGGCTTCGCCAGTGCCGAGGACCCGGCCGTCGCCGCGAACAAGCCGGCGATCCTCACCGGCAAGGNCGACGACGACGGCGAGGTGCCCGACTACCGGTACCTGCTCATGCCGATCCGCCTCCACGGGTGACGTGCACCTCACCCACCTGTCCCTTGTCGACTTCCGGTCCTACCCGTCCCTCGACCTGACCCTTGGTCCAGGAGTGGTCACGCTGGTCGGTCGCAACGGCCAGGGGAAGACGAACCTGATCGAGGCGATCGGGTACGTCGCGACGCTGGCCAGCCACCGGGTCTCCGCGGATGCCCCCCTGGTGCGCCAGGGCGCGTCGCACGCCGTGGTGCGGGCGAGGATCGTGCGCGGCGACCGGGCGGCCCTGGTGGAGCTCGAGATCGTGCCGGGGCGGGCGAACCGGGCCCGGCTGAACCGGGCGCCGGTCCCCCGGCCCCGCGACGTTCTCGGGCTGCTGTGCACGGTCCTGTTCGCCCCGGAGGACCTCGCCCTGGTGAAGGGGGACCCGGCGGGGCGCCGGCAGTTCCTCGACGAACTGCTCGTCGCCCGGACCCCGCGGATGGCCGCGGTGCTCGCCGACTACGACCGGGTGCTCAAGCAGCGCTCGACCCTGCTGCGCACGGCCGGGGCGGCCCGGCGGGCCGGCGGCAAGGGTGACCTGCGCACCCTGGACGTCTGGGACGGCTACCTGGCCAGCTACGGCGCCGAGCTGCTCACCGCCCGCCTCGCCCTCGTCGAGGCGCTGCGTCCGGGGGTGGCCGGGGCCTATGCCGCGGTGGCCGGCGCGCAGGCCGCGGTCGGGTTCGAGTACCGGGCCAGCGTGCCGCAGCCGGCGCCGGACCCGGTCCGCCCCGACCGCGAGCGGTGGGAGGAGGCGATCCGGGCCGAGCTGGTGGCGGCCCGCCCGCGGGAGATCGAACGCGGGCAGACCCTGGTCGGGCCGCACCGTGACGACCTGCTGCTGACCGTCGACGGGCTGCCGGCGCGCGGCTACGCCAGTCACGGCGAGTCCTGGTCGCTCGCCCTGGCCCTGCGGCTGGCCTCGTTCGAGCTGTTGCGGGCCGACGACCGCGAGCCCGTCCTGCTCCTTGACGACGTCTTCGCCGAGCTCGACGTCCAGCGCCGGTCCCGGCTCGCCGAACTCGTCGCCCCCGCGGAGCAGGTCCTGGTCACCGCCGCCGTCGAGGCCGATGTGCCGGCCGAGCTGACCGGCACCCGCTACGTCGTCGCGGCGGGAGAGGTGCTCCGTGCCTCCTGAGCCCGACGACCATCAGCCCGACCCGACCCCGACCCCGACGTCGGCGTCGGCGTCGGCGCCCGGCGTCGGCCGTGGCGCCGACCTGGCCCGGGAGATCCTCGCCCAGGCCAAGCGGGACGCCCGCGAGCGGGCTCGAGGCCGGCGCGGCGGGTCCTCCCGCGCCGGCGGATCCTGGTCCGGCTCCCCCGCCGGTGGCCCCGGTGCGGACGGCGGAGCCGGCGCCGGTGGCGGGCCCGGCGGCGGCCCCGCGGCGGCGGACCGCGCCGGGCGGCGGCCCCGGTCCGGCGCGGACGACGGCCAGGTGCCCCAGCGCCCGCGGTTGCCGGGCATCGCCGCCCCCGGCAGGGAGTGGCGCGACCCGGTCTCCTTCGGCACCGCAATCAGTCGGCTGCTCGCCGCGCGCGGCTGGNAGGCACAGGCCGACGACGCCGGCGTGCTCGCCCGGTGGGACGTCATCGTCGGCCCGGACATCGCCGACCACTGCACTCCGGTCTCGCTGCGCGACGGCAACCTCGAACTCGTGGCCGAGTCGACGGCCTGGGCCACCCAGCTACGGATGCTGTCCCGTCAGATCCTCGCCATCCTGCACCGGGAACTCGGTCCGCAGGTCGTCCAGCGGATCACCGTGCGCGGCCCGACGGCCCCCTCGTGGCGGCACGGGCCGATCCGCACCGCCGGGCGCGGCCCGCGCGACACCTACGGCTGAGTCAGGCACCCGGTCACGCGGCCGGCCACCGCGGCCGGTCACGCGGCCGGCCACCGCGGCCGGTCACGCGGCCGGCCACCGCGGCCGGTCACGCGGCCGGCCACCGCGGCCGGTCACGCGGCCGGCCATGGTGACCGGTCATGGCGGCGGGCAATGGCGGGCCGGCCCGGCGACGAGGGCGCCCGGCCTGCGCGGGCTCGCCGGGTGTCCCGCCGGAAGAGACGGACAGACCGGGAGAGCGATCCGGTGCTCACCGATCGCGACGGCCCCGGGCGGTTGGGGTAGCTCCGGGCGTCGCCGGGCGGGCAACACGAGGCGATCATGTGGGTGAAGGTTGATCGCCGCGTCGGGTGACCGTCGTGAAGGCGCGCCAAGGCCCCGGGAGGCATCGGTCCCGTAGGGGGGTTCACCGTCCCGCCGTACGGGGCGCTGCGCAGACGTCAGGGGTCACCCTGCGTCCGCTATAACGGGTCGGCGGGTAGACTGGTGGATACTTCCGCCCAGAACGAGGGGACCCGCCGCGTGGCCTACGATGCAAGTTCGATCAAGGTTCTCGAAGGTCTTGACGCGGTCCNCAAGCGTCCGGGCATGTACATCGGCTCCACCGGGGAGCGCGGTCTGCACCATCTCGTCTACGAGGTGGTCGACAACGCGGTGGACGAGGCGCTGGNCGGCTACTGCGACACGATCACGGTGAGCCTGCTCGCCGACGGTGCGGTCCGCGTCGTCGACAACGGTCGTGNCATCCCCGTGGGCATGCATCCCACCGAGAAGCGGCCCGCGGTCGAGGTCGTGCTGACGACGCTGCACGCGGGCGGGAAGTTCGACGGCAAATCCTACGCGGTCTCGGGCGGTCTGCACGGCGTCGGCGTCAGCGTCGTGAACGCGCTGTCCACCAAGCTGGACGTGGAGATCCAGGTCGATGGGCACGTCTGGTTCCAGCCGTACGTGGGGACCCGCCCGGCGGCGCCCCTGGTGAAGACCGGCACCACGAAGAAGACCGGCACGTCGGTCACCTTCTGGGCGGACCCGACGATCTTCGAGACGACCGAGTACAAGTTCGAGACCCTCTCCCGANGCCTGCAGGAGATGGCCTTCCTCAACAAGGGCCTGTCGATCACGCTGATCGACGAGCGCCCCGAGGAACGCCTCGAGGTCACCTACAAGTACACCAACGGTCTGGTCGACTTCGTCGCCCACCTCAACGCCACCAAGGACGCGATCCACCGCAGCGTGATCTCGCTGGAGTCCAAGGGCGTCGGCATCGAGGCCGAGCTCGCGATGCAGTGGAACGCCGGCTACAGCGAGTCGGTCTACACCTTCGCGAACACGATCAACACGCACGAGGGCGGCACCCACGAGGAGGGCTTCCGCGCCGCGCTGACCAGCGCCGTCAACGCCTACGCCAAGGACCAGAACCTGCTCAAGCCGGTGAAGGCGGGCGCGAAGAGCGGTGACGAGCGGCTGTCGGGCGACGACATCCGCGAGGGCCTGACCGCGATCATCTCGGTGAAGCTCGCGCAGCCCCAGTTCGAGGGCCAGACGAAGACGAAGCTCGGCAACACCGAGGCGAAGAAGTTCGTCCAGGAGATGTGCTACTCGGCGCTGAAGGACTGGTTCGAGGTCAACCGGACCGAGGCGCGGGCCATCGTCAGCAAGTCGCTCGACGCCCAGCGCGCCCGGATCGCGGCCCGCCAGGCCCGGGACCTGACCCGGCGCAAGGGCCTGCTCGGCGGCACCGGCCTGCCCGGCAAGCTCGCCGACTGNCAGTACACCGACCCCGAGCGCTGTGAGCTGTACATCGTCGAGGGCGACTCCGCCGGCGGGTCGGCCAAGGGCGGGCGGGNCTCGAAGTTCCAGGCGATCCTGCCGCTGCGCGGAAAGATCCTCAACGTCGAGAAGGCGCNCATCGACCGCGTCCTGAAGAACACCGAGGTCCAGGCGCTCATCCAGGCCCTGGGCACCGGCATCCACGACGACTTCGACATCGCCAAGCTGCGCTATCACAAGATCGTGCTGATGGCGGACGCCGACGTCGACGGCCAGCACATCCGGACCCTGCTGCTGACCCTGCTGTTCCGGTTCATGCGGCCGCTGGTCGAGGCCGGCCACGTGTTCCTCGCCCAGCCGCCGCTCTACAAGATCAAGTGGGGTCGGGAGGACTGGGAATACGCCTACTCCGACCGCGAGCGCGACGGGCTCGTCCAGCGCGGGGTGGAGGCCGGGCGCAAGCTGCCCAAGGACGCCATCCAGCGGTTCAAGGGCCTCGGCGAGATGAACGCCACCGAGCTGTGGGACACCACCATGGACCCGGACAAGCNCATCCTGCTCCAGGTCACCCTCGATGACGCGGCCGTCGCCGACGAGCTGTTCTCCGTGCTCATGGGCGAGGATGTCGACGCGCGCCGCAGCTTCATCCAGCGCAACGCCAAGGACGTGCGCTTCCTGGACATCTGACGCGGTGGCGCGGTGCCGCGGCGGTCCGGCCCGCGCGGCGGTGCTGCGCTCCGCCCGGCCGGGACGACCCCGGGGCGAATCGTGGCTGGCGCCCCGCCGGTGTCCCGGCCACCCGCCGGGACACCCGTCCCACCTGACGACTGCTCCCACTGCCCTGGAAGGACCCCGTGGTCGACGTCCTACCGCCGCCCCCCGGCGACCGCATAGAACCCATCGGCATCGAAGTCGAGATGCAGCGGTCCTATCTCGACTACGCCATGTCGGTCATCGTCGGCCGCGCGCTGCCGGAGGTCCGGGACGGGCTCAAGCCCGTCCACCGACGGGTCCTCTACGCCATGTACGACGGTGGTTACCGTCCTGACCGCGGGTACTTCAAGTGCTCGCGCGTGGTCGGTGACGTCATGGGTAACTACCATCCCCACGGCGACTCGGCCATCTACGACACCCTCGTCCGGCTCGCGCAGCCCTGGTCGCTGCGCTACCCGCTGGTCGACGGTAACGGCAACTTCGGCTCGCCCGGCAACGACCCGCCCGCCGCCATGCGGTACACCGAGGCGCGGATGGCGGCGCTGGCGATGGAGATGCTGCGCGACATCGACCAGGAGACCGTCGACTTCGCGCCGAACTACGACGGCCGCTCCCAGGAGCCGCTGGTCCTGCCGAGCCGGTTCCCGAACCTGCTCGTCAACGGCGCCGGCGGCATCGCGGTCGGCATGGNGACGAACATCCCGCCGCACAACCTGCGCGAGGTCGCCACCGGCGTCCAGTGGGCGCTCGACCACGCGGAGGCGACCGACGAGGAACTGCTCGAGGCGCTGATCGGCATCATCAAGGGGCCGGACTTCCCGACCTCGGGCCTGATCGTCGGGCGCAGCGNCATCGAGGACGCCTACCGGACCGGCCGCGGCAGCATCCGGATGCGCGCCGTGGTCAACGTCGAGGAGAACAAGGGCCGCACCCAGCTCGTCGTCACCGAGCTGCCCTACCAGGTCAACCCGGACAACCTCGCCGAGAAGATCGCCGAGCTGGTCCGCGACAACAAGGTCACCGGGATTTCGGACGTCCGCGACGAGACCTCGGCCCGCATCGGCNAGCGGCTCGTCATCGACCTCAAGCGCGACGCCGTCGCCAAGGTCGTGCTCAACAACCTGTACAAGCACACCCAGCTCCAGGACACCTTCGGCGTCAACATGCTGGCGATCGTCGACGGGGTGCCGCGCACGCTGCGCCTGGACCAGATGATCCGCTACTACGTCGAGCACCAGGTCGACGTCATCGTCCGGCGCACCCGCTACCAGCTGCGCAAGGCCCGCGAGCGGCTGCACGTCCTCGACGGTCTGCTCATCGCGCTCGACCACCTCGACGAGGTCATCAGCCTCATCCGCAACGCGGAGTCCGCCGACGCCGCCCGCGGCCAGCTGATGGAACGCTTCACGCTGTCGGAGATCCAGGCGACCGCCATCCTCGACATGCAGCTGCGTCGCCTCGCCGCCCTGGAACGCCAGCGGATCATCGACGAGGCCGCCGAGCTGCGGGCGCGGATCTCCGAACTGGAGGCCATCCTCGCCTCCCCGGTCCGGCAGCGGCAGATCATCGGCGAGGAGCTCGCCGAGGTCGTCGAGAAGTTCGGCGACGAGCGGCGGACCCGCCTGGTCCCCTTCGAGGGCGACATGTCCATCGAGGACCTCATCGCCCAGGAGGACGTGGTCGTCACCGTCACGCGCGGCGGCTACGCCAAGCGGACCAAGACCGACCTCTACCGCTCCCAGCGCCGCGGCGGCAAGGGTGTGCAGGGCGCGGNCCTGCGCGAGGACGACATCGTCGAGCACTTCTTCGTCACGACGACGCACCACTGGCTGCTGTTCTTCACCAACAAGGGCCGGGTGTACCGGGCGAAGGCGCACGAGCTGCCCGAGCAGGCCCGCTCCGCCAAGGGCCAGCACGTCGCGAACATCCTCGCGTTCTCCCAGGACGAGCGGATCGCCGAGGTCATCGCCCTGAAGGACTACGAGGTCGCGCCCTACCTCGTCCTGGCCACCAAGCGCGGGCTGTGCAAGAAGACCGCCCTGAGCGACTTCGACTCCAACCGCGCCGGCGGCCTCGTCGCGATCAACCTGCGCGACGACGACGAGCTGATCGCCGCCCGCCTGGTCGCGCCCGGCGACGACCTGCTGCTGGTCAGCCGCAACGCCCAGTCGATCCGCTTCCACGCCGACGACGAGCAGCTACGGCCGATGGGCCGGGCCACCTCCGGCGTGATCGGCATGCGTTTCGACGCCGAGGACGAGCTGCTGTCGATGGACGTCGTCGTGCCGGGCACGACCGCCGACCTGCTGGTGGCCACCTCCGGCGGCTACGCCAAGCGGACCCCGTTGGCCGAGTACCCGGTGCAGGGCCGCGGCGGCAAGGGTGTGCTGACCGCTAAGATCGTCTCCACCCGGGGCGGTCTGGTCGGCGCGCTCGTCGTCGACCCGGACGACCAGCTCTACGCGATCGCCTCCAACGGGGGCGTGCTGCGCACCATCGCCAAGGACGTCCGCCGTGCCCAGCGGCAGACGATGGGGGTCCGCCTCATCGATCTGGAGACCGGTGTGCAGGTGGTCGGGGTGGCGCGCAATGCTGATGCGGAGGACACCGAGGCCCCCACCGACCCCGGGGCCCAGGAGAGCTGAGCCCGGGGCCGGCAGCGGTCCAGGTCCGGGGCGATGGCGGTCCTCGACGTCGGCGCCGTCCCCCGGCGCCGCGGTGACGCCGAAGCGGGGATCCGGCGTGCGCATGGCCCGCGTACGCCGCCAGGAGCGAACCGGGAGTAGACCGTGAGCGACAGTCAGGAAGACCGGCCCGCCCGGTCGGCGGTCCACCGCGGCNCCTCCCCGGCCGCCGGGCCGGGGGGAGCGCGTGACGGCGACCGTTCCCGCCGCCCCGGTGACGGCGGCGACGGGGAGCCGGCCGGCGAGACGCTGAAGACGCCCACCGCCGGCGCCTCCGGCGGTGGAGCTGGCGCCGCCGCGGCGGCCGCCGGCGCCGCCGGCACCCCCCCGCCCGGCGGCGACCGCCCGGCGGCTTCGGGCGGGGCCCGTTCCGGCGGCGCCGGCTCGCTGGACCCGTCGGCGGGCAACCCCTTCTTCCAGCGTTCCGGCCGGTCCGGGGCGGGGCAGTCCCAGCACGGCGAGGACGGCCGTGAGAGCACCTCGGGGGCCGGCGCGGCCGGGTCCTCCCCGTCCGCCTCGCCGCCTGCCTCCCCGCCCGTCTCGTCGAAGCCGGGATCGTCCGCCTCGTCGTCCTCGACCGCTCTGGGGGGCAAGACGTCCGGGATCGCGGGCGGTGACCGGGCGGCGGCTGCGGAACCGGCGCGGTCGTCCGCGGCACCGGCCAGGTCCGCGCCGCCGAAGTCCGCGCCGCCGAAGTCCGCGCCGCCGGCCAGGTCCGTGCCGCCGAAGTCGGCACCGCCGGCCACGTCGGGATCGTCGCCGTCTGCGTCGTCCCCGCCGTCGTCGTCCTCGGTGCCGTCGTCGTCCTCGGCGTCGTCTGCGTCGTCGTCCTCGCTTCCCGCCGTCTCCGCCCCGGCGTCCCGGCCCGCGGCAGCGGCGGACGAGCGGTCCGGCCGATCGCGGGCGACGCCGACCCGCAACGGGGCAGGCGGGGCCCCGGCCGGCATCGGAGGGGCGGCGGTGCCCCCATCCGGGTCGGCTCGTACCGGGAACGCCGGGACCCACGGCGGCGATGCGGGCTCGGCTACCCGCAAACTCGGCTCGCCCGCCGTATCGTCGCCGGCGAAGTCCCTCGGTACGACGCCGCCCGGCGCCCGCCGAAGCACGACGGGCCTGCCCAGTGCCCGCCCCGAACACCCGGTCGAGCGACCCGGTGAGACCGACACGATCTCCCTGGTCCGTCCGCCCAGCATGACGAGGAGCGGTACCACGAAGCCCGAGAGCAACCGTGCCGCGCCGGAACGGGTGCCCGTCCCCGACGCGGTGCGGCCGGCCGCGCCCGCCGCGGGCCGTGGCGCCAACGCGACCGCGGCCTACGAGCGGCCGATAGCCGCGCCGTCGTCCGCGGGCACCACCACCGCCGCAGCGCCGCCGCACGCGATGACCACGACCTCTCCCGGCGCCCTCGACGACCAGCTCGAGGCCGTCCCGGCCGACCGGGCCAGCGCCCCTCGCGGCCCCGGTCGCCCCGGTCCGGGCACGGGATCCGCCCGCCCGCCCGGCGCCGGCCGGCGTGCCAAGCTGCGGCTGTCCAAGGTCAACCCACTGACCGTGACCCGGCTCAGCTTCGCGTTCTCCCTGTGCGTCTTCGTCGTGTTGCTCGTCGCCGTCGCCGTGCTGTGGTTCGTGCTCAACTCGATCGGGGTGTTCAACAGCGTCACCGACGCCGCGGACACCCTGACCGACAGCAGCGCCAGCAACGTCAGGAGCTGGCTGTCGTTCNGCCGCGCGATGGAGATCAGTCTGCTCATCGGCGCGATCAACGTCATCCTGATGACCGCGCTGACCACCCTCGGCGCCCTGCTCTACAACCTCTGCGCCGAGATGATCGGCGGCATCGAACTCACCCTCAGCGACCAGTAGCGCCAACGGACGGCGGCGGCCGCCACCCCGGCCCCGCCGTCCTGTATGGTTGCAGTCGTTGCCGGGACCTATAGCTCAGTCGGTTAGAGCGCTTCCCTGATAAGGAAGAGGCCGGTGGTTCAAGTCCACCTAGGTCCACGCGCTGATTCCTCGTGGTTGCCGCCCTTGAGGCGGCTTCCCCGTTGCCGTGATGCTGGCCGGGGGGACGACCCCCCGAACCCCCCGGGTGTGGCGTGGCAGCCTCTTATGATCCCTTCCCTTCGCTCCGTTGGTCGGGGTGTCGTGGGATGGGGGCGAGCGGATCCGCGGAACGCCGTCGCCTGGAACGGGTGGGACCGCAGCGGCGCTTCCCACCCGTTTCGGCCGCAGTACGCCGGGTCNACCCGGCGAGGCGTCAGTCGATACGCCGCTGCCCGACCGGCGCGCTCGGCTACCCGCGCAGCACCTGGGTACCGCCGGCGAGGCGGTCGTGGATGCCCTGGTCCCGCGGGTCCGAACTGATCGTGACGCCGATCGCGATGTAGGCCACGAAGAGCAGGAGTGGCCCGAGAATCGGGATGATGTTGAAGAGGAGAAACAGCTCGCGGACCGCGGCATTGTTGGGCCCGAGCCGCCCGCCGCCCGGACCGACGACCCGCAGACCCAACGCCTTCTTGCCCGGCGTCGCGCCGAGAGCGACGTCGAAGCCCACGAAGTAGGCGTACGTCAGGACGGCGGTGAGGGCTGTCCAGCCGAGCCCGTAGCCGAGGATGAAGAAGGTCGCGACGTTGACGACGGTGAGGATCAGGTTGTCCACGATGCGGGCGCCGAGCCGTACGCCCAGTCCGGGAAGTGCGGCGCCCTGGGGTTGTCCCGCCCCGTAGCCGGGTGCCTGGGGATACGGGGGATAGCCGGGCGGCTGGCCGTAAGCCGGTCCCTGCCCGTAGGCCGGCCCTTGCCCGCCGTAGGCCGGTCCCTGCCCGCCGTAGGCCGGCCCTTGCCCGTAGGCCGGTCCCTGCCCGCCGTAGGCCGGTCCCGCGCCTTGGTTGTGCTCGTCGCCGTAGGGACCGTTGGTCGTCATGAGCGCTCCTGCTCTCGTCGAGGCTGCCAATGTAAACGGTAGAGATGCGCCGAACTCGCCGCGTGGGCAACAGGTTGTAGTCGCCTGTTTGACACCCTGCTGGAAGCGGGGTGNGGGACACCGACATGCTTCAGGTGATTTGGTATCGGCTACGAGTGTGTCGGGCGTCGCGGGCGCCTGCTGGTTTTCCGCAGGCGAACGGCGAAGGCGATGCGCTCCCACCCTGCGTCTGGCCAGACGTGTGCGTGCTGACAACTCGACCGAGCAAACAGGGCCAGCGGGGTGGCATGAGTTCGGTGCGCGGCCTGTGGACACCGTCGGCGCGGGTCGCCTCGTGGGCTGCCTTGGACCGCGAACCGTGACGNAAAACCCGAAGCGGAAGGGAAGCGGAAATCGCCATGCCGGGCGGGTCCGCCGGACCTGGTTCGCCGCAGTCGGACGCTCCGCCGGTCATCCGACGCTGTCGGCCTGTTCACCGGTGCTGCACGCGATTGCCGCGGTCAGCGTGTCCGGCGGCGGGCAGGAAAACCATGGTCGGGCGGGCCGCCGCCGTCGCGGTGGGGAGGAGAACGGCGGGGAAGGGCGGTGTCCGCCATCATTTTCTGGCGTTCCTGAGAATCGTCCCCGCCCGCGAGGTGCGGGATTTCCGTGCGCACCCGGTCGCCATAGTCGGGCGGGCCGGACGCGGCGGGGCGCCCAGCGTCGGACCTGACCGGGGATCGCCCCTGCGGGGGTGGAAGAACGATCCGGCCATCACCCGCGAGCGACGCCAGGTCCGTCATGACCGGGAACAGGCCGCGGCCCACCGTGAACGCGATGTCCCGGCACGTCCGGCGCCCGTCGATCCGGGCCAGCAGGTCGGCCTGCGCTCCGCCCGCCGTCCCGTGTCGTGCCGAAGCCGTGGCCAGCCGTGGGCGGACCTGGGGTTCCAGGCCCAGGTCGGCGCGCCAGCGAGAGGCACTCGCCAGCCGTCGGCTCGTCTCCCGGATGGCCCGCTCGACCTCGATTCCCGGCTCCACGGGCAGCAGCGGAGGTAGGAAACCGGAGCCGGCGGGCTCCGTGGTCACCCTCGCGATCTGGGTCAGGGCCAGCGCGAACAGGGCGTCCATCGTGGCCATCCGGGTCACCACCTGGACGCCCGCGCTGCCCAGCAGCCGGCGTTCTACCAGCGCCGTCGGCAGCCGGCCGCTCGGCGCGGCCGCGGCGAACACCGCGGTCCACTCCTCGTCGGAGATGCGCCCGGACCGCAGCAGCAGCGATTCGAGTCCGGGTGCCGCCGAGGTGGTGGCGGTCGTGAGCAGNCCCTCCCGAAGGACGACCTTCCCGTTCGCCTCGCCCAGCACCACGACCGCGCCCGAGAACTCCTCCCGGGCCTGCTGCCGAAGNGCATCCAGCAGGAGGTCGACGCGGGCCGGCGTTTCCTCCACCGGCCGTGTATCCGCCTCCTCCCTGTGGGGTGGGCCATCGGTAGAAGAAACGGGACCTTGTATGTTCTTCGTCTCATCCGGCATGGTGGGTCCTCGANGTGACAATCCGTTCGCGCACGGGTACGTTCACCTCGTCCACACGATATGCCCGCCGACGTGCACGCGAATGCTAAAAGGCCTGCCGAGTAATTTCGTCATGCTGTGTCAACGGGTTGAAGGGTACCTCATGGACATCGAGACCGCGCTCAAGGAAGCGATGACAATCGACGGCGCGATCGGTGCTTCGCTCGTCGATTACGAGAGNGGAATGATGCTCGGTTCCGCCGGNGGCGGCCGGACACTCGATCTCGAGGCGGCCTCGGCCGGCAACACCGACGTCGTGCGCGCCAAGGCCCGCACCCTCGACGCGTTGGGGATCAAGGAGGGGATCGAGGACATCCTCATCACCCTCGATCGGCAGTACCACCTGATCCGGCTGCTTCACCGGGGCGGCAGCCCGCTGTTCTTCTACCTGGCCCTGGACCGGCCCCGGGCGAACCTCGCGCTCGCGCGGCACAGCCTGCGCGCCATCGCCCGCGGCCTCGACCTCTGACGGCGCCGACCCTCTGACGGCGCCGCCCCTCCTACAGCGCCGGCGGCGTCGGCAGACGCCGAGATGTGAGACCTGTCGGCCCGCGCGGACATCCGTGCGGGAGAAATGAGGCATCGATGAGCACCAGCACGATCACCGATGGGGTACTCGCCGAGCTCCACGCCCTGCGGGACCAGGTTCCGGGCGTCACCAGCAGCGCCGTCGCCTCCGCCGACGGACTGCTCGTCGCCGCCGACGCCGACGGCGTGCGATCCGAGGTGCTCGCGGCCATGGCCGCCGCCGCCCTCGGGCTCGGCCGCTCCACCGGCCAGGAGGCCGGGATGGGACCGCTGCGCGAGGTGATCACCCGTTGTCAGGGCGGGCACATCATCGTCTACGCGATCGGGGAGACCAGGCTGCTCGTCGTCCTGGGCGACGAGGGTCTCGACCTCGAACGGCTGCACCTGCAGTCGCGGCCCGCCGTGACGCGTCTCGCCGGGCTGCTTGCCGCCTGAGACCGCCCGGGGTGCCGGCTGTGCGGGCCGGCGCCGGCGCCCCGGGCGGCGGGCTCACCCGGCCGCCCCTCGTGTCGCCCAGCCTGTGGATAACCGGAGTCGGCACACACGGGCCGATGCGCTCCGGTGGTTCATGTGTTCGAATGCCCCCGTGCAGCCGTGTTCCCTGTGTGGCCATGTGTGGTCGGAGCACCACGGCGCCGGGCAACTGTCTCCCTGGGTGACCTGTGTGTCCGGATCGGTGAGCTGTTTCTGTCGGCGGACGGTCGAGGAGGNCCACCGCGAGATGGGTGGCACCGCCGGGCCGACGTGCGTCACCTGTGGGCAGTGTCCCGCCGAGGACACCCAGTGCCGTCAGTGCCGGGAGGAGCGGCAGCGCCGCGCGGAGGAGGAGTTCGCCGTCTGGTGGGAGCAACTCGGCCGCAGCCGTCGGACCGGCCGCCGCCCGTCCCGCTGACGGTCTCGCCGCCGCTCCCTCTGCGGTCCCGCCGGTCCACGCTGCTGGCCCGCCGCCGGCCACCGACATGCCGGGCGTCGTCGCGTGAACCGCTCCACCCGCCCGACGGTGCGATATTCGCCCGGGGAGCGTCGATCCGTCGCGCGGGCGACGGGAGCGTTCTGCCAAGCTCGTAGGCACAGCATGTCGAGGATCGACGGCGGCCCGGTTCGGCCTGGCGGACGGCGGGTGGGCCGGCCGGCACCGTGCCGCCGCCCGCGCGGGCGCGCCGGCGGTCGGACGGAAGGAGAAGCCCGCCATGGCCTCGCGTACCGCGCGATCGAATGAGGCAAACGAGAAGCGGGATCTGCGGGTCCGGGTCCTGGGGGAGCCGGTCGACGCCTATCCCGAGGTCCCGCCCGAGGTGGCGCGGGGCACCATCCGGCGCATCACGGTCGTCGGGGAGCCCGTCCTGCACCGGCCCTGCCGGAAGATCACGGAGTTCGGCACCCCGGAACTCGCCGCTCTCATCGACGACATGTTCGCCACGATGTACGGCGCCGAGGGGGTCGGGCTCGCCGCGAACCAGATCGACGTCGACGCCGCGCTGTTCGTCTACGACTGCACGGACGAGGACGGCGTCCGGCACGTGGGGCACCTCGCCAATCNGGAGCTGGAGGAGTCCGATCCCGCCGAGCGTCGGCTGGTCAAGGGCGAGGAGGGCTGCCTGTCCGTGCCGGGCGCCTACATGGAGGTCGCCCGGCTCGAACGCGCCGCCGTCCGGGGCCAGGACGCCACCGGTGCCCCCCTGCGGTTGGAGGGCACCGGCTACTTCGCCCGCTGCCTGCAGCACGAGACCGATCATCTGTACGGCGGCCTCTACCTCGACCGGCTGTCCAGCCGGGGACGCAAGAAGGCGCTCAAGGAGATGGAGGAGCGGGCCGAGGAGATCTTCGCCCGCCGCACCGAGGTGGCCGGGACCCTCGGCAAGTAGCCGCCGGCGATCCGTCGGCGGCGGCTACCTCGTCGTCGGCGACCAGCGCGTCGTCGGTGGCTGCCGGCGCCAGGGCGGCCGCGACACCGGTCGGCGGGCTGGTGGATCAGTCCCGCCCGGCCGGCCCGTCGTGGCGGCCGGGCCGGACTGCCGGCGGTATCACCCCGCCGATCGGATCAGCCCTGCCGGCGGGTGGCGAAGCGCCGCGGGTTGCGGCCCGCGCCCGTCGCCCCGGCCGCACCGGGCAGCCGCGGCGCACCCGGCCCGGACCGGGGACCCCCACCGTCCTCACCGTGTCCTCGCCGCTCCCGCCGGGAACGACGATCCTGCGCCGGTACGCCAGCAGCGTCGGGGATCGGCGACCTGGCCGGGCCGCCGACAAGCGGTGCGGCCAGGTCGGTGAGCGGGGACGTGGCCAGGTCGGCGAGCGGGGAGGTGGCCGGGCCGACGGGCGGGGACACGGCCGGGTCGGCCTCGGGCGCGGTCGCTGCTCCCCCGGCCGCCCGGCGGGGGTCGGCGGGAGCGGTGTCGCGCGGGTGCGGCTTTCGGGATCGGGAACGAGCAGCCATCTGTGCTCCTTTCGGGCAGGGCGATCTCGCGGCGCCACCCCCACGGACACCCCATTCCCGGAATCACGCGAGAAACGACGTGAGAATCGCCGGGTAAACGCCGACCAGTCGCCGACAACGGCACTGATGGGCAGTGGGCGCGCGAGGAGAAGGTTCTGCGAGCGGACGAACCAGCAGGACTACCAGGCGTTATGGCGTCTAGCGTGGCCGGAGGTCCGGCGCCACGAGGCCATCGCCCATGTCGGCTGGGGAAGAGGAGAGAATTCGGCCACCCCGCCGCGACGGCGGGTGCACCGGGGCGTTCACACGCCTACTCAGATGCCCATGAACGCAGGTTAGTTCATCGCGGGCGGGCGGGCAAACACTTTGCGCCTGCCGGTCGCGGCGCCGGCGCGACACGGCTGGTCGGCGGCGTCCGATCTCTTCTCCCTCGCGCTGGTCGGCCGGCGACCGGCCCACGAAGACGGCGGTCGGCGACTCCGGGGCACTAAGTTCAAGTACCGGCCGGATCGGGCGGTACCCGCGCCAGCCGGCGGAAGCGGGCCGGCGGCACGACGACCCAGAGAAGGGAGCCGGCGGTGGACGCGGCATTGCGGCAGGTGGCCGAGGGGGCGACGGGCTTCATGCCCCCGCAGGAGGGGTTGGCGCTGTACACGGCGGCCACGGCGATCCCGGCCGGCGGGCTGATCTGCGAGGTCGGNACCTACTGCNGCAAGTCCACCCTCTACCTGGCCGCCGCCGCCCGGGCGGCGGGCGGCACCGTGGTCACCGTGGACCATCACCGCGGCTCGGAGGAGAACCAGGCCGGCTGGGAGTACCACGACACGACCCTGGTCGATCCGCGCACAGGCCGCCTCGACACGCTGCCGTTCCTGCGTCGGACGCTGGAACAGGCCCAGGTCGAGGACGTGGTGACGGCGATCGTCGGGCGGTCCGAACAGGTGGGGCGGTGGTGGTCGACCCCGGTAGCGCTGCTCTTCCTCGACGGCGGGCACACGGAGGAGCAGGCCCAGGCCGACTACTCCGCGTGGGGGCGCCACGTGGCTCCCGGCGGCCTGCTGGCCATCCACGACGTGTTCCCCGACCCCGCCGACGGCGGCCAGGCGCCGTACCACGTCCTGCTGCGCGCGCTCGACGAGGGCTTCCGCGAGCAGTCGCGGACCGGGTCGCTGCGGGTGCTACGCCGCGTCGACTGACTGGCAGCCGCACGCCGGCCCCGTGGCCGCCATGGCCGCCGTGGCCGCCGTGGCCGGCACCGGCCCGCCTTCCGGTGCTGCCGGTGATGCGGAGCCGGGCGCCCCCAGTGGGTCGCTGTCGGACGCCGGACGCTGCTGGGGCGGGCGCGCCTCCCCCCGGGAGCGGTCGGCGCCGGCGCCGGCGTCGGCGCGGCGCACGAGCGGTCGGTGCAGCCCGGCCGGCAGGTCGTCCCCTCGGAACAGCGTCTCGGTGACCCCCCCGGCCAGCGTGTCGGCCGCGAGGATCACCGCTGCCGCGGTCCACGTCGAACGTTCGACCGGCCAGAACGTGCGGTTGGCGAACTGCCAGCCCGTCCAGTAGCCGCCGTCGTCGTGCCGCAGGTGCTGCATGTCCGCGACCAGCTTGGCCGCGGCGGCCGTCTCGCCGACCAGGTGCAGCGCGATCGCGAGTTCACAGGTCTCCGCGCCGGTCACCCAGGGCTCGTCGTCGACGCAGCGGATCCCCAGGCCGTCGACGACGAAGTCGTCCCAGCGAGCGGCGAGCCGGGCCCGGCCGGCGGAGCGGCGCAGCACCCCGCCGATCACCGGGTAGTACCAGTCCATCNACCAGCGGTCCCGCGGCGCGAAGTACTCGGGATGCGCGACCAGCGCGTGATGCAGCGCGCCGGTCGCCCGCTCCCAGGCCGGCGGCACCTCGCCGACGAGCGCGGCGAGCGCCATCCCGCACCGCAGGCTGTGCAGGGTGCTGGAGCAGCCGGTGAGCAGCGACTCGGGGTAGTCGACGCCGTCCGACCCCCGCGCCCACCAGATCTGGCCGCTGGGGGCCTGCATGTCCACGACGAGGTCGAGCGCCCGGCGCACGACCGGCCAGATCCCGGCGGCGAAGGCGCGGTCCCCGGTGAGCAGCCAGCGGTGCCAGGCGGCCGTCGCCACGTAGGCGCACTGGTTGCTGTCGGCGAAGTCCTCCTTGACCGCACCGGCCACGTGGCTGGTCGCCCACGAGCCGTCGGCCCGCTGGTTGCGGCGCAGCCAGGCCCAGGCGGCGTCGGCCGCGTCGACGAGGCCGCCGAGGTCGAGCGCCATGGCGCATTCGAGATGGTCCCAGGGATCGGTGTGGCCGCCGGGATACCAGGGGATGGCGCCGTCCGGTTCCTGGACGGCGGCGATCGCGGTCGCGGTCGCGGTGAGCGCCTCGGGGGTCAACACCGGTGCAGACTCAACCGACCGCACGCGCTACCTCCGGTTTTCGTAGGTACAGGACGATGCTTTTGCCGATGACCGGATTGAGGATCCGATCGGCGAGCCGCGTCACCAGGGGACGGCGCATCATGTCCCACACCAGCAGCCGGTGGTAAAGCCGCGTCGCCGGATGGTCGTCGTCATGGACACCGACGAGACACCGCAGCCACCAGTACGGCGCGTGCAGGGCGTGGGCGAAGTGGGTGCCGATCGGCTCCAGCCCGACGGCGGTCAGCCGCTCGCGCAGCTCGGACTGCCGGTAGATGCGGATGTGGCCGCCCTCGACGGTGTGATACGCCGTCGACAGGCTCCAGCACACCTGCTCGGGCAGGCGGTTCGGGACGGTGACCGCGACCCAGCCGCCGGGCCGCAGCACGCGGGCGATCTCCGCCATCGCCGCCGTGTCGGCGGGCAGGTGCTCGAGGACCTCGGCGATGATGACCCGGTCGAAGGTGGCGTCCGCGAACGGCAGGGCGAGCGCGTCGCCGCGCACTCCGGCCGCCCGCGCCGCGGCCGGCGCCTGCCCCTCCAGGGCCATCGCGGCGAGCATCGCGTTCACGCCGCCGACCTCGTCGAGGGAGTAGTCCAGCGCGACGACGTCGGCGCCGCGCCGGAACGCCTCGAAGGAGTGGCGCCCGGCACCGCAGCCCAGGTCGAGCAGCCGGCAGCCCGCGGGTACGGGAAAACGATCGAAGTCGACGGTGAGCATGCGGCGCGGGCTCAGCCGGCGAGCGTCGGCGACGCCGACGGGCTTGCAGCGTCCGGGGCCGCCGCCTGGACGGGGGTGACGTCGGGGGTGACGTCGGCGGCGGCGAGCCCGGCCGACCCTGCCGGCCAGGAGGCGGGTGTCGGCGGCGCCCACGACCACGACGAGCCCGGGTAGGGCGAGGTCGGCGTTCCGCCCACCGCCGCGATCCGTTCGGCGTACCAGGCCGCGGTCGCGGCGCTCGCCGCCCGCCAGGAGAACCGCTCCTCCACCCGGCGGCGGCCGGCCGCCCCCATCCGGGCGCGGCGCGCCGGGTCGTCGAGCAGCGCGCGGATGGCCCCGGCCAGCGCGTCCGGATCGCCCGGCGGGACCAGCAGGGCCGCCTCGCCGTCGGCGCCGGCCACCTCGGGCAACGCCCCGGCGGTCGTCGCGACCAGNGGGAGGCCGCAGGCCATCTCCTCCACCGCGGGCAGGCTGAACCCCTCGTACAGAGAGGGGACGACCGCGACCTCGGCGGAGCGCAGCAGCTCGATCAGCTCCTGCTCCGGCACGTTGGATCGGAACGTCACCGCATCGCCCAGGCCCAGCTCGGTCACCCGGCGCTGGGCCTGCCCGCCCTCGCGGACCTTGCCGATGCAGACCAGGTGCGCGCCACGCTCGGAGCGCAGCTTGGCCAGCGCCTCCAGCAGCACCCCCAGGCCCTTGAGNGGCACATCCGCGCTGGTCACGACCACGATGCGACCCGCGACGGTCGGCGCGGGGGCGTTGGTCGAGGTGGGCGCGGGCGTGAAGACGTCGGCGTCGACCCCGAGGGGCACCGTGTGCATGACCTCCGACGGCAGCTCCATGTCGGTGATGATCTCGCGGCGCGAACTCTCGGACGGGATGACGATGCCGTCCAGCCGCCGCGCCACCCGGGCCTNCATCGGCAGGAACGAGTACCACCGCCGCAGCCCCACCCGGGCGGTGAAGCTCGACGCCGCGGCCAGGCTCAGCCGACGGTCGACGGTGATCGGATGGTGCACGGTGCTCACCACCGGGATCCGGTGGGGCCGCAGCGCCGCCCGCAGCGCCAGCAGTCCGTAGCCGAGCCCCTGGTTGTCATGAACGATGTCGAACGGCGGCCGCCCGCCGGCCGCTCGGGGCCGCAGCGCCTGGTAGGCGCGCAGGCTGAACGACAGCGGCTCGGAGAACTGGCCGGTGCGCATCATCCCGAACTCGACGACGTCGGGCAGCGCGCGCAACTCCGCCAGGCCCGGCCAGCGAAACGGGTCCGAGTCGCGGTAGAGGTCCAGGCTCGGCAGCTCGGTGAGGCCGACCCCGTCGTCGAGGTCGGGGTACGGCGGCCCGCTCAGCACCTGCACGTGGTGCCCCAGGGCGACCAGTTCGCGGGACAGATGTCGGACGTACACACCCTGACCACCGCAGGTGGGCAGGCTCCGGTACGACAACAACGCAATCCGCAACTGTGCGCCCTCCGTCCGTTTCGGGCCAGTCCTGGTCCCTCGACGTCGAGGGTGGCGCCGCTTCTTTCGCACATTAGGACATTCGGATCCGATCTTCACTGTGTTCGGATGTGACGCCAGCGGCCGGCCGGGTCGCGGACCGGCCGGCCGCTGGCGTGCGTCGACCTGCGGATCCGTCGGGTCCACACGTCCGAGGGACGCGCGGACCCGACGGGCCGTGGGGCCGTGGGGCCGCCTGTGGATCACTAGCCGCCTGTGGATGACCGACCGCCTGTGGATGGCGGCTCGGTTCGGGTCGGCTCGGTCAGTCGTTGTCCACAAGGACGACCTCGGCGGGAATGTTGCCCTTCGTGGCCCGGGAATACGGGCACATCGCGTGTGCCGCCTCGAGCAGTTCCTGGGCGGTGGCCCGCTCGAGCCCGGGGATCTGCGCCTCGATCCTCGCGCCCAGGCCGATGGCGCCGTCGTCGTCCCGGATCAGGTCGATGGTCACCGACACCGCCGAGTCGGTGACGTCGGCCTTCTTGCCGCGCGCGACGGCCTTGAGCGCGCTGTGGAAGCAGGCCGCGTAGCCGGTGGCGAACAGCTGCTCCGGGTTGGTGCCCGGCCCGTCGTCGCCGCCGACCCCCTTCGGGATGGACAGCTGGAGGTCCACCCGGTTGTCGCTGGATGCCACCCGCCCCTCGCGGCCGCCCCATGCGGTCGAGGTCGCCGAGTAGATCGTGGTCGCCATGCTGCCTCCGTGTGATGCTGGGCGTCGCCGTGCGGATACCGTCCGACGGCGACGTGGGCTGTCGGCGCTCCGTGGAGCCTGTCAGATTTACGCAACCAAGCTGGTGCCCTAAATATTCGCGGTCCACACCCCCGTTTCGCGCTTAGCCTGAGCGGATGGTGCAGCAGGAGACGGGGCAGCTCGACCGGCCGCGGCGGGGACGCCCCCGTGACGCGACGATCGACACCCGCGTGCTCTCCGCCGCCGTGGACGAACTCGCCGAGCACGGCGTCGGCGGGTTCAGCGTGAACCGGGTCGCGGCCCGCGCCGGCGTCGCCAAGCGAGGCATCTACGTGCGCTGGCCGGCCCGCGACGACCTCGTCCTGCACGCGCTCGGGACCCTGGCGGCCGGGCTCGTGCCCCCGCGCACCGGATCGCTGCGCTCCGACCTCATGCACCTCGCGCCCCTCGTCGACGCGGTGTTCACCGAGCCGCGGCTGTCGATCCTCGCCCGGTGCATGGCCGAACTGCGCCGCTTCCCCGCGATGTACGCGGCGTTCCGGCGCGAGTCGGTCGACCGCTGCGCGGCCGCCATCGAGGACGCCCTGCACGACGCCGTCACCCGGGGCGAGGCCCGGGCCGACCTCGACACCGACCTCGCCGCGGGGGCGTTCCTGGGCGCCCTGCTGGCCCGGCACGCCTTCGGCGGCGCCCGCCAGCCCCTCGACGACCCCGCCTTCCACGGCCGTCTCGTCGACTTCTGCGTCGCGGCCGTCCAGCGGGTCACCGCGGCGCCCGCCAGCCCCTCCACCTGACTGAGCCCCTCCCCCTGAGCCCCGACCGGCCGGGCGCCGTTCGCCGACAGATCCCCGACCCGTCCGCGGGGCATCGTGCGTGCACCGTTCGCGGGGCAGTATCCGTGCCCCGNTCGCGGGGCGGCATCCGTGCCCCGTTCGCGGGCACGGCGTCGACTGAGNGCCGTCCGTCCGACCTCCATCCACCCGTCCGTTCCGTCGGGTGCTCCCCCGGCACGAGGCACGGTGGATCACGGGGGCACGGNGGTGGTCACCGTGCGGCCCACGCCTCGTTGTCCACAGCGGTCTCCCTTGGAGGACAGCGTTCGCCNCCGAGCGGCGCCCGCGGGCGGGCACCGTGCTGTCCACAGCTCGACAGTGCCCATCCGGCGCGCGAGCATGCCGACCCCATGCCGCTCGGTGGGCCGTCCACAGACGAGCGGTGACCCTCGACGTCGATCGCGACCCTGGACATGCGCTGTCCACAGGCGCTGTCGGTGTCCGCACGGGGGGTGTGTGCGTTCCACCCGTGCGGCGGTGCACTGTCCGGCGCCGGGATGGTCGCTCATGAGCAGCGTCCACCATCACGGTGCCCGGCGATGGTGGGCGCCCNGATCGCTCGGTGTCTTCGGCCAGGCTCGCGAGGCCTGCCACGATCAGCTTCCTGACCAGGGTCTTTGTGGGTTCTCCACAGGGGAAAGGCCGGCCGTGCCGGTCGTGGGGACGTTCCTTGACGGTCACCGCCGACCGCCTGCCGTGCCGCCTGTGGACAACGCTCGGTGCGTCCGCCGTGCTGCCCGTTGAGGAGCACGGCGGACGCACACGATGACCACCAGTGGTCACCGTGGCCGAGGATTCGGCGCTGTCCACAGGGGCGCGGGTTCGCGCGGCGAACGGCGCCTGACGGTCGTCCCCCGACGTTCCGGTCCAGCTCGACGAGGCTTCGGCGCGGGCACCGTGCCAGCCGCGGTCGCTGACCAACCACGACCTGCGTGGTGCCGACCCCGGAGCCGTGGGCGCCCGCCCGCACGGCACCCGTCCACAGCAGGCGAGCGTCGATCCGCCCGGTCCCCGGGCGGTCATGGTTACTTCCGTGGACGGTCACCCGCGTCGATGCCCGACACCCGCCAGTCGAGAAATCCACACCTCATCCATGGGCACCGTGGACGGATTGGCGCCGCAGCGGGCATCCGACCCAGCCGTCACCGCCAGGTCGGCGACGGTGTCCACAGGTGCGGCCGGGGCGGGATGGCCGCGAATCGTCCGCGGGCACCGTGCGGCGCAACGCCGGGTCGGCCCGAGGCCCATCCATGACCNCCCCGAGTGCGCCCGCCGAGGCCCGCGGGCGCGGGCACGATCTCGGGACGCCGGGCGAGCGCACGGGGCCGCCGGTTGGTGTCCGAGAGCCCCGGGAGAGCCCCGGGAGGGCCGCGCCGCGGTCGTCCCCAGCTCGCCGGTGGGCATCGCCAGCTCTCGGGTGGGCATCGTCGCTTCCCGGTGCCCCCCGGGGACGACGCCGAGAATGGCGAGGCCGGACGCACACCATCCACAACCGTCGTCGGTGCCCCCGGACAACCTGCACGGATGCCAGCGCACCGCCCATGAGCACCGTGCTGTGCACGGGCTCCCCCGCGGCGACCGCCGTCGCCGGCAAGTCCCCGTGCGCGGGCACCGTGTTCCCCCAGCGATGNCCGGCAGGGAGAGCGTCGTCGCGGACCGGTCCGCGTGCGCGGGCATCGTGGCTCCTCACCGCCGGCCGCGACGGATGGTCGCGTGAGCATGCCGACCCGACAGGGGGGACCGCGCTGTCCCCAGGGGTGACGGTGACCGTCCCTCAGGGGTGCCGGTGACCGTCGGCGCCTCCTGTCTCCGGGGTCGCGCTCCACCGGGCGGCCCGGTGCCCGGTGGGAGCCCCGCGCGTTCGGTGCAGGGGTGGTGTCGGGATCCGCGGGCGCCCGCAGGACCGGCGACGGGCAGCGGTCCCGCTCATCGGTACGCGGGGAGGGCACCCGTGCGGACNGGTCACGCTACGGCCAAGACCGCGCATCAAGCCACGCACGGCCCCGTTGACCAGGGACTATTCCGGTCATGCACAGGGGGTGGGCGGCCGGCGCCGGCCGCCGGCGGGGCCCCACGACCCACTCTCGCCCGGCACGTCACGCGTCCTGTGGAAAACTCCCCGTCCCTCCCGACCAGCCTCACCGTGGGGCAGTGTGCTCGGCACCCTGCCCATGGATGAGCAGCGTGGGTGACGGTCGGGCCTTGTCCACAGGCCGAGCGAACACGTGGCGAAGGGCCGCCCCACGGTCGCCCTCCCTGGGCTCCCGTCCTGCTCGACGGGGCTTCGCGCCGGGCATCGTGCGCGGCTGGACGCTGACCACGACGGGGTCGTGCGCCCGGGCGGACGGGGCGTCAGCGATCCGGCGGGTAGCCGTCCACAGCAGTGGGAGCCCGGCACCGGCCGTCCTCCCGACCGGTCATGGTCACTTCCGCGAACGGTTGCCCGGGTTGGAGCCCGAAGCCCNCCGGCCCGGACATCCACAGCTCATCCGTGGGCACCGTGAGCTGGAACGGTGCGGCGGCGACGGCCATCTGCCGGGGTGCCGCCACCGTGCCCAGACGGTGTCCACAGGCGCGGCCGGTCTCGGCACCCCGAGCCCCCTGCGGGCTTGTCCCCAGCCCTGCGGTGGGCATCGTCTGCGCGCTCCCGCCGCCAGGGTGGTCACCGTTGCGCCGGGGTACGCGCCGGTTCGGCGCGGGATGCTCTTCGGGGTTGGGCGCGCTGGTCATCAGGCGGACGCCGCTCCCGCATGGAAACCGTGCGCCGATGCAACCGTGACCCTCAGCGGGGCACCCCGGGGTTATCCACAGGGCCTACCTGCGGGCGGGCGCGCCGAGGGGGCAGATGTCGGCGACCGCCGGCGGATGCGCGGCGAAGCGCTGCGCGACCCATGCCACGAGGTCGTTCATCGANGCGCCGAGGATCGAGCCATGGTCAGCCTGTGGGTAGCGCCGGTAGTCCACCGTCGTGCCCTTGCCGCACAGCCGGCTGACCACAGTGTCGGTGACCGGCCGGCGAATGATCGCGTCGCGGTCACCCTGAAGGATGAGCGTGGGAGCCATTCGTCGCAGGATGTCGTCCCGTTGCCGTGCGAATCCCGCGGCGAACGGCGGGTGCGTGAGCGGATCCGTGGTGAAGGCCGTGTGGATCGACGAGCCGACGCTCGCCCTGGTCACCTCGCCGGCGCATCGCGTCCGGGCGACCGCCAGCAGCCGCCGGCCGGTCGGGGTGAGGTAGCGGTCCAGGTCGATCCGCGGATCGTCGACGACCAGGCCGATCATCGCGAGCAGCAGGTATCCGACGCCGTCTGGGCCGCGCTGCAGCGTGGTGAGCGAGGCGGGCAGGTCCGCCAGCGGTGCGGTCGCGACCACACCGCGGATGCGCAGCTCCGGGGCATAGCCGGCGGCCAGCGCCCCGGCGGCGAGGACCGCCTGCCCGCCCTGTGAATAACCCCAGAGGACGACGTCGCGGCCGGCTCCCGTCTCGGGGAGGGAACGGGCAGCGCGGGCGGCGTCGAGCACCGCCCGCCCCTCGGGGCCGGCGATGTAGATCGCATGCTCGCCGGGGACACCCAACCCGGCGTAGTCGGTCAGCGCGACGACGTATCCGGCCTGGACCAGCGGGAACGTCCAGGCGGCCGCGGCCAGCGGCGGACGGGCGCGCGAAGGCGCACAGGAATCCCTGATGCCGGTCGTACCGTGGCCGAACGACACAACCTTGCGGCCACCGGCGGGCACCGGAACATCTGTGCCCGGAGCGAGAATGATGCCGGAGACCGCGGCTGCGCCCGTGCCGGTCGGCCGGGACGAGTAGGTGACCCGCCAGGCGCGGATACCGGCCGGGACCGGTGTGACGACCTCCCGGGAGAGCAGCTCGCCGGCGGCACGCTGCGGCCGGGTCGGCCGGCCGGACGCCCGCGCGTCGTCGCGGGTCGCGACGCCTTGTTCGCTGTCGCGGGTCGCGACGCTCTGTTCGCTGTCGCGGGTCGCGACGCTCTGCTCGCCGGTGACGTCGCCCCGCCGGCCGCAGCCGGCCAGCGGGATCAGCCCCAGCACGACAAGCAGCACCAGAAGTGGCACCCGGACCATCCCGGGACCGGACCGGCGCCCGGGCCCTCGCCGCGCGGCCGGGCCGGCGGCGCCTGGCCCGGCCGGGGAACGGTGGCGGTGCTCCCGGCCGTCCGATCGGGTCGCGCACGGACCGGCAGAAGTCGGCGCATCATCGTCCGGATCGGGCTGCGGGAATTGCACGAATGAAGACTATGGTTCCTGTTCTGGCAAACAAGTGGCGGTCCGAGCCGTCATGGTCCCGATGGTCGACGCGGGTTCGTTCCCCGTCCCGCTCCGCCCCGCCGNGTCGGCCGGAGCCACCCGAACGGATCAGTCGCGGACCGTTCGGACGGCGTGATCCGGCGCCTTCCGCCGGGTTCCCACGCGAGGCCGATCTGTGCGCTTGATGTGGACCGCAACTGTGGACCTCCTGTGGATCGAGGCAGATCCCCGCAGGTGCCGGTCGTGGCGGCGCGGGCGCTCGATACCCTTACGGTGTCCGCAGGCGGGCTGGTGCGGTGGGGTGGACGTCACCGTCATCTCAACGGACGCGTCCGACCCGTCGCCCGAAGCCGTCGGAGGCCCGCGATTGTGACCACGTTCGCGTCGAACACGTTCGCGTCGAGCACGCTCGCCCTGGGCCCCAGCGCGATCAGTGCTGACAGCCTCATCAAGGCGGGGTTGGCCGTCGTCCTGCTGATCGTCTTCGCGGAATCCGGGCTGTTGATCGGGTTCTTTCTCCCCGGGGACTCCCTGCTGTTCACCATGGGGATGCTGATCGCCAGGGACGAGGTCTCCACGCCGTTGCCGGTCGCGATGATCCTGATCGGGCTGGNGGCTGTCGCGGGCGACCAGGCGGGGTATCTGATCGGCCGAAAGGCCGGCCCGGCGCTGTTCCGGCGTCCCGACTCCCGGCTGTTCAAACAGGAGTACGTCGAGCAGGCGGAGGCGTTCTTCGCGAAGAACGGCCCGCGCTCCATCGTGCTTGCCCGGTTCGTTCCGATCGTGCGGACCTTCACCCCGGTCATCGCCGGGGCGAGCCGGATGAACTACCGGATCTTCACCATCTACAACATCATCGGCGGGTTGCTCTGGGGCTGTGGAGTGACTCTGCTCGGTTTCTATCTCGGAAAGATAGATTTCATTCGCAACAACATCGAGGCCATGCTCGTTCTGGTCGTCCTGGTCTCGGTGGTACCGATCATCATCGAATACCTCCGGAGCCGGCGGAAGCGCGCGCGGGGGATCGCCGGGTCCGCCGGGTCTGCCGCCGCCGGGTCTGCCGCCGCCGGCCCGACGGCCGGGGCTCCGACGCCGGCCGGGGATCCGACGGCGAGTCAGGCCCGCTACGGCGGTCTGCCGGCCGACGGCGGCGACGAGGACGGCTGGCGCCAGGGTGAGGAGCAGGGCACGGATCCCTCCGTCACCATGCGTCTGCGCCGTGGCGGCGGTGGAGGTGGCGGTGGCCGTCACTCGGCGGCCCATCGCCGCGAGACCGCCCGGGACTGAGCCCGGCAGCCGGTTCACAGGGAAGATGCCGCGGCGGTTCACGGAAAACGGCCTGGCCAGATGGGTCCCGACGGGCTCCGCGCCGATACGGGGGGAGTCGACGGGACGCCCGCCGGGACCTGTCAACCGTATCGGGTCATCGGGGCATTGTCGCCCCGCTGATCGCGCACCGAAGTACGGAAATGCAGGTAGCGTGTGCCATGTCGGTAAAATGTGACGATCATCTCACTCGAAGCGGGTGGCCGGTCGGTCTGCGGGCGCCCGAGGCCACGCCTGCCTCGCTGCGTCCGCTGGCGCTGCGCCGCGCCGCTCGGGCCGAGCCCCGCATCGGGCCGCGGTCCTGATCACAGCGCGTCGAGCCCGCGCTCGCCCGTGCGCACCCGGGCCAACGTCTCGACGGGCAGCACCCAGATCTTCCCGGCCCCGCTCGCCGTCGAACCGGCCGAGCGAAGGATCACGCTCACCACGTCCTCGGCGTCGGAATCGGCGACGACACACTCGATTCGCACGGCGCTCACCGACTCGTCGTGGAACGTCCGTCCGCGGTATGTCTCGGTGCGCCACAGTTCGGTGCCGAATCCGGTTACCTGGCTGAGGGTCATACCATGGATACCGTAGGTGCCGAGGGCGGCTCGCACGTCGTCGACGCGGTGTGGGCGCAGGATCGCGGTGACCAGTTTCACGGCGTTTTCTCGTCCTCGCTTCCTGAGTGAGGTTTCGTCGCGGGGAAGCGTAGAGCCGACAGGTGACGGTTTCGTCTCGAGAACGTGATCGGATCGGGAACGTGATCGGATCGGGATCGTCATCGGATCGGGAACGTCATCGGATGGTGCAACGAAAGGAACAGTAGATGTCCCTGCTCGACCGCGGAACTCCCCCCNACCCGTATGACGTGCTTCCGGTGCGCCCATCCTTCGATGTGACCAGCACGGATCTCGTCGACGGCGGCGTCCTGCCGCTTGACCACGTGTACACGGACGCCGGCGGCGCGAACCTCTCCCCGCAGCTGTCGTGGTCCGGCCATCCCGCCGGGACGGAGAGCTTCGTCGTCACCGCCTACGATCCGGATGCGCCGACCGGTAGCGGCTTCTGGCACTGGGTGCTGGTCGACATTNCCGGCTCGGTGACCCAGCTGCCGCGCGGCGCGGGCGGCGGNGCGTTCACCGGCCTGCCGGGCGGGGCCTACCACGTCCGCACCGACTGGGGTACCAAGGAGTACGGCGGCGCCGCGCCTCCGCAGGGCGACGTGCCGCACCGCTACGTCTTCACCGTCCACGCGGTCGACGNGCCCAAGCTCGGGATCAACGACGAGGTCTCGCCGGCGGTCGTCGGCTTCAACCTCGCCTTCCACACCCTCGCCCGGGCCGTGCTGCGGGTGACCTACCAGCACTGAGTATCGGCCCGCCGGCCCCGCATCCCGCGCCGGTGTGGCGGGCGGCGGCGCGCCGGCGGCGGGCAGCGGTGGGCGGCCGCCCGGCACCACGGTGGGAACTGGAGCACCGTCATTTCCGTCGCGTTTCCGATGCGTTCCCGCTGGAAGCGGACCGTTGGCCGGGGTGCCGGGCCCCGGCCGGCGGTCGGTCATGCCGTCTTTTCCTGGCATACCNCACCCGTGCGGGGGGAGTCTGGAACCGACTCACCCGCGGGAGGAACTGCATGGGCGACGGTAGACAGACGGATGTGAGCGGTGTCGGTGCGGCCGGCGCCTATGACGCCCGCCGGATCTGGGAGGTGGGGGAGCCGATCCACGCGGTCATCTACTTCCACCCCGCGGTCCGCCGCTTCGGGGAGGAGGCCGGCTCCCACGGCTTCTGGATGGGGTACATCGGCATGCGGGCCGCACCGCTCGGGGCCGCGTCCGCGGCGACGATCACTTCGGCGTTCTACAACTTCGCGCCGCGGCGGATCGCACGCTCGGTGCCCGACGTCTGGGCCTACTCCTCGCCGGCCCGGCTGCTCGACGCCCGCCTCGCGGCGATGGACGCCGTCCTGCGCGAGCTGTGGGGGCTGGACACGACGGGCGTGGCGGTGCGGCGCGCCGCGGCGCTCGCCGGCCGGGCGGCGGCGGCCGCGGTCACCGCCGGGCGGCCGCTCGCCGCCGCCAACGCCGCCCTGCCGCTTCCCGCCGAGCCGCACCTGGCGCTCTGGCAGGCACTGACGACGCTGCGGGAGCACCGGGGCGACGGGCACATCGCGGCCCTCGTGCACGCCGAGGTCGGCCCGTGCGAGGCGCTGGTTCTCGCCGCGGCCACCGGGCGCAGCCCCGGCGAGCAGCTACGGATCTCGCGCGGCTGGAACGAACGGGAGTGGGCGGACGCGGTCCACAACCTCGCCGCCCGGGGCTGGCTCACCGCCGACGGCGCGTTGACCGAGCGCGGCGCCCAGGCCCGGGCCGGGATCGAGGACGCCACCGACCAGTTGGCGTCGACCCCCTACCTGGCCCTGAGCGCAGACGAGCTCGGTGACCTGTACGCAACGCTCTACGGGCTCGCCGAGCGGGCGGCGCTGGGTGGCGGGTTCACCTGGCCCAACCCCATCGGGTTGGACTGGCCGCCGTCCTCCGAGCGAGCGATGGCGGATCTGGGCCAGCCGGCGGATCTGCGTCAGCCGGTGGAGCTGGGCTCAACCGAGGGGTAGCCGTAGCCTCCCGTGAACGGCTCCTCGCCGAACGCGTCGCCGTCGAACCCCGCGTCGTCGGCGACGCCTTCGGCGCCGACGCGGCGCAGCCGACCCGGACCGAGATCCGGCGGGTCCAGCTCCGCCGGGTCGAGGTCGTCCGGGGTCAGGTTGGTGTCGTCGACCTCGCCGTGCATCTTCGACCCGTTCAGGACCACCGGGATCTCCAGGTCACCGACCACGTGCTCGACGTAGAAGGCACGGGCGCCGATGAGCCACAGCGCGAAGCCCGGATCGAGCCGCGGCAGCAGGTCGGCGGCGACGTCGGTGAGCCCCAGCGCCTCCTGGGTGTCGGCGATCTGGTCGGACGCCTGCTTGTACAGGATGNGGATCGCGGTCTCGGCGAGCAGGCCCTTGGCGATCTCCACCGAGTCCGGGGAGGCGGACAGCAGGTCGGAGATGCGATGGGCGACGATCGCGTTGGCACAGCCCCACTGGCGGGCGAGCTTCTGCTGCGCCGAGAGCCGGCGGACGAGCCCCGCGAAGCGCATCAGCCGCCAGCACTCGTCGTAGACCACGTAGCGCTGGACGCCGTCCTGGCGCATCAGGGCCGCTTCCATCCACGCCTGCGCACAGGTCATGATCAGCGCGATCATCTCGTCGCTGCCCTGGACCCGCTCCAGGTTGAGCACGGCGATCGGCCGGTCGAAGTCCAGTGGGGAGGTCGTCGGCCCGTCGAACAGGCCGCCGAGCGCGCCGTGGGTGAGCCGGCGCAGCGTCAGGGTGGCGTCCCGGGAGGCGTCGCGCAGCTCGGTAGCCGTCATCGGCAGGTTGACGCAGTCCTCCTCGGCGGGATCGGTCATCGCCTCCAGGACGTGCGGGAGCAGCGGGGTTGCCCAGCGTTCCGGCGAGGTGCCGCTGATCTGCCGGGTGACGACGTCGAGGGCGAGATCCACGGCGGTGTGCTCGGCCGGGGTCAGCGGCACGCCCTTCGCCGTCTCGATCAGCGACGACAGCAGCGACGACCTGGCCCGCTTGACCTCCCGCGCCCAGTCCGCGTCGGCGATGCCCCGGGGGCGCGGCGGCGCGTCCAGCGGGTTGAGCCGGGTCGCCATGCCCGGACCGATGTAGGTGGGCTCGCAGCCGAGCCGGCGGGCCAGCCGGGTGTACTCACCCTTGGGATCACAGGGCACCGCCGCCTGGTAGCCGAACGCCGCGCCGCGGGAGATCAGCGTTTTGAGCAGCGCCGACTTGCGGGAACCGACCGCGCCGAACACGGCGAAGTTCGGGTTCTCGATGACCTGCTGGCGGTAGAGCTCGAAGACGTCGAAGTCGAACGAGTTGCCCGACCAGACGTGCCGACCGATGTACATCCCGGGCGCGGCCAGCCCGGAGTCGACCACGAACGGGTAGATGCCGGCGATCTGCGCCGTCGTCTCCATGTGCGCGGGCAGCCGCATCCGGTGGAAGGCACGCCCGGCGAAGGGGCCGAGCAGCTTCGAGGGCTGCGCGCCGCGGCGCAACGCCGCCTGGGCGCGGCGCATCGCG
Source organism: Frankia sp. AvcI1 (assembly GCF_001420875.1). NCBI lineage: Bacteria > Bacillati > Actinomycetota > Actinomycetes > Frankiales > Frankiaceae > Frankia > Frankia sp. AvcI1. The sequence goes on along the minus strand of NZ_LJFZ01000015.1, from coordinate 107,579 downwards.
GCCTTCTCCGCCGCGGCGGCGGCCCGTTCCGCCCGCCGGCCCCGGCGGGGCGAGGGGGGCGGCGGGGGAGTCGCCCGGCGCCGGCGCGGACCGCCCCCCAGGTCGACGAAGCCCTCGGCGTCACGTCCCGGGTCGTGCCCGGCCGCCTCGTACGCCGCGGCCTGGTAGCCGTCCGGGTCGTAGCCGGCCTCGTCGTAGCTGGGCGGGTCGAGGTCGTCGAAGCCGGCATCCTCGAAGCCCGCCTCGTCGTATGCGGGCTGGCCGTCGTACCCAGTCTGGTCGTCGTACCCGGGCCGGCTGTCGTAGCCGGGCTGGCCGTCGTAACCGGGCTGGCCGTCGTGACCGACCTCGTCGCCGACGCCGCCGTATCCGTTCGTCTCGTAGGTGGCCTCGGGGGTGGCCCCCTTGGGGCCGGCCACCGCGGAGGCGAGGTCACCCGTCGGGTACCCGACCGGGATCGGCACGAAGCCGCCACGGCCGCCAGCCGAACTCGCCGGATCGGGACTCGCTCCGTTAGCGTTGACCGCTCCGTTGCCGTTGCCGTTCATCACGCCACTCCCACCGCCAACGGTAGAGCCCCGACGCTGAAGCCCTGGTCCTGTTCTCCGACGAGGCGCACCATCTCCAGCCGGCTGCGTGATGCCAGCGTCTCGGCCTCGCCGCAGGCGTCGGCGAGGCCGTCGAGATCGTCGGCGGAGACCGTGACGAAACCGTGGAAGCGGAACGCCCCGAAACCGGCGATCAGCTCCTGCTCGCGCCGTTCCACCTCGTCGGCCTCGGCCACGTCCCGCTGTGTCGTGACCTTGCCGACCTTGTCCCGCATCTGCTGCTCGCCGAGGTGCGCCATCCGCCGCCGGTTCACCGCCTTCTCCGCCTTCCGGCCGGGCAGCGGCTCCACGACCAGTGACACCGTGCGCCGGCAGGTGGTCTCCATCAGCAGCGGGGCGAGGAAGGCTGCGGGCGAGGGCACCCGGGGCCAGCCGTTGATCCAGTAGGTGGTGTGGAAGCCCGAGTCCGTGCGGTAGTGATCCCATGCGGTGACGGTCCGCACTGGCCCGGCGACCGCAGGATCGATGCCGGACGCCAGGCCCTTCAGTCCGCCGGCGAGGTCGGTGCTCGCGCCGCCGCGAGCATCGATCATCTCGATCGAGTACGGATCGTAGGTCGTGCGGATGACCGCGGCCAGCGCCCGCGGGGGCAGCCANCCAACCGTGTTGATCGACGCTCGGGCGAGCGCCGCCTCCATCGTGCGCAGCTCGCCGAGCAGGACCGCGCAGGCCGCCTGGTCGCCGCCGCCGGCCCGCTGGATCGCCCGGCGGGCGTCCTTGGCGCGCAGTTGGAACGACAGGTACGTCTCGTGCCGCTGGGCGACGGGACCGGCGGCGTCGATGACCTGCTGGTAGGCGTCCGCGGCCCAGGAGTCGTCGTGATGGCCGCGGACCCGCCAGTGGCGTTGGAGCTGGTCCCCGGAGTCGGGCAGGGTGCGCTCCAGCCACTGGATGCGGGACAGCTTGCCGCCGCCGGCCGTCAACCCGGCCAGCAGCTCACCCCAGGCGTCGACCCGGGCCTGCTGGTCACCGGACTCCAACAGGGCGAACTGGCTGCCCTGCACCTGCAGGACGGCGGTGTAGGTCTGCTTCTTGGCGTCCTTCACCACCGCCACGTACCGCCCGCCGCCGACCGGGACGGACAACATCACCAGGGAGGACAGCGGCCCGGGAAGGACCGTGCGGCTGAGCTGGTCCTCCCCGGCGCCGAGCCGGAAGAACGCGCCACGGAACACCGTCTCGCCCGTCACCTTCTGCATCGTGAAGCCGAAAAGGATCGGCACCCACTGGTCGAGGTTACGATCCTCCACCCGGACGAAGGCGACGAACAGCAGGGCCACCGCGAGCAGCACCCAGATCGGAATGGTTACCAACGGTGACCGGAGGGCGCCGAGGACGCAGAGCATCACGCCGATCATCAGAGCGAGCTGCGGCCAGCGCATGCCGAGCATGACGCCGCCGCGTTCGAGCGGTCCGAACCGATAGCTGCGTTCCGCGACCATCTATTACCTCACTCGCCGATTGATCCTTTGCGCGGTGCCGGCCGCCCGCCCGGTGCGGCCTGTTCGCGTGCCGTGCTCACTGACCGCCGGTGCGGGACGGGGGCAGTTTCGGTGCGACAACCGCGGCCGGTCGGGCTGCCGGCGCGACCGGCGGCCGGGCCTGGCTCGTCCGCGGGGACGCGCCGTTCCTGGCCGGCGCGACGCGGGTGGCAGTCCGGGTCGCACCGTTGGCGCCGGCGCCGGCGCCGACCGGGACGGCAGTCCGGCTGGGGCCGCCCGTCCGGGCCGGCTGCCGCACGGCCGCGCCTGCGCCGGAGCCGCCGGTCCGGGGCCTGCCGCCGGAGCCCCGCACTGACGCGGTCGCGGCACCGGCCCGGGAGGACCCGCCCACGGGCGCGCCGATTCCGCCGCGTCCGGTCCGTAGCGCGGCCGGGCGAGCGAGTCCGGGCTCGACCCCGATGCCGCCGGTGTCTCCGAGGACGCCTCGATTACGCGTCTGCAGCCGAGCNCCAATGCCGCGGAAGGTCTCCCGGGACGTCGATCCGAGCAGTGCGCCCGCTCCCTGGCCAAAGGACGCGGCGCTGCGCCGGCCGGCCGAGCCGACGGCGCGCATCAGATGAACGTCGGCGAATCCCATCAGGTGCATGAGGACGAACGGGGCGAACACCGCGGCAATCATGACCACGGTCCCGCCGAGGATCGTCAGGGTCTGATCGACCGTGGACCCCGTCGAGTCGCTGGCCATCCCGGCGCCGAGCGTGAAAATGGCATAGATGACTGGCTTCGCGAAGATCAGGGCCAGGAGAAGTTCGGTGGCACGCTTGAGCCAGGCGCTCGTCGACATCGTCGGCTGTCCGGCGAGGTAGAGCGGGATGAAGACCGCCATCACGATGATCGCGACCTTGCGGATGTAGAGCACCACGAACAGCGCGAACGAGAACATCGCGACGAGCAGCGACAGCACGAGGTCGAGGGCGAAATTGCCCTGTTCGGGTAGCGCTCGTACCTGGGCCACGAGGTCGGATCCCAGCGGTTTCCCGTTGCCGAAGGCGTCGGCGATTCCATCCGAGGCGGTCAGAATCATCTGAAGCAGGGCAAGCGCGATGAACGAGCCCAGGATCGAGGTACCGGTCGCCGCGAGCGCCCGAACGAAGATGTGCGGGTCACCCCGCACCGCCCCCATGATGCAGGCGCAGAGGAAGAGGCCGGTGACGATCAGCACCGCGACCCCGAACGCGATGTTGTAGTTCTCGACGACGTAGTCGGCCTTCAGGTCGATGGTCGTCTTCTGCGCCGCGAAACTGAACACAGAACTCGACAGGTCCGCGGCCATCCCACAGAACGCCGTCCCCATCGAATCGAAGTAGGCATCCACACTCCCCGAAATCNCACCCTTAATGGCGCTTAGGGGATTTGGGTTGAAGGCCAGAATTATCGTGCCGTCGCCTAGGTTGCCAGTCGTCATGCGCCCGCTCCGATCAGAAGAAAATTCTGGAATTCCTCGGACCGTTGCTCGGCCGGGTCTGGGCCATCTGGGCCATCATTGGAATCGGAAAGTTTCCAATCCGATCCGTTCCAATTCACGCTACACAGGTCGGTTNCCCAGAAGTCGCGCGGCTTGAAGTTCGGCGATCCGTCAAGGGTGCCGGCGTTTGTGTTGAGNCATACACGAATTTTAGCTTCGTCGGGACTGAAGTTATCAACTNCATAACCAAGAACTCGGTATCTGAACAAGAAGTTGGGGGNGTTGATGGAGGGTACTCCAAAATTCTTTGCAGTACCATTGTTCGATTCAATAAGCCGTTGGCTGATGTGATCGGCGACCGAAGGTTGCGTCGATACGGACCTAAAGACTTCCTTCAGCCGCGCCGGCTCGCGGTTCAACGGATCCAGATAACCTGCAACGTAGTTGGCACAGGCACTCACTGCGCCCGGCTTGTTGTGGGGATAGCCAACCGGGATGCCGAATTCATTGATGCGGGTGGGGAGGCCGGGGATCTGGCTGGTGCTGGCCGAGTCCGCGGGTTTCCCCTCGGCGGAGTCTGGTTTTGGGACCAGGGTGGGGGTGGGTGCTATTGCCGCCGGGCTCGGGGTGGGCGTCGTACTGGGTGCGGGCGCGACTGAGGCGGTGTCTGGGCTCNCGCCCTTGTCCGGGATGACATAGCGTCCGATCACCAATCCGCCGATCACGCTCACCGTGCCAGTGGCTACGATGATGATGATCAGGCGTCTGGCCACACTCTCCATCAGGCCCGGCAACGCCCACTCCCCTCACAAGACGGCACGGTCATCATCGCAATGTCCGCCCGCCGGTACCCGGGGAACCGGTCAGAAGAGCGTTGACGATGGGTCATGGACCACGCCGGGGTCAACGGCGACGGTGACAACGACGGCGGGTGGGCGATGCCCCCCGGGGTTGGGCGCGGGTGCGGTGGCGGTTGCGCCCGTCGCCAGGAAGAAGTTGATGAAGGCCGCGGCGGCGCCGACGAGGAATGCGAGCCCGAAGCCGGCGATGACGCCGCTCTTTCCGACCGTCGAAGCCCGTTCGAGTCCCATCCGCTCGCCGAGTGCCCAGGCGATCCCGCCGAGTAGCACGGCGGCGACGGCAGCGATCACCGCATAGGCGGCCAGGCCGTTGACCAGGTCTTTCAGTGCGTTGATGCCGGGCGCTTTGGTGTCGTCCGGGTTCACCTTCACGTCGGCCAGGATGACGGTCGCCTTGGCGGCGGCGTCCAGGATCATCGCGGTTCCTTTCTCACGGGCGGGGTCCGCCCGGACGATCCGGTCCGGCGATCCTTGAGGGTGCCGTTGGTGACCGTAGGTCGCCGAATGATACGCCTGGCGGCGTGGGGTGATCCGCGGTAGTGCTCGTCGTGCCGCTGGTNGCGTCGGCCTCGGCACGTGCGGTGACCGGGCCGATGGCTTCGGGTGAGGTCCGCGCCAGCCGCTCGCCAGCCGCCGCAGGGGCCGCTACCTCGGCCTTTGCCAGAGCGAACAGGCTTTCCACGGTGGCCNCGGCCAGTCGCATGTAGGCACGGCGAGTACGTCGGCGCAGCCGTGGGATGCGGACCGGCGTATGCCGACTCGGGTCCAGTCGGGCGTCATACGGGATGCGCACGAGGGAGTCGACCTGTCGGCCGAGCCGTGCCGCGGCCGCTCGGGTGCGGGGCGACGGCCGGCCGCGGCGCGGCGCGACGATCGCCGCGACGATCGGCGGCCCCCCGTCGCGGGCCGCCCGCCGACCCGGCCCCTCACGGAATGCCCGCAACCGCATGAGGGTCGCTTCCAGGTCGGCCGCCGTGGCGAGCGTCGTCAGGACGACGAGATCGGCGGCCTCCACCGCGGCCTCGGTGAGTGGAGCCCCGGTCGGCGCGTCGACCAGGACCAGCGGGTAGGAGTGCGCGAGCAGGCCCAACGCCGAGCGCAGTCCGGTCGGGCTGACCGGTTGGGCGTCCGACGGGACCGCGGGCGCGTCCTGTCGCAGCGGGCCGTCGTCGGCGGCTGGCGAGCCGGCGGTGGCTGGCGAGCCGGCGGTGATCTGGCCGGCGTCCGGCCGGACCGGCAGCACGTCCAGGTCCCGAGCGCCCCCGGAACGGCGGCCGCTGACCATCAGGCGCAGCTGCGCGGCGGATCCGTCGGCGGCCTGGTGCCGGACGACGTCCGTGACCGTGGTCGTCCCCGCGGAGCCGACCCGACTGGTCAGCGGGTCGCCGCGGGGCTCGTCCTCGTCGCCGTCCGAGGCCGCTGCCGTGCCCCCGGCCGTGCTCTCCCCGGGCCACAGGTCGACGGCGAGTACCGGATGCGCTCGCNCCCCCGNCAGGGTCAGGCCGATCACACCGGTGAGCGTCGTCGTCCCCGAGTACGGGAACAGCGACGTCACGGTGACCCGCCAGGAGCCCGGCAGCGGGATGCGGGCCCGGTCGCGGACCGAAAGCCGGACCGGGATCTCCTCCCGTGGCTGCAGGCCGTCCGCGCCGCGGCGCGACTCCTGCCACGGCCTGAGCGGACCGTCCGGTTCCGGTCGGCGGGCCGAGCCCGGCCCGTCCGCCACCGGTACGGCCGCCTCGCGGGAGGGACGAGGAGGGCGCCCGGTCCGCGGCGCAGGCGCCGGTTCCGCTGCGGGCGTCGGCGCCAGCGCCGGGGTGCGGGCGGACCCCGTGGACGGGGCCGGCTTCGAGGAACCCGGGTGGCTGGTTGGCGTGGCGGGTGCCGCGGGGCCGCCCTCCGCCGCTCGCGCCCGGGGCGGGATGGGCGGCGAGGCCTGACGGGGCGCGGTCGGCGTCCGGCTCGGGGTCGACGACGCCGATCGGCTCGGTGGACTCGTGCGACTGGGCGCGGGCGTGGGCGTGCGGCTGGGGATCGGGCCCGGGGCGGCGGGCAGACGGCTGGGCGTCGGCGGGGCCGAGCGGGCGACGGGTCCGGTGGCGGCGATGGTTCGCTCGGTCGGAGCCGGCCTGGTGACGGGGACGGGCGGGGCGGCGGCCGCCGGGCCGGAGCCGGGCACTGCGGTGGGGGCGGCCACCTCGATCGGGCCGGTCACGGCGATGGAATCGGTCACGGCGACGGAATCGGTCCCGGGGATGGAGTCGCCCACGGAGATCGAGTCGGTCACCACGATCGGGCCGGTCGCGGGCGTCGGCACGGCGGTGACGGCTCGATCGCCCTGCTCCGGGGGTGCCGCATCGGGGGCCCCCGGGAGTCTCCCGACCGAGACCGGGCGGGTGGCCGCCCGCGGTGGAGCCGAAGCCCTGGGCGGTCGGCTGCGGGGGGGCGTCGCGCCGACAGGTGCGTCGGGCAGGGGCGGCGACCCGGTGGTGTGCGGGGGGATCGCGGTGGGCCCGGGACCTGCGGCGAGTGCGTCGGTGGGGGCGGCTGCGGAGCCGTGACCGGCCCCCGGGCCGGAGCCCGCGGTCCGTGTGCCTGTGCCTGTGCCGGTGCCGACGGCATGGTCGGGACCGTCTGCCGGGGACGGGGCGGCTAGATCCCGCGACGACTCCGGGGCCGCGCCGTCGGCGCCGGCGGGCGGCGCCGGGCGGCGGGAAGGGTCTGCCTGGTTGCGCGGCGCGATGGCGGCCGGCCGGCCGGCACGGCGCGTCCGGCTGCCGCGCGCACGCCGGAGCTCCTCGGCCGGCTCGGCGCCCGGCGCGGGCTGGCTGCCGCGCCCGGCACCCGGCGGTTCCGCCGGGGATGTGGCGTCAGCGGCGCCTGCACGGTCCGCACCCGGTTCGGTCGCGGATGTCGCATCATCGAGGTGGAAGGCCTCGCTCTGCCACGCCTCGTCGGGTGGCTGCGGCGAGTCCGGCCCGCTGCGCCGCCGATGCCGCCGGCGCCCTGAACGCGCGTAGGGAGGTGACTCGGCGTCCTCGGCGGTCGACGACTCGTCGCGCCCGTACTGGTCGTCTCGGTCAGGCANCCGGTTGGAACGGGAGGCCGACGTGGGGATGCGGGCTCCTATGAGCGAAACGGGCCGCGCGTCGCCTTCCTCACCGTACGGTGCCTGTGGCACATCGCTCACGCGCCGTCGCCCTCCCGGCTCTCTACAGGTTAGCTAGTGCCAGTTAAGGTTACTTACGGTTACTTGCCTTCGGCTGCGGTCGGATCGATGTAACACGAGCCATTCGAGTATGACAAGCTCTGGTTGAGGCTACCCACAACGGATGGGTCGGTGTACCTTCCGGAACCGGAGATGTGCGATCCGCCATTACCGAGGCGAACCGGTGGCGGGTTCGGCGGAAGATCCGCGCCGGGGGCCGGCGGGGGCGGCCAGGTTCACGCGGCGCGAATCGTGCGGCAGAGCGAAAGGAGCGTCGGTGGCGCAGGACGGCTTCCCGATGGCGACGCCCCGGCCTTCCGCCCGTCCGGGGCGCTCGGGCGTCCCGCAGGGTGCCCCCCTGTCGGGCCGGACGGCGCCGGCCGGATCGCCTGCCCTGCGCTTCGCCCCTACCGGGTCGAGCCGGCCCCGGGCGAGCTCCGGCGGCCCGGCGGGCATGCCGTCCGCGACCGCCCCGGGCACGCCGGCCGGCGCATCCTCCGCCGCGACGCCTCCGGTCGCGCCGCTCGCGCCGCCGCCGCTGTCCCCGCCGGAGACCAGGCCGTCGGTGTCCGGCGGCAGCACCGGCGGGGCCGCCAGGCTGGGTGCCGTCGGGGCTGCCACGAGTGGTGGGGGTACGGCGCCCGCGGCCGGCGGACCCGCGGTCCGGCCCGCCGACGACGACGATGTGCTCACCGTCGACGAGCTGGTCGCCTGGCTGCGCCTGTCCGAGAGCACGGTCCTCAAGCTGCTGTCCGAACGGGCGATTCCGGCCCGCAAGGTCGGCCACCAGTGGCGGGTGCGCCGCGGCCGCGTGCGGGACTGGCTGGACGGCCGGGAATGACCGGCGGCGTGGCAGGGGCGGGTGCGAGGAGCGCCGTTGGCGGTGCCCCCGAGCCCGGCGGTGTGCCGGCGGTCGGGCGCCACGGCGGCTCGGCGTAGCGGCGTCCGGACGTGCCAGTGAGCCAGGTCAGTTCGGCGCCGCCGCGCCGTGCCCGGCTGTTCCCGCCGGCGCTGCCGGCGCTGCCTGTGTCACTGGCGCTGCTGGTGGTGCCGGTGTTGCTGGTGGTGCTGGCGGGCTGCGGGGCGTTGGACCGGGTCGCGGACCCGACACCGAGTCCGGCGGTGACCACCGGCCCGCCGGCGGGTGCCAGCCAGGCCCCGGGGCCCCCACTGGCCACCGCGACCGCCCCGGCGACCGGCGAGGTGGACCGCACGAACCCGGCCGCGGTCGCGGCCGACTGCTTCACCCGCTGGCAGTCGTTCGACGCCCGGACCGATGCGGGCCCGTCGGCCGGCGTCGAGCGGGCCCGGGACTGCCTCACCGAGGACTTCGCGGCTTCGCTCGGGGCGGGCTCCGCCGGTGCCGCTGACGGCGGCGCAGACGGGCGGGCCTGGGAGGATCTGCGGGCCCACGGCGCCCACTCGCAGGTGTCGGTGCTGGCGACCACGCCCCTGGGCGGCATCGACACCACCGCCACGGGCCGCGTCGTGCTCCAGCTCAACGTGCGTCGCGAGAGCACGACGGGCAACGAGGCCCCGGTGGCGACCGTGTCCACCCCGGCCCTGACGTTGCTGCGCCAGGCCGACGGGACGTGGCGGGTCGCCGGCGCGGACCTCGCCAGCGTCGCCGGCGACGCGCCGGGGCGATGAGGTCGGATGGCCCGCCGCTTCCCGCCCAGCCGATCCGGGTGGCTGGTGTGGTTGGGCACCGGCTCGGCGATCGTCATCGGTGGGATCATCCTGTTGATCTCGGTCCTGATCATGACCCTCGCCGGGCCGTTCGTCGGTGATCACGGCCGGGGCAACAAGTCGATCGAGAACGCCGACGGCATCCCGGCGGAGTACGTGCAGCTGATCACGGATGCGGCGAACGCCGCCGGCTGCGAAGAGGTGACGCCGGCCCTGCTGGCCGCCCAGCTCCACCAGGAGTCCGGGTTCAACCCGCAGGCCCGCTCGCCCGTCGGGGCGATGGGGATCGCCCAGTTCATGCCCGCGACCTGGGCCAGCCACGGCCAGGGCGACGTGTGGAATCCCGCCGACGCGATCCCGGCCGCGGCCCGTTACGACTGCGCGGTGGCGGCGTCGGTCGCCTCCGTGCCCGGCGACGGGCAGGAGAAGATGCTGGCCGCCTACAACGCCGGCGCCGGGGCGGTGCTCGCGTTCGCGGGCATCCCCCCCTACACCGAGACCCGCAACTACGTGCGCACGATCCTCGCTCAGACGCAGGTCTACGGTGACTCTCTCGAGTTCGGCGTGGAGATCCCCGCCGGCACGATCGCCCCCGTGGTCGCGTTCATGGAGTCACAGATCGGTAAGCCCTACGTCTGGGGGGCGGTCGGGCCGGACTCCTGGGACTGCTCCTCGCTCGTGCAGGCCGCGTACCGGAACATCGGCATCGAGCTGCCCCGGGTGACCACCGACCAGCTCCGGTTCGGCCCGGTGGTCGCCGGAGTCGACCCACAGCCCGGGGACCTGCTGTTCACGCCGGGCACCGACGGCACCGCCGACGCTCCCGGCCACGTTGGCATGTACATCGGTGACGGCCGGGTCATCGCGGCCAAGGGGGCGCGCTGGGGAGTCGTGGAGTCCGACATCTCGGACTGGACCGGTACCGTCGCCGTGACCAGGCCGTTGGCCAAGGACCTCCGTTAGCCCGACCAGCCGCCCGATGTCGCGGGCGGCCGGTCGCAGCGGCGACGGCTCACGCGGTGGCCTCGGACACGAAGTCCGACAGCCCGTTGGNCACCCCGCCCAGCACGCCCACGGTGTTGTGCACCACGTCAGCGGCGTCACTCGGGGCGGTCACCGCGAAGAACAGGATGAACAACCCGATACCCCACGGCCAGATCAGTCTCTTCATGCAGGACCTCGCAGCACAGCCAGCCGATAAGGCCGGACGGACACCAACGTCGATAAGTCACCGACAGCATATGTGTACTCACCTTGCGTAGCCGTCGCAAGGGGAATCGCCGAGGGACGGGCGGCGCCCCGGCGGGCNGCCACCTCTCCACCCGGCCCGGGTGAGGCGCAGCCCCGGCCGTCCTCGGACGCGCCGGCGGACACCGCCGCGGACACGGCGTACCCCTCGGCGGGACACTGAACGGACAGTGAGATGACCATCTGTAGCCACTTGGCGACGTGAATGGGATGGGCTCTAATGATGCAAGCCACCCCGGGCCGGCTGACGTCGACTCCTGGCACGGGGTGGCTACCAGTTGTGATTGNTCATTGCCCCGGTCAGGCCGGCGTGATGCCCTGCGCGAAGCGGAACAGGTCGTCGGGGTCGTAGGCCCGCTTCACCTGCCGCAGCCGATCCAGGTTCGCCCCGTAGTACGCCTGCGCCCAGCCGGCGAGCTCGGGGTCGATGTAGTTCTGGTAGGCGGACCGGGAGACGAACGGCGCCGTCGCCTCGACGGTGGACCGCAGCCAGCGGCGGTTGGCCTCCTTCGCGGCCGGCGTGGCGTTCGGGGCGTAGCCGGCGACGTACTGGGCGCTGGCGATCGCGCCGCGGTGGACGAACGCCGTGTCGCCCGGGGCGACCCGGTTGATCGCTCCGCCCCAGGAGTCGAGGATCACCCCGCCCGAGCCGGCCCCCGCGGTCCGCTGGCGCTGCTCGACCGCGCCCAGCATCACCTCGACGCCGCGCGACGGCATCGGCTCCAGCAGGAACGCCGACGCGGCCCGCTGGGCGACCCGTGGCAGCGTGCCACCCGGCGACCGGCCGCGCAGGTGGCAGGCCTCGACCGCGCGGCCGGCGCAGCCGCCCTCGATGAGCATCGCCTCCAGGTGACCCCGGGTGGTGACGTAGGTCCCGGTGGGCCGGTGGCCGGCCGCGGCGACCAGGTCGGCGAGCCGCGCGCGCAGGCCGGCCACCGCGTCGTCGCCGGCACCGCCCGAGAGCACCCCGCTCACCCGCAGCGTCGGGGTGCCGCCGACACCGGCCGAGGGCGCGGAATAGGCGACACACGTCGACCACAGGCTCTCCGGCGCACCGCCGGGAGCGGAGATCCAGTCCTGCCACGCGGACACCACGTCGGCGGCGCCATCCCAGGCCCAGCGGTAGGTGAACAGCACCAGCGGCGTCGCCCGGTGGGTGGCGAAGGTGAACGAGGTGACGATGCCGACGTTGCCGCCGCCCGCGCCGCGCAGCGCCCAGAACAGGTCCGGCTCGTGGTCCGCGTCGGTGTGCACGACCTCCCCGGAGGCGAGCACCACCTCGGCGGAGACCATCCGGTCGCAGGTCAGGCCGTAGCGCCGGCCGAGCACGCCGATCCCGCCGCCCAGGGCGAGCCCGGCGATGCCCACGGTCGGGCACGAACCCGCCGGCAGCGCCAGCCCCGCCCGGGCGAGACCGGAGTACACGTCGACGAGCAGGGCGCCCGCCCCGATTCGCGCGACCTGGCCGGGCGCCGCGGTCACCGCGGCCATCGGGGTGACGTCCACGACCAGGCCGGTCGTCGTCGAATAGCCGCCGTAGCTGTGCCCACCGGCGCGGGCGGTCAGCGGCAGCCCCGTCCGACGGGCGAACTCCACGCAGGCCTGGACGTCGGCTGCGGAGGTGACCTGGGCGACCGCCTGTGGTCGGATCGTGTCGAAGGCCGGGTCGAACAGCACGCTGGCCGTGGCGTATCGAGGGTCCGTCGGGCGCAGCAGCGGGCCGGTCAGGCGTGCGTCGAGGGCCTGCCAGTCGACGGCGGAGGGGGCGGGGCTGGTGTCCCCTCGGCACCCGGCGAGCAGCGTGCTGCCGAACTCGGCGCCGGCGAGCGCCAGCCCGCCGCCGCCCGCGGCCCGTAACACCGACCGGCGGTCGGGTCCGCCCACGCGTCCTCCCAGAGAGCCGTCCACAAGACCGGCCTGGCAGGACTGACCGGGCCCGCGAGGCTGGCTGGCGGGCGGGCCTGACCGGCAGGCAGGTCTACCGGCGAAGGTATGCCAATCCAGATCGCGACGGCGCTGTGGCGGCACGAGTGGGCTGCCGACGGTCGGCCCAGGCCCACGTGCGGACACCGAGCCGAGCGCCCAGGCCCGGAAACTCGGACCCGGACGGCCGCCGCGGCGCGCCGNGACACGAGGGGACGGCCCGGCGCGGTGCGGGTCGTCATGCGGGCGGCCGCAGGGCGGTCGTCATGAATCCGTCTCGCCCGACCCGTCGCACGGTCCCGTCGGAGCAGGCGAGGTAGACCGTGCCGGTCGGGTCGACGGCCACCCCGNCCGGATCGCTCAGCCGGGTCTGGGTGGCCAGCGCCCCGTCGTGGTCGCCGGCGGAGTAGGAGGCGGTGCCGGCCACGGTGGTGATGATTCCGTGCCCGTCCACCCGGCGGATGACGTCGTTGCCCGCGTCGGCGATGTACAGCGAGCCGTCGGGGCCGAGCGCGAGGCCCGTGGGGTCGTCCAGCAGGGCCGCGGTGGCGGCCCTGCCGTCGCCCCGGTTGCCGTAGGTGCCGGGCCGGCCGGCGACCAGGGTGATGCGTCCCGACCGGTCGATCCGCCGCACGGTGTCCTCGCCCCTGTCGGCGACGTACAGGCTCCCGTCGTCGCCGAGGGCCAGGCCGCTGGGCTGGTACAGCGTCGCGTTGACGGCCGGGCCGCCGTCGCCGGCCGAGCCGTACTCGGTCGCCTTGCCCGCGACCGTGGTGATCCGGCCCTTCTCGACGCGCCGGACCCGGTATCCCTCCGCCACGTACAGCACCCCGTCGTCGTCTACGGCGACGNCGCTCGGATCGTCCAGATGTGCCTTGGTGGCGTCGCCGACGTCCGCGGTGAACCCGTCGGCATAGTCCGGACCGGCCCCGGCCACCGTGGTGATGACCCGGTCCCGGCCGATCCGCCGGATCCGCCCGGCGTCGCGCTCGGCCAGGTAGACCGCGCCGTCGCGCCCGACCGCCACCCCGGCCGGGTCCTGTAGGTCGGCGGCGAGGGACGGGCCGCCGTCACCGATCACCGGTGATGGGGACGGCGACGGTGATGGTGCGTCGCCGGTCGGCGTCGGCCGCGGCCCGCTGCCGCCGATGCGGTCGGCGCGGCCGGCGGAGGTGAGCCGGACGACCTGGCCCTGCCCGGTGCCGACGCCGGGGTCGGTGAGGTAGAGCGACCCGTCGGCGCCGAGGGTGAGGCCGCCGGCGTCGGACAGCCCGGCGAGGGTGACCGGCGCGCCGGCGTAGGCGGGACGCCGGTCGCCGTCCCCGCCGCCGAACGCCCCGAGGCCGACGAGCAGCCCGGCCGCCACGGCAAGCGCACCCACCGCCGCCACCGAGATGACCACCAGCCGCCGACGGCCACCCCCTCGCGCCCGCCGTCGGCCCTGTCCGCCTCGCGCGGGGGCGCCGGTGCGGTGCAGATCGGCTGCGGCATCGCCGTGGGGGTGGGGGGGACTGCCGGAAAGCGGGGCGGTGCCGGAAAGCGGCGCGGCGGCGGGACGTGGAGTGGTGGGGTGGTGGCCCGCTGCGGAGAGCACGTCGTCGGGGAGGCGGACCGGGATGCCGCTCGCGGCCAGCCAGCCGGGGCCGAGCGTGGCGGTCATCGCGGCGGCCAGGCGCACCGCGAAGTCGAGGGCGGATGNCGGGCGCCACGAGGGTTCCTTCGCCATGGCCGAGGCGATCACGTCGGCGACCGGCCCCGGCGCCTCGGTGAGGGGCAGCGGCGCCACCGACAGGTGGTGGTGCAGCAGCGCGGCGACCGGCAGGTCCGGCGGGAAGGGCGAGCGGCGCGCGAACAGCTCGTACAGGACCACGGCGAGGGAGTAGAGGTCGGTGCCCGGACCGAGCCGCCCACCGGTGATCTGCTCCGGCGCCATGTACCGCGGGGTGCCGACCAGCCCGGTCGTGGTCGCCGCGGTCGCCTCGACGATCTTGGCGATGCCGAAGTCGGTGACCTTGGGGACGCCGTCCCCGGTGAACAGCAGGTTGTCCGGCTTCACATCGCGGTGCAGCACGCCCCGCCCGTGCGCGGCGGCCAGGGCCACCGCCGCCGCGACGCCGATCGCGCCCACCTGCGCCGGACCGGTCGACAGCCGGCTCCGACGGCGCAGGCTGCCGCCGGTGAGCTGCTCCATCACGAGCAGGCACAGCCCGTCGCACTCGACGTAGTCGTAGATGCGCACGACGTGGGGATGGTCCAACCCGGCCAGCACCCGCGCCTCGGCGAGGAACCGGGCCCGCAGATCGTCGGCACCGCTGGCACCGGCGGCACCGCTGGCACCGCTGGTGCCGCCCGGGTCCAGCAGCACCTTCACCGCGACGATGCGGTCGATGAGCCGGTGCCGGCCGGCGAGCACCGCGCCGAAGCCACCGCGGCCCAGCTCGCCGCCCAGTTCATAGCCGGGCAGTGCGGCGGCCACGCGGCCGGTGTCCACCTGTTCCGTCATCGGGTCCGGGACGGGCGGACCCCGCCGTGCACGGTGGGAAGGAAACGCCGCTCCGTCATGGTGGGCATCTGTCGATTTCCTTCCGCAGAATTCGGAGCACGTCCCGTCTCCGGGCGGGCCCGGCCGGGCGATGGCCCCNGACGGCCGGCTCAGCCCGGCTGGGCGATCGTCGCGATCGTGCCGGNCGGGTCGATGCGCCGGACCCGGTCGTTGCCGTTGTCCGCGACGTACACGGCGCCGCTGCCGTCGACCACCACCGAGCTCGGGTTCTTGAACTGGGCGGCCGTCGCCGGGCCGCCGTCGCCGCCGGAGCCCTCGGTGCCGGTGCCCGCGATGGTGGTGATGATGCCGTTCGGGTCGATCTTCCGGACCCGGTTGTTGTTGTAGTCGGCGATGTAGAAGGTCTCCCCGTCCGGCCCGATCGCCAGGGATGGTTTGTTCAGCTTGGCCGACCGGGCCGGGCCGCCGTCGCCGGTGTAGCCGGCCTCACCGGTGCCGGCGATCGTGCTGATGATGCCGTCCGGGGTGACCTTCTGGATGGTCTCGCTGGTGAGATCGACGAAGTAGAGCGTGCCGTCGTCGGTCATCGTGATGTCGTTCGGGCCGTCGATCCTCGCCTGGGTTGCCGCGCCGCCGGCACCGGTGTAGCCGGCGACGCCGGTGCCCACGTACGTCGTGATGATCCCCGCCGGGTCGATCTTCCGGATGCGGTGGTTGTCGTAGTCGGAGAAGTACACGCTGCCGTCGGGTCCGGTGGTCACCTTCTCGGCGCTGTTGAGCTGGGCCGCGGTGGCCGGGCCGCCGTCGCCGCTGTAACCCGCGGTGCCGGTGCCGGCGACCGTGGAGATCACCCCGGCGGGCGTGACCTTGCGGATGCGGTTGTTCTTCGCGTCTCCGATGTAGATGTTTCCGGCCTTGTCCCGGGCGGTGGAGCCCGGACCGTCAAGCTGGGCCGCGGTGGCCGGGCCGCCGTCGCCGCTGTAACCCGCGGTGCCGGTGCCGGCGACCGTGGAGATCACCCCGGCGGGCGTGACCTTGCGGATGCGGTTGTTCTTCGCGTCTCCGATGTAGATGTTTCCGGCCTTGTCCCGGGCGGTGGAGCCCGGACCGTCAAGCTGGGCCGCGGTGGCCGGGCCGCCGTCGCCGGCGATCCCGCCCGCGCCGGTGCCCGCGAAGTCGTCCGCGGCACCGGTCGGGGTGANCTTCTGGATTCGGTCCGTGGCCAGGCTGGACACGAGCAGCGACCCGTCGGGTTCGAGGGCGAGGCTGTACGGGCTGAGCCCCTGCACGGACAGCGCCTGCCCGCGGTACGCGGAGGCGACCCGAGGGGCGGCCGAGTCGACCGGGTCGTCGCCTCCGCCGCCGGAGGTCGCCACGGCCAGGACGATGCCGACGGTGGCCGCCACGACGAAGGCGAAGACGATGCCGCCGATGATCCAGGAGGCGCGGATGCGCGTGCCCGCGGTCTGGTGGTGCCCGGCCTGCCGGGTCGGGTCGAGCGGCATGCCGCCCGGGCGCGGGCCGAACTGCGCGCCGCCCGGTCCGCCGGCCCCGGGCGTGCCGCCGTAACCACCGCCCAGGGGGCGTGGCGGCGGCGTGTACGGCGCGGGCGTGTTCCCCGGCGGGTATCCGCCCCACCCGCCTGGTCCGGGCCCCTGGTTGCCCCGCACCGTGGGGGCGCCGGTGAACCCGGGGCCGCCGGGGTCACCGAGCCCTCCGGGGCCACCGCCGGAACCCGGCTGGCCGCCGAAGCCGGCCGGGGCGCCGGGAGGCCTCTGGTGGCCGCCGGGCCTCTGGTAGCCGCCCATCCCCGGCCCGCCCATCCCCGGTCCACCAGCCCCAGCCCCGAAAGGCCCAGCTCCGGAAGGCCCAGCGCCAGATCCGGCGAGCCCCGGTCCAGGCACGCCAGGTCCAGGCCGGGCTCCGCTGCCGCTGGGTCCGCCCGGGCCGCCGGGTCCGCCGGGGCCGCTGGGTCCGCCGGCCCGGCCCGGGCCACCGGCGCTGCCGGGGTGGCCGAACGCGCCCGGACCCGCCGGGTAGCCGGGGCGGGCCGGGCCGGATCCGCGGGCGGGTCCGCCCGGGTAGCCCGGCGCGCCCGAGAGCGGCGGTCGCGGGGTGGTCGAGACCCCGAGCGCCGCCTCGCGGATCTCGTCGTCCACCCGGACCTTGATCTCCGACCGGGACAGCCAGTTCGGCCCGAAGGCCCGGCTGCCGGCGCGGGCGAGTTCGAGGGCGAAGTCGGTCGCGTCCGCGAACCGGGCGTTCGGGTCCTTCGCCAGCGCCCGCATGATCACGGTGGAGATCGGCGGCGGAACCGTGGTGAGCGGCTCCGGCATGATGGTCAGGTGGTGGTGGGTGAGCGGCTGCACCGCCATCTGGCGGCCGAACAGGGGCCGGCCGGCGATCATCTCGTAGAGCACCCCGGAGAGGGCGTAGAGGTCGGTCGACGGGAACAGTCGTACGCCCATGATCTGTTCGGGGGCCATGTACCGCGGGGTGCCGAGGATCGCGCTGGCGGTCGTCTCCGCCCCGTCGAAGATCTTGGCGATGCCGAAGTCGGTGACCTTGAGCAGGCCGTCCCCGGCGAACATGATGTTGTCCGGCTTGACGTCGCGGTGCAGCACGCCCTGCGTGTGCGCGTTGGCCAGGGCCGCGGCGGCCGCCAGGCCGATCGAGCAGGTCGTCTCCGGGGACACCGGACCCGCGCTGATCCGCTGCTTGAGGGTGCCGCCGGAGAGCAGCTCCATCACCAGCAGGCAGGTGCCCTCGTGCTCCACGTAGTCGTGGATGCGCACGATGTGCGGGTGGTCCAGTTCGGCCAGCACCCGGGCCTCGGCCAGGAAACGGGCGCGCAGATCGGCGTCGTCGGAGGTGTCCAGCAGGATCTTGATGGCGACCTTGCGGCCGATGAGCCGATGCTGGCCGGCGAGCACGAGCCCGTAGCCGCCCCGGCCCAGGTCGCCCTCGACGGTGTAACCCGGAAGCGCCGCCTCCACGAGTGATCTGTCAATCAACAAGGTTCAGATCCGTCCGTTAACGCCGTCGGGCAGCCCGCCGCACCGCCGTCCCCGTCCCGACCGCGGCATCCTGGCCTGCAATGACGCCTTCGTCGGGTTCCTGGCGATCCTACGACCACGACCTTCCCATTCGGCCGCCCGTCCGGGGGCGCCCTGTGACGTCGGATCGGCGACATGTGCATGCTGCTGGGGCCGACGAGTGTCGGCGCCGCCACGGTCCGGATGATGCGACAGGTGTCGGGATGACGGGCAGGAGTCCGGATGACGTGCCACGGACACCGATGGTGGTTGTGGCGGCAACGTGTTGAACCTGCGAGGAAGGGCGTCCCACGTCATGTCGACAACCGAGCCCGCCGCTCTGGCAGCTCCGCCCGACATCACCGCGACGGAGGAATGGACGGCGCTGAGGGCGCATCTGCGCGAGTTGTCCGAGGTGTCCCTGCGGGATCTGTTCGACGCCGATCCCACCCGGGGTGAGGCGTTCACCGCCGAAACGGACGGCCTCTATCTCGACTACTCCAAGAACCGGCTGACGGCGCGCACCGTCGAGCTGCTCGTGGCGCTCGCCCGGCGGGCCGGGCTCGCCGAGCGCATCGAGGCCATGTTCCGCGGCGAGCGGATCAACGTCACCGAGAACCGGCCGGTGCTGCACGTGGCGCTGCGGGCCCCGGCGGGAACCCGCATCGAGGTCGACGGCGTGGACGTGGTGCCCGAGGTGCACCGGGTGCTCGACCGGATGTCCGCGTTCGCGGACACGGTGCGTTCGGGGACGTGGCGTGGGGCGACCGGCGAGCGGATCACCACCGTCGTCAACATCGGCATCGGNGGCTNCGATCTGGGCCCGGCCATGGCCTACGAGGCGCTGCGCGACTACTCCGACCGGGGGATCGCGGTCCGCTTCGTCTCCAACGTCGACCCGACCGACGTCTGGGAGGCGACGGTCGACCTCGACCCGGCGCGAACCCTGTTCATCGTCGCGTCGAAGACGTTCACCACCCTGGAGACGCTCGCCAACGCGCGGGCCGCCCGTTCCTGGCTGACGGCGGCCCTCGGGGAGGACGCGGTTTCCCGGCATTTCGTCGCGGTCTCGACGAATGCCGAGAAGGTTGCGGAGTTCGGCATCGACACCGAGAACATGTTCGAGTTCTGGGACTGGGTGGGCGGCCGGTACTCGGTCGGCTCGGCGATCGGACTCTCCGTGATGATCGCGATCGGGCCGGCGGCCTTCCGGGAGTTCCTGGCCGGGTTCGCCGCACTGGACACGCACTTCCGGACCGCGCCGTTCGAGCGAAACCTGCCCGTGCTGCTCGGGCTGATCGGCGTGTGGTACCGCGACTTCCACGGATTCGCCGCGCACGCCGTGCTGCCCTACAGCCAGTNCCTCGACCGTTTTCCCGCCTATCTGCAGCAGCTCGACATGGAGAGCAACGGCAAGAGCGTCGATCTCGCCGGCCGGCCCGTGGGGACACAGACCGGCCCGGTGGTCTGGGGTACGCCGGGGACGAACGGTCAGCACGCCTACTACCAGCTCCTGCACCAAGGGACGACGATCGTCCCGGCCGACTTCCTCGGCTTCGTCCAGCCGAACCACCCCGGCGTGGGACCGGCGGACGGTCCGGACCAGCACGCGCTGCTGCTGGCCAACTTCCTCGCCCAGACCGAGGCCCTCGCCTTCGGCAAGACCGCCGAGGAGGTGGCGGCCGAAGGGGTGGNGCCGGAACTCGTTGCGCACCGGACGTTCCCGGGCGACCGGCCGACCAACACCCTGCTCGCCCCGAAGCTGACCCCGTTCGTGCTCGGGCAGCTCATCGCGTTGTACGAGCACAAGGTGTTCACCCAGGGGACGGTCTGGGGCATCAACAGCTT
This sequence comes from Frankia sp. AvcI1, assembly GCF_001420875.1. NCBI lineage: Bacteria > Bacillati > Actinomycetota > Actinomycetes > Frankiales > Frankiaceae > Frankia > Frankia sp. AvcI1. The sequence goes on along the minus strand of NZ_LJFZ01000015.1, from coordinate 87,750 downwards.
CGACCAGTGGGGCGTCGAGCTCGGCAAGGTGCTCGCCGGGCGGATCGTGCCCGAGCTGACGGGCCCGAACTCCCCGGCGCCCCGTCATGACAGCTCCACGAACGCGTTGATCAGGCGGCTGCGCGGCGCCTGAGGGCCGCCGGACAGGCACCGGGCCGACCTCGCCATGTTACTCTCCGTAACAGTTCCGGGGGGGTCGGCCCCGCACGGTGACGAGAATTTCGGGGGGCGGGCAGCATGCGGGTCGACGCCGGAGCCCTGACCATGTCCGTGCGGCGGTCGGGCGAGGACGTGGTCATCGAGCTCGCCGGCGAGCTCGACACCGCCGGCCGGCTGNGGTTCCGGGAGCAGATCGGCGAGCTGCTGGGCCGGGGCGGGGGGACGGTGACCGTGGACGTCGCGGGCCTGCGCTCGATCGACATCCCGGGGCTCGCCGCCCTGCTCCGGGCCGATCTGCTGCTCCGCCGCGTGCACTGCGAGCTGCGGATCTCCTCGCCGACCCCGGCGTTCGCCGCTCTGGTGCACGAGACCGGCCTGGACGGTCGCCTACGCGTCGGCGAGGCCGCTCGCCGACACTGAGCGGCCCGGCCCGGCCCGGCGCGGGCTGAATGGCTACTGCCGCCGTCAGCCCGCCAGCGATGGGGGGCTCGCGGGAGCCGGCTGGGGGCGGTCCAGCGGGTGGGTGTGGGCGGCCGAAACCGCGGCGGAGCTCGCCACGGCGGCCGCCATGCTGGAGTCCAGGGCAGGCGCCAGGGCGGACGTCGCGGTGATCCGCGGGGCGCGGGCGCCGTCGTCCGCCATCACTGTCCGTAGCGTGAAGCGCAGGGGAGCGGTGGGGACGTCATCTGTCCGGAAGTGGCCCACAAGTGCCGAATGTGCCGGGAGCCCGGCGCCGGCGGGGCCGTCGGTGCCGCCCGCGGTCGCGGACCCGACCACGGTGGCGGCCTCCTCGGCCACCCGGGACAGCATGCTGCGTGAACCGATCAGTTTCTTCTCGATCCCACCCATCATCAGCATTCCAGCCATGACGAGAAGCGGAAATCCGAGCACCATCAGCAGGACGGGTGGTGTGAGACTCACCGAAAGACCCCCAGGCCGACTTACGGATCCGACCGACGCCGCCGGCGCCGTACCGTATGCCTTCCCATCGACCCCGGTTGCTCACATCCGGGCGGCCATCTCACCCGACCCGGGTATCCCCCGGGGTGGGGTGGAAGGTCACCGATCTGTCCACCCCCGGTACTGTTCCCGCGGACGGTTCGCTCGTACGCTTCGAACAACATGTCTGTGCGGCCCGTACCGTTGCCCGCCTACAGCGGCCGTCCCTGGGTCGGTGATGCGGACCTGCTGGCGCGGCTTCACCTGCTCACCGAGCAGGTCGACTACGCCCTCGCCGAGATCGTCCTGCGCCGCGCCGCCTACCGGCGGGCCTGCGAGGAGGAGGCCGACTGGCAGTGGTCGCCGTCCGGCGTCGAGGCGCTGAGCCGGCCGGCGGTCGCCGAGGCGCTCGCCCGGCAGCTCGCCGCGGTCGACCGGCTGCGGCTGTGGGCCCAGGAGCTGCACTGGTTGCAGGAGCAGGCCCGGCTGCGCGGCCTGCTGCGCTGAGCGCGGGACGCGCCCGCGCCCTCGGGTCCCCGGCTTCTCAGCCGGACAGCGACGACGGCCGGTCGAGGGTCTCGAACAGGCGGCGCCCGAGATTCGCCGCCGCGACGTTGCCGCGGTGCAGGTACCGGGCGATGCCGGCCTCCATGCTCTCCGCGGCGTCGTCCTTGCGCCCGGCCCGGTAGAGCACCTCCGCCCGCGACAGCAGCGCGTGGCCCTGTCCGTCGATGTCGTCGGTGCGCCCGGCGAGGTCGACGGCGGTGTCGGCGAAGCGCAGCGCCTCCGCGTCCCGGCCGCGCAGGGACAGCAGCCGGGCGTGCACCCCGCACCAGCCGGCCTGGGCGGGTAGCTGGTCGGCCGCGGCGGCGTCCCGGCAGCGGGTCACGTACTTGCCGGCGTCGTCGACCTTGCCGAGGCGCACCAGCACGTCCGCCAGCGCCGCGGCGCGGTTGGCCAGCAGCGCCCGCTCCCCCATCCGGGACAGGGCCCGGCAACTGCGGCGCAGCTCCCGCTCGGCGACGGTCAGCTCGTCGGCGAGCAGGGCCACCCGGGCGACGACGAACCCGCCGTGGAGCGGATCGGCCCGCGGGGCCCGCAGGTCGTGGACGATCTCCTCGGCGGCCTTGAGGTGGATGCGCGCGCCCTCCAGGTCGCCCGACATCGCGGTGAGGACGGCGAGCTGGGCGAGCAGGGCGCGGCGCAGCGCCCGGTCGTCCCCGGCCGCGTCGAGGGCCTCCCCGGCGCGCGCCAGGCTGCTCGCGACCGGCCGCGGCCCCCAGCTCGTCAGCAGCGTGAGTTCGCGGCGCAGCGACTGCGCCGCCCGCGGCACCCCGGACTCCTCGGCGTGGCGCACGGCGTTCTCCATCGCCCGCTCGGCCGCGGCGAACTGGCCGGCGGCCAGATAGGCGTTGGCCTGGCTGCGGCAGGCCAACGCCGCGCCGACGTCGTCGCCGGAGCGGACGAAGTTGGCCAACGACGCGGCGGCCTCGGTCAGCGTGGTGGCGACCAGGCCCTCCGGGTCGGTGGAGAACAGCACCCGCAGGTGGGCGAGCCGCGCGTGCGCCCGCAGCCCGTCCTCCCCGGCGCGCCGGGCCCGCTCGGTGACCTGGCGCAGGATGCGTTCGGCGTCGGAGAACCGGCCGAACGAGTACAGCGCCCAGCCGAGGTCGATCTCGGCGCGCAGCCGCAGNGGGTCGGTCTCGGGCAGCAGGGTGATGGCTCGCTTGAGCAGCTGGGCGGCGCCGGTCTCGTCGCCCTGACGCACCCGGTCGGCGGCCTCGATGAGGCAGGTCGCCGCGGACCGGCCCAGCTCGATGGTCTCCGCGTCCCGCTGGCCGATCTCCACTCGGTAGCGGAACGCCTGCTCCAGGTGGTAGCCGACGAGCTCGTCGTGCTCGCCCGGGCCGCCGACGAGGCGGGCCTGCAGCCAGTGGGCGAACTGCTGGTGCAGGTCGGCGCGGCGGCGCTTGGCGGTGGACTCGTAGGCGCAGTCGCGCAGCAGCACGTGCAGGAACCGGAAGGCCTCGACGCCCGGCAGATCCGAGCGGTCGGGGTGGACCAGCTCCTTGCGGACCAGGTTCAGGCAGTGCACGGCGACCATCGACCGCTCGGCCGGATCGGACAGGTCGATGACGGCGTCGAGGTAGAAACGCTCCCCGACGACGGCGGCACGTTCCAGCACGCGGCGCTCGGGCGGGTCGAGGCGGTCGAGCCGGGCGGCGAGCAGCGAGGAGATCGTCGGCGGCACCGTCACGTTGCGCAGGCTGCCGGTGGCGATCCACCTGCTGCCCTCCCGGCGCAACAGCCCGTCGTCGACGAGGGCGGCGACCATCTGCTCGACGAACAGCGGGTTGCCGGCAGCCGAGGTGGTGATCCGGGTGACCAGCGCCGGGTCGAGGTCGTCGGAGCCCATGAGGCTGTGGATGAGGCGCTGGCAGCGGGCCTCCGTCAGCGGGGCGAGCAGCATCGAGGTGGCGTTGAACTTGCCGCCGCCCCAGTCGCGGCGGTCCTCCAGCAGCTCCTGGCGGGCCAGGCAGAGCAGCATGATCGGTGCGTCGCGGGACCAGTCGGCGATGTTCTCGATCAGGTCGAGCAGCGTCTGCTCGGCCCAGTGGACGTCGTCGAACCACAGGATCAGCGGCCGGCGCGCCGCCAGGGCCTGGAAGAACGAGCGGACCGCCCAGAAGCTCTCCTGCGGGCCCAGCTCGGCGCCGCCGAGCCCCACCAGCGGGGCGAGCGCCTCGACGATCTCGGCGGCCTGCCCGACGCCGTCGAGCAGCTCGCGCAGCCGGCGGCGGCCGTCCGGGGCGGACTCGTCGGCGGTCAGTCCGGTGGCCTGGCGCACCATCTCCATCAGGGGCCAGTAGGCGATGCCCTCGCCGTAGGACAGGCAGCGGCCGGTGAGGACGGTGGCCCGGGTGGCCATGGACGTGCAGAACTCGCCGACCATCCGGGACTTGCCGATGCCCGCCGAGCCGAGCACGGTGAACAGGTGGCAGGCGCGTTCCTCGACGACCGCCTCGAACGCGTCCTGCAGGCGGCGGCGCTCCCGGTTGCGGCCGATCACCGGCGCGGTGAAGCCGTGGATCTGCGCCCGGCTGCCGGGGCCCGCCGTCGGGTCGACCAGGNCGGTGAGCCGGTGCACCCGCAGGGGGTCCCGCTTGCCCTGCACGACCAGCGGTCCGAGCGGGGTCACCGTGACGCTGTGGCGGATGAACCGGTGGGTGGTGTCGCCGATGAGGATCTCGTCCGGTGGCGCGGCGCTCTCCAGCCGGGCGGCGACGTTGACCGCGTCCCCGGTGACGCCGCCACCGGCGACGGTGACCTCGCCGGTGTTGATCCCGATCCGCACCCGCAGCCGCAGGCCCCACTTCTCCTGCAGATCGGCGTTGAGCGCCTCCATGGCGGCCCGGATGTCCAGCGCCGAGCGCACGGCGCGCAGCGCGTCGTCCTCGTGCAGCACCGGGATGCCGAAGACGGCGAAGACGGCGTCGCCGATGAACTTCTCGACCGAGCCGCCGTGGTTGTAGATCACCTCGCGCACGGTGGTGAAGAACCGCCACATCACCTGCTGCAGCGGTTCCGAGTCGATCTTCTCGCCGATGTCCGTCGACCGGGCGATGTCCACGAACATGATCGTTACAGTCTTGCGCGCCCCGCTTCCGGCGGTGGGCAGGGGGTTCCCACACCCGGAACAGAAGCGCGCCCGCTCGGGGTTGTCCTCCGCGCATGTCGGGCACGGCACCATGTGCCGGATGGTAGGCCGATCTCGGGCCGGCGCGGTGGGGGATGCGCCTACCCGACGCGTCGGAGGTGATCCGTCCCACACCGGTGCCACACTTCCGTCCCGTCCGTGCGGTGGGACCGTGGGGCGCGGCGACCGGTCCGGACCGCGGGGGCCGCCGGCCGCCGGGCGCGATGCCTCGATCATGAGGACAGGTCCCGTCCCACCGCGAACAGCCCCGCGGCCAGGGCAAGGATCCCCCAGCCGACGGCACTCACCAGGGCGGNGGTCTCGAGTTCGGAGGTCGGNCAGGCCAGCACGCCCAGCGGGGCGGTGACCGGCCCGCGGAAGCGGGTGGCGTCCAGCAGCGGTTCGAACGCGCCGCAGCCGCCCAGGGCGAGCAGCGCGCCCGTCGACCCGCGCAGCAGGGTGCCGACGCCCACTCCGACGGCGCCCGCCGCGCACACGGTGACGGCGACGACCCCGTAGGCCGCGGCGACGTCGGCCGGCCGGTCGAGATGCATGCCGGGCCCGCCGTGGCGGACGGCGCCGACGACGAGCCAGCCGGCGAACAGCGCCGCGCTCAGGACCAGGCCGACCGCGGCGACGGTGAGGTACTGGGCGATCGTGATCCGGCGGCGCCCCGGAACGGCGAGGAACGCCAGGGCCGCCGTCCGGTGGCGGTACTCCTGCGCGACGATGAGGACACCGAACGCCATCACCGTGTAGGCGGTGAACAGCCCCGAGCGCGACCGCAGCCCGTTCCAGGCCGCCTGCGCGTTCTGGCCGGCCCACAGCATCGGCGGCACGTGCAGGATCACCATCGCCGTCAGGGCGACCGGCTGCCAGCGGCTGCTCGCGACCTTGAACAGCTCGGTACGCACCAGCAGGCCCACCCCGGCCTGTCGTCCGGGCATCTCAGCGGGCACCCTGCGGTGACACCGCCGGGCCGGGTCCCGCCGACCCGGCGGCNTCGCCGGGGTGGGTCAGCGCGAAGTAGATCTCCTCCAGGTCTTGGCCGTGCGTGTGCAGTTCGACGAGCGCGATCCCGTGCCGGGCGGCGATCCGGCCGACCTGCTCGGCCGTCCCGGCAGGCAGCCGCAGCTCGTCGCGCTCGACGCCGCTGGGGACCAGACCCTGCTCCGCGAGCAGGCCGGCCAGGCGCGCCGCCTCGGGGGTGCGCACCTCGACGTGCCCGCCGCCCAGCCGGTCCACGGGCGCGTCGAGCACGACGCGACCCCGGCTGATGATCACGATGTGGTCGACGGTCTGGCTGACCTCGGCGAGGACGTGGCTGGACAGCAGCGCGGTGCGCCCCTGCGCCGCCCACGACCGCAGGAACCCCCGTAACCACCGGACGCCCTGCGGGTCCAGGCCGCCGGTCGGCTCGTCGAGGATGAGCAGCGCGGGATCGCCGAGCAGGGCCGCGGCGAGCGCCAGGCGGCCCCGCATGCCGAGGGAGAACCCGCCGGTCGGACGGTCCGCGGCGGCGTCCAGGCCGACCGTCGCCAGGACCTCGTCCACCCGGCGCCGGCCGACGCGCAGCGGCATCGCCAGGGCGCGCAGGTGGTCACGGGCGCTGCGGCCGGGATGCGACGCGTTGTCCAGCACCGCNCCGACCCTGCGAGCGGGATGATCGAGGTCACGGTAGGCGCGACCGAACACCAGGGCCGCACCGGAGGTCGGGGCCACCAGGCCCAGCAGGGCGCGCAGCGTCGTCGTCTTCCCGGAGCCGTTCGGGCCGAGGAAGNCGGTGACGTCGCCCTCGCGAACCGCGAAGCTGATCGTCCGCACGGCGTGGTGCGACCCGTATCGCTTGGTCAGGCGGTCTACCTGGACGACGGCGGTGACGGGAGCCTCCCGGCGGATCGTCCGATCGCGGCGGTCTCTACGGTAACCGCTCGCTGCCCCTGCCCTACCGTTGGGCTGCCCCGGAACGGGTGGATCCGGGCGGGGCGGGTACGTGCCGCGGGATGGACGCCAGCAGCTCGACGAGCTGGTTCCGCTGCGCCGCGGTGAGATGCCGGGTGAAGCCGGCCACCGTCTCCGCCCGCCGCCGGCGGCCGACGGCGAGCGCCTCCCGGCCCGCCGGGGTGAGCGCCAGCAGCACCGCCCGCCGGTCGGTGGGATGCGAGCGGCGCGCCACCAGACCGTCCGACTCCAGACCGTCCACCGTCTCGGTCATCGTCCGGGGCGCCACCGCGACCGCGTCCGCGAGGTCGCGCAGCCGGCACGGACCGGTGTCCGCAAGCAGCTGCAGGACCTTGAACCGGCGCAGGGTCAGCCCGACGCTCGCCCGCAACGCCTCGTCGACCGCGTGCCGCACCTGGTGGCCGGCGGNCAGCAACAGGNTCACGACCTCGTCGCCGGTGTCCGNTGGCGGCATCCGGGCGTCCTCCTCGTCTACGGTGGCGGTGGCGTTATCTTAGGCTGGTACTCCTCATAGTGAGGGTACCTCGTCAATGAAGGAGTCCCCGTGGATGCCCTCGCCTGCCTCATGACGCGTCGCACCGCGACCCGACTCGTCGAACCCGGGCCGACGACCGAGCAGCTCGCCGTCCTGCTCAGCGCCGCCACCACGGCGCCCGACCACAAGATGCTGCGGCCGTGGCGGTTCGTCGTCGTGCGCGGCGACGCGCGCTCCACCCTCGCCGGCGCCATCGCCGCGGCGGCGCAGGCCGTCGGCACCCTGCCCGAACCGGTCGTGCGCAAGGCCGCCGGCAAGGCCACCCGCTCCCCGGCGCTCATCGCCGTCGTCGCGGCCCGCGTCGAGTCGAAGGTGCCCGTCGCCGAGCAGGACGCCTCCGCCGCCGCCGCGGCGCAGAACATCTGCCTGGCCGCCCACGCCCTGGGCCTCGCCTCGGCCTGGAAGTCGGTCCCGCTGCCGGACAGTGCGCAGGTCCGGGCGGCCTTCGGGCTGGCCGAGGGCGAGGAGCTGGTCGGCTGGGTCGAGCTCGGCACGCAGGCCGAGGCCGTGCCGCTGCCTCCCCGGCCCGCGGTCCCGCTCGACCAGGTCGCCGCCGAGCTGGCCGTGGACGGGGCCCTGCGGCCCGTCGTCGCGGCCGTCCCCGACCAGGCCGCGGCGACTGCCGGGGCGGCGCGGCCGATCGGTTCGGCGAGCCCTGGCCCGGTCGGGTAGATGGCCGCGATCCGCGTGCCGCGCCCCGCCGACCAGCGGACGGTCGTCGCCGTCGTCTTCGTGGCGACGATGTTTCTCGCGATCATGGACGCGACGATCGTCAACGTGGCGCTGCCGTCGATCGCCACCGATCTGGGAACCGGCACCGACTCCATCGACACGGTCGTGACCAGCTACCTGGTCAGCCTCGCGGTGGTCATCCCAGCGTCGGGCTGGCTCGCGGACCGTTTCGGCGCCCGGCGGGTCTTCCTCGCCGCCCTGACCGTGTTCACCGTTGCGTCCGCGCTGTGCGCCACCGCGGGCGACGTCGGGCAGCTCGTCGGCTGGCGGATCCTGCAGGGCGTCGGCGGCGGCCTGCTCACCCCGGTGGGCACGACGAAGCTCTACCGGGTCTACCCGCCGCAGCAGCGCGCCCGCGCGGCCCGCGTCATGATGATCCCGACCGCGGTCGCCCCGGCGCTCGGCCCGGTGCTCGGCGGCCTGCTCACCGACGGCCTGTCGTGGCACTGGGTGTTCCTCGTCAACGTGCCGCTCGGGCTGGCCACGCTGCTGTACGGGCTGGTGTTCCTCGCCGACGTCCCCGCGACGGCGGCGCGCGGGTTCGACCTCGTCGGCTTCCTGCTCGCCGCGGGTGGGCTGGCCGGCATCCTGTACGCCGTGTCGACCGGCCCGTCCCACGGATGGGGATCGCCCGCGGTGCTCCTCACCGGCGCCGCCGGCCTGGTGGCGACCGCCGCGATGATCTACTGGGAGACGCGGGTGCCGCACCCCGTCCTCGCCCTGGAGATCATGAAGAACCGGATCTTCCGGATGAGCAACCTCGTCATGACCTTCGGCGTGATGGCCTTCATGGCCCTGCTCTACCTGGTGCCGCTGCTCGCCCAGGCGATCGAGGGCNCCAGCTCCACCAGGGCCGGGCTCCTGGTCTTTCCCGAGGCCGTCGGCGTCATGATCGGTTCGCAGGTCGCCGGCTCGCTCTACCCTCGGATCGGGCCACGGCGACTGCTCGCCGGCGGTCTGGCCGCGGCCGCCGTGACCATCGGGCTGTTCGCCGCGGTGACCATCTCGGCGTCGCCGTGGACGCTGCGCACGCTGATGTTCCTCGCCGGTTTCGCCATGTCGTTCGTCTTCCTGTCGACCCAGACGGCAGCCTTCGCGACCATCACCCCGATGCGCACNGGCGACGCCTCGGCGCTGTTCAACGCCCAGCGGCAGCTCGCCTCCGCGTTCGGCGTCGCGCTCGTGGCCACCGTTCTGGCGCTGCCCGACGCGGGCTCCGCCGCAGCCGGCGCGTTCGCGCGACGTTGGGTCTTCCTCGTCCCCGCGACGCTCGCGTTGGTGGGTGCGGTGCTTGCGTTGTTCATCCGTGACGCGGATGCCTCCGCGACGATGCGCAGCGTTGCCCAACGGGTTCCCACCTCGCCGGGAACGGGCCCGGACGGCCCAGTTCCCGCCAAGTTGCCCCGGCGGGAGCGGGAGGCTACCTAAGCTGGACCGGGGGCCTTGGTCGGCCGGGCCCGAAACCGGGTATGACTCGGCTCCCGACCTGCGACGGGAGGTTCGCCGTGAGTGGTGCGCAAGCACCGGGACGGCACGGGTCCGCCCGCCCGCGTCCGGGGTACGGCCGTCGGCCGCCACCCCGTTCGAGCTCGGGTCGGCTCGGTCTGGCCGTGATGGGCGGCCTGCTGCTCGCGGTTGTGGTCGGCTGCTCGGAGTCCTCCGGCTCGACGGGTGAGGGCGTCGCAGCCCGGTCGGACACCTCGGTCACGGCCAGCCCCTTCCCACCGGACCGGGGCACGTCGGCCGCGTCCACCGCGACCCCGGCGGCTGCCGGGGGCGCCACCGAGACGGCGAGCGCCGCGCCCGACGGCGTCACGTCCGGCGGTGGTTCGTCCGGCGCGTCCGGGGCTGCGGGCTCGGCTGGGGCCGGGGGCGCGGCTGGTTCTGGAGGTTCGGCTGGTTCTGGGGGCGCGGGTTCGGCCGGTGCGGGTGCGGGTGCGGCGCCGGCGGCGCCCGGGGCGAGCCCCGCCCCCGGCGCGGCCGGCGGGGGCGGCGGTGCTGCCGCGGCGACGATGGTCCCGACTCCGCAGCCGTCGGCGGTGTTCCTCGGTGAGGCGTGCGCGCCCGGCCGCAACAAGGCCCCGGCGACGGCCGTCAACGGTCTGGTGCTCTACTGCGTCCCGGATGATGGTGCAGGGTCCTCCGCCGGTGGTGCAGGGACCTCCGCCGGTGGTGCAGGGACCTCCGCCGGTGGTGCCGGGTCCTCCGCCGGTGGCCGGTGGTCCACCGAGCCGCCGACGTCGTCGGTCCAGCCGCCGCCGGAGGAGGGCGGGTCGTGCCAGCAGGCGGACGTCGGCCGGGTCCTGCGAGACTCCGCCGGGCGGCCCGTGTCCTGCCTGCGGGACCCGAACGGCCTACTGAGCTGGTCGGNCGTCTCCTGAGCTNGTCGGACGTCTCCTGAGCGGCTGGGCTTCCTGAGCGGCTGAGGCCTTCTGAGCGGCCGGGGCCTCCTGGGCGGCTGAGCTGGTCGGACGTCTCCTGCGACCGCGGCGGGGCCGGGTCGGCTCGCGCTCAGCGCCGGTGGCGGGCCCGGCGGGTGGTGAGGGCCTCCGCCAGCGACCAGGCGCCGGGCAGCACTAGCGCGGCGAACACGGTCGCCCACGCCCAGGGATGGTCGGCGAGGTAGGGAACCGCGTCGTCCTCCAGCCAGTCGAACAGCCGGTCGTGCAGCACCGGGAACACCCCCGCCGCCGCGATCACCGCGATCAGTCCGGCGGCGAGCACGGCCAGCCCGCCGGGCACCCGTCGCCAGCTCGTCAGTCCGACCATCAGCAGCCCGAGCAGGGCGATGAGGAGGCCCAGTCCCCCGACCGCGCCGGAACTGACCAGACCACCGGCGACCCCCAGGAGCACCAGCGCCGCCCCCAGCCCGATCACCACCCGCCGCCGACCGTGGGAGACGTCCCGGACCAGCTCGTAGGCCAGCCGCGCCGCCGTGCGCACCACGAACGCCGCCGGTCGCAGGGGCCGCGGCAGGATCCGCATCGTGGCAGTCCAGGCGGCGATCACGGCGATGATCTGGACCAGGGCGGTGACGAGGATCGGGCCCTGTGCCCGGTCGGTGATGCGTTCCGCCGGGACCTGGCAGGCCCGTAGAACGCCGTCCACCTCTCGCGGCGCGAGCATTCCCGGTGCCACCGGCACCCCGCTGAGGCCCGGCGGCCGTGGCGGGGCTGACGGCCGCTGCGGGGGCGACGGCCCTGAGGCGGCGGGCATGGCGGGTGGCGGCTCCTGCGTGGTTGCCGGCGCCGCCATGGCCCGCCGCCCTGTTGGAGACTGTTTCTCTGCCGTGGCCCGCTGTTCTGCCGTGGCCGTCTCTGCCGTGGCCGTCTCTGGTGTGGCCTGCTCTGCGGTGGTCCGCTGCGAGGCCGCGACCCGGGCGGCTGCGGCCGCCGCCAGCGAGATCACCTCCGCTCCGGTGGAGGCACCCGCCCTCGTTCCGTCGGTGCTTCCGGCCGGGGAGGGGCTGGTCGGTGGGGGGCTGGCGGGTGGGGGGCTGGCCGGTTCGGGGGCGAGAGCGAGGTCGACGGCGGCGAGGAAGTCGGCGGTGGGTCGCGGATCGAGGCCGGAGTCGTTGTCCTGGCGGACGGCCCGGGCAAGGCCGACGAGCTCCTTGGCCGCGATGTCCCGCTGGAGGCCGGCGGCCACCCAGGTGGCCGTGACCGGCAGGCTGGGCGGAACCGGCGCGTCCGGATCGGTGAGGAAGGCCAGTTCGTCGAGCGCGTCCTGGGGGACGGGGGTGCCCGCGACCTCGGCGAGGTCGTCGACGAGCGCGACCAGCCAGCCCCGCCGGGCGAGCGTCGCGGTGCCGGCGAGCCGCCCCTCGCCGGCACCGCCGCCCGGGTCGGCCGGGGGCCCGGGGGGGACGGCGAGGTCCCGGCGCAGCACGAGGCGGCGCGGGTCGAGCAGGATGCGCACGAGCCAGCCGGCGCCGTCGAGCCGACCCCACATCCAGTCGTTGGCCCGCCACGAAGATTTCGCGAAGGCGCCGAAGTTGCCCAGTTGCAGGCCCGTGACCTTGTCTTCGGCGAGGCGGCGGGTGGGATCGAGGGCGGTCGGAAGGTCGGCGCTGATCTGGACGAGCTCGACCGGCTGGTCCAGCACGACGCCGGTCGTGGCGCGTTCGACCAGGTGCAGATCGAGCAGGGCGATCAGTGCGTCCGCACCGGTCGTCGGCAGGTAGTGGACGAAGTCGGTGAGCGTGCGGGCGGCGAGCGCCCGGCGCTGCCCGACGCTGAGCCCCGCCGGCTGGATCCTGGACCCCGCGGGGGGTGGCGTGTGCGGGGTCCAGCGACGGACGAGGGCGGCGATCTCGCCACGCAGCTCGGCGACGACCGGAGCGAGGGACGCCCACCCGGACCCCGGCTGGGCCGAGCCGCCGGGATCCGCTGGACCGCCGTGACCCGCCGGACCGCCGTGACCCGCCGGACCGCTCGGACCTGCTGCCTCTGCTGCATCGGCCGTTCCTGCGGGATCGGAGCGCAGCCACCGGCGGGTCGCCTCCTCGAGGACGTCGAGCAGCGGGGCCCCGGGCATCGCGGCGAGGGTCTCGCTGACCGTCGTGAACACCCCCGGGCGCGGCGATGAGGTGTAGAGCGATGCGGGCCCGCGCGCGTCCGCGATTCTCGACGCGGCCGCGCCCCCCTCTCCGCGGCCGGGTCCGGTGGGACTCGGCGGGCTGCCGCCGGACGCGGCCAGGGCGGCGTCGTGGACGGCGGCGGCGAGCTGGGCGAGGCGGGCCCGCTCGACCGGCTCGGGGCACAGCACGTACCCCTCGTTGATCATGGAGACGAGAATGCCCCGGACACCGTCGAGCGCGGGCTGGCCGAGCCGCCACAGCTCGTCGAGGTCCCCGACGCCCGGTAGCCGGCCGGGCAACGTCGTCAGGACGGCGCCGACGGCGGCGTTGGTCATCTGGGCCCGGCCCGCGGCGTCGGTGCGCAGCGCATCGGCGTCCGGCGGGCGCGGGAGGTCCGAGCGGTCGGTGAGCACGCGCAGCAGCGCCTCGATGACCGGCACCGCGATCTGTTCGGCCACCGCGCGCCGGTAGGCGTCGTAGACGCTGTCGTCGGCCAGCCGGGCCGAGCCCGCCGGAGCCAGCCGCAGCAGGCGCCGGCGGCCGGCCCGAGCTCCGCGGACGGCCTCGTTGTGCTCGCGCAGTGCGGCGAGGTCCGTGCCGATCGACTGGTTCAGGGCCGCGCCGAGCGCCCCCAGCAGGGTGCCGCTCACGGACGGCAGCGGCGGCGCCGGCGGGGCGTCGCTCGCCCGCTCCAGCTCGTGCCGTGTTCCGCGGAACAGTCGTGCTCCGCGGGCCGGTCGCGTCCCGCGGGCCGGTCGTGTTCCGCGGGCCGGTCGTGTTCCGCGGAACAGTCCAGGTCTGCGTGTCTCGTGCGTTCCGGGAGGCTGGTGCGTTCCGGGGAGCTGGTGCGTTCCGGGATGCTGGTGCGCCCCGGCTGTCTGGTGCACCGCGGTGAGCTGGCCCGTTCCGGGGGCGTGCCGACCGCCGGGGTGAGCGTCGGGCGTCGACGAGGTCGGGCGGGGGGACGGCACGACGTAGGTCAGCACCCGGCGGACCTGGCGTTCGGCGGGGCGGTCGAAGACGGCCGCCAGCGCCGGGCCGATCGGCCGGTTCACGAGGATCCCGCCGTCGGAGGCGTGGAAGGAGCGGGCGGCGTTGACGAAGCGCGCCATGTCGGGGTGGGCGTCGTCGACGGCGTGACCGACCGGCACGTAGGCCGGCTCGAACGCGCCCGGGAACGCGGAACTGGCCCGGGCGGAGAGCGCCAGGCGGGGGATCGCCGCGGGATCGGTGAGGTCCGGGGTGCCGAACACGAACAGGCCCCGGTAGTCGACGTCGTACATCGTGCCGCCGAGGGAGTCGGTGTGTTCGGCGACCTCGCCCCGAAGGATCGTCGTCGTCACGAACACCGAGGTCGGCCGGGCGGCGGCGGACTGCTGCGGCGCGGCCGTCCCGGCCACGGCGGCGAGGGCGGTGTGCAGGGCGGGCAGCACGGCGGCGTCCCCCCGCAGCAGCGACGGGNACGCCTTCTCGTTCGGGGTGCGCATGAGCGTGTCCAGCGAGCCCAGCGACAGCCACAGCTCGCGCAGTGGGGAGAGGTCGCCGTCACGGGCGTTCGCGAAGCCGAGCATGGTCGCGTTGATCCCACCGGCGGAGGCGCCGGCGAGCACGTCCACGCTGAGCTCGACATCCAGAATGGCCGCGAGCCGTGCGTACCGGGCGGCGACCGCGGCGTCGGCATCGTCGGCGCGGCTGCGCCCGGGGCTGGTGGCCAGGTTGATCTCGGTGGCGACTCCACCCATCCACACGGCGAGGCTGGCACCACCGGTCATGACGACCGCAAGCCGCACTTCCTGGGTCGCCTCGTCACGCATGGTGGCAAGGGTAGACGTGCCGGACATCGCCCGATCCGTGCTTGTCGCGGTCGGTGCGAATTGGTGGGGCCGTCTACCGCGTCGCCCTACTTGTCAACGGGTTACTCGCGGGTAGCATGGGAACACCGTACTCACGAGTAGCAAGCCGGTCCCGGCCGTGCGCGCCGCCCGGCGCTCCCGGAAAGGAGNCGTTCATGGGCCACTACCGGAGCAACCTGCGGGATCTCGAGTTCAACCTTTTCGAGGTGTTCGGCGTCGATCGCACGCTCGGCACCGCTCCGTTCGAGGAGATGGACNCCGAGACCGCGCACGAGGTGCTCGCCGAGCTGGAGCACCTGGCCACCGGCCCGGTCNCGGAGTCGTTCGCCGACGCGGACCGTCATCCGCCGACGCTCGACCCGGCCACCGGCACGGTCACCCTGCCCGAGTCCTTCAAACGTTCCTACCTGACGGTCCAGGACGGCGAGTGGTGGCGGCTGTTCGTCCCGACGGACCTCGGCGGGCTCGGCGCCTCGCCGACGGTCGCGTGGGCCGCCGCGGAGCTGNTGCTCGNGGCGAACCCGGNCGTGTTCATGTACATGGCCGGCCCGACCTTCGCGGCGATCCTGCACCGGCTGGGCAACGAGTGGNAGCGCACGCTCGCCGGTTACGCCATCGAGCGGCACTGGGGCGCGACGATGGTGCTCACCGAGCCGGACGCCGGGTCCGACGTCGGCGCCGGCCGGACCCGGGCGGTCGAGCAGCCCGACGGGACCTGGCACATCGAGGGCGTCAAGCGCTTCATCACCAGCGGCGACTGGGATGTTCCGGAGAACATCATCCACCTCGTGCTCGCCCGGCCGGAGGGGCACGGCCCGGGCACCAAGGGCCTGTCGATGTTCGTCGTGCCGAAGTTCATGCCGGATCCGGCGACCGGAGAGCCCGGTGAGCGCAACGGCGTGTACGTCACCAACATCGAGAAGAAGATGGGCCTGAAGGTCTCCGCGACCTGCGAGCTGAGCTTCGGCGAGNGGACCCCGGCGGTCGGCTGGCTGGTCGGCGACGTGCACGAGGGCATCGCGCAGATGTTCCAGGTCATCGAGTACGCCNGGATGATGGTCGGCACGAAGGCCATCGCCACGCTGTCGTCGGGCTACCTCAACGCGCTCGACTTCGCCCGGACCCGGGTACAGGGCGCCNATCTCACCCGGTCCACCGACAAGACCGCACCCCGCGTGGAGATCATCAACCATCCCGACGTCCGCCGGATGCTCATGCTGCAGAAGGCCTACGCCGAGGGCATGCGTTCGCTGGTGCTGTACACGGCGACGTTCCAGGACCGGGTGGCCCAGGCGGCGGCGCGCGGCGGGAACGACGAGCTCGCGGTCCGGATCAACGACCTGCTGTTGCCGATCGTCAAGGGCGTCGGCTCCGAGCGGTCCTACGAGCTGCTCTCGACCTCGTTGCAGATCTTCGGGGGCTCCGGCTACCTGCAGGACTACCCGATCGAGCAGTACATCCGGGACGCCAAGATCGACACTCTCTACGAGGGCACCACCTCGATCCAGGGTCAGGACCTGTTCTTCCGGAAGATCGTCCGGGATCGCGGGCAGGCGCTGACCGCCGTGCTGGGGGAGATCCAGACCTTCGTGAAGGCGGAGGCCGGCAACGGCGCGCTGCAGTACGAGCGGGAGGTGCTCGGGGCGGCGCTGGACGACGTCCAGGCGATGGTGGGTTCGATGGTCGGCTACCTCNCCGCCGCCGCCGACGACGCCCGGCAGGTCTACAAGGTGGGCCTGAACTCCACCCGCCTGCTGCTCAGCATCGGCGACGTGCTCATCGGCTGGCTGCTGCTGCGGGGTGCCGAGGCGGCGCTGCGCGCTCTCGACGAGGCGGGCACCGGCCAGGGCCCGGCCGGCGGCCACCAGGGCACGGCCTTCTACCAGGGCAAGGTTGCTGCCGGTCGGTGGTTCGCGGCGAACGTGCTGCCCGAGCTCAAGGCGCGCCGGGCCGTGGCCGAGTCGACGGGGCTCGGGCTCATGGATCTCCCGGCGGAGGCGTTCTGATCCCCGGTCCTCCACCGGGCCCGGTCATCTGGGGGTTGCCACGGATCGCGGAAGGTCTCACGCGATCCGTGGCAATTGCTGTCTCGGCGAGGTTGTATTGGGCGGATCCGCGGGTAGATGGGGCGGCATGGGAATCCCGTTGAGCCTCGCCTTCTTCGCCCTCGGCGCCATCCTCGCCTTCGCCGTCCGCTCCGATCCCTCCGGCCTCGACCTCGACATGGTCGGCCTCATCATGATGCTCGTCAGCGCAGTCGGTCTCGGTATCACGCTGTACCAGAGCCAGTGGCGCCGCAAGATCGTCGAGGAGTCGGTGGAGAGCGGCGTGCCGACGCCGATCTCGGTCGACGACACGGTCCTGGTCGACCCGGTCACCCCGGTCGAGGCGCCGCGCCGGCGTGAGCCGGGCCTGACGCTCGAGGAGGACCGCAAGCTGAACTCCGCGCGCCACCCGGAGGCGGACCCCGAGCCGCAGCCTGTCGTGCACGTGGGCACCGAGGAGCGTTCCGCGTCGCGGCGGTGAGCTCCCACCCTCTGCCGGCCCGTCTGCCTGGCCGGCCGTCCGGCCGCCCGTCGCCGCCCGACCCGCCTCCCCGAACGACCCGTGAACCCGGGTTCGGGGAACCGGGCTCCGGGCGGCCTGGTCGTCCGGGTCTGCGTCAGGACGTGCGCAGCGGGGGGAAGGCCTGATCCAGCTCGTTGCGCATGTCCCGCTTCAGCAGGTCGTCGGTGTCCGAGGAGGACTGCCCCTCCAGGAGGAACCGGGCCACCCGGAGCGTGAGGTCGACCCGTTCGGCCAGGTTCAGCGTGNCGGTGAACCGGCCGCTGGAGTTGGCGGAGGTCAGAACCTTGGCGACGAACTCGTCCGCGGCCTGAAGTGCCTCCACTCGCGTCATGGTTCCACCTCTTTGTGCCGGAAGCCGGTCAGAGGCGCAACCGTACCAGGGGGCCGACTGTGCGCCGTTGTGCGCCCCTCTCGCGTGCTTTGTGGCGAGCTGGTGGATCCGATGAGTCGATCACGACCAGGCGAGGGCGNGCGTGGGATCCGTCAGCACCGCGCCGACATCCGACAGCACCGCCGCACCCAGTTCCCCGTCGACGATGCGGTGATCGAAGGACAGGGCGAGCTGCACCACCGTACGGACCGTGAGCTGACCGTCGTGGACCCAGGGCGTGGGACGGATCGAACCCAGAGCAAGGATGGCGGCCTCCGGCGGGTTCAGGATCGGTGTTCCGACGTCGACGCCGAGCACCCCCACGTTGGTGATGGTGATGGTCCCGCCGCGAAGATCCGCCGGGTCGAGCCGGTCCGCCCGCGCCGAGCCGGTGAGCCCCGCCAGCGCCCGCGCGAGGCCGACGAGATCGAGTCGGCCGGCGTCGGGGATGTTCGGCACGACGAGCCCGCGCGGCCCCGCCACGGCGATGCCCAGGTTCACCCGGTCTGGGACCTGGATCTCCGCCCGACCCGCGCCGCCGTCCTCGACCCAGNGGGAATTGATCATCGGATGCCGACGCACGGCGACGAGCAGGGCCTTGGCGACGAACAGCAGCGGGGTGACCTTGATGCCGTCGAACTCCGGCAGCGCCGCCACGCGCTCGCGGGNGGCCATGGTGGCGGTCACGTCGACGCTGAGGAACTCGGTGACGTGCGGCGCGGCGGTGACGCTGGCCACCATGGCCTGCGCCATCGAGCGCCGCACCCCGACGACGGGCACGTGCCAGGCGCCGGTCGCGGGGGAGAAGGCCGCGTCGGCCGGGACCGCGCCGATCCGCCGGTGGCCGGGCGGCGCCGCCTTCGGCCCGGCGGGCAGGTCCGAGACGGTGCGCCAGTCCGGCGCGGTGGGCAGTCCCGGTGCGGTGGGCGCGTTCGGTGCGGTCGGCGACGCCGGGGTCGCCGTGGGTGCCCCTTGGGCGGTGGTGCGCACGGCGGCCTGGACGTCGTCCCGGCTGATCGTGCCGTCGGGGCCGGTGCCGGCGATCCCGGCGAGGTCGACACCGAGGTCGCGAGCCAGCTTGCGGACGGGTGGCTTGGCGAGCACCGAGGGCTTGGCGAGCGCGGCGGGCGTGGCGAGTGCCGCGGGCACGCCGGGCGTGGTGGGCGCAGCGGGCGTGGTGGGCGTGGCGAGAGCCGGGGGGGTGGTGAGCACCGCGTCGTCCACCCGTGGTGGTCCGCCTGCGCGGGCGGGTCCCGGGGCGGCCTGGCGGCGGGGGCTGCGGCGACGTTGCTGACCCTGGCGCGGCCCGTAGCCGACGAGCACCGGCATGCGTTCGCCGGCACCGCCGTCGCGGGAGGCCGGCAGCCGTCCACCGCCCGCCGCGCCGCCGGTGGATCCGGAGGCGGCCGCCGCCGGTTCGGGGGCCGCGTCCACGGGCTCGGGCTGCCCGCTATCGGCCGTCCGGACCGTCAGCAGCGGTGCGCCGACGGCCAGGGTGCTGCCCGCCTCGCCGTGGATCTCCACCAGGATCCCGGCAAACGGACTCGGGATCTCGACGACCGCCTTGGCGGTCTCGACCTCCACGAGCGGCTGGTTCACCGTGACGGAGTCGCCGACCTGGACGAGCCAGCGGACGATGTCCGCGTCGGTCAGACCCTCGCCCAGGTCAGGGAGCCGGAACTGTCGCTGCGCCACGAGGAACCCCAGTTCGGATAGTGCGGGCGGGTCAGTAGCCGAAGGATCGGTCCACCGCGTCGAGGATGCGGTCGACGTCGGGCAGGTAGTGGTCCTCGAGGCGGGCGGGCGGGNAGGGGGNGTCGAACCCGGTGACCCGCAGCACCGGCGCCTCCAGCGAGTAGAACGCCTGCTCGGTGACGCGGGCGGCGACCTCCGCGGAGACCGAGACGTTCGACGGCGCCTCGTGCACCACGACCAGCCGCCCGGTCCGCCGCACGGAGGCGAGCACCGGCTCGAGGTCGAGGGGGGACAACGAGCGCAGGTCGACGACCTCCAGCGACCGGCCGTCGTCGGCCGCGCTGACCTCGGCGGCATCCAGGCAGGTCCNCACCGTCGGGCCGTAGCCGACCAGGGTCGCGTCGGTGCCCGCGCGCACCACCACGCTGCTGTGCAGGCCGAGGGTCCCGTCCGGGGACACCTCGCCCGGTGGACGGGGGTCCACCACCGCCTTCTCCCAGTACCGTCGCTTCGGCTCCAGGAAGATGACCGGGTCGTCGGAGCGGATCNCCTGCTGGATCATCTGGTGGGCGTCGACCGGGTTCGAGCAGGCGACGACCTTCAGCCCCGCGGTGTGGCAGAAGTACGCCTCCGGAGACTCGCTGTGGTGTTCGACGGCGCCGATGCCGCCGCCGAACGGGATGCGGATCGTCACCGGCAGCCTGATCCGCCCGCCGGAGCGATAGTGCAGCTTCGCGAGCTGGCTGACGATCTGGTCGAACGCGGGATAGACGAAGCCGTCGAACTGGATCTCGCAGACGGGCCGGTAGCCGCGCATGGCCAGCCCGATCGCGGTCCCGACGATCGCCGACTCGGCCAGCGGCGTGTCGATGACCCGGGCCTCGCCGAACTCCTTCTGCAGGCCGTCGGTCACCCGGAAGACGCCGCCGAGGGTGCCCACGTCCTCGCCCATCACGACCACCTTGGGGTCCGCCGCCATCGCCGAGCGCAGGCCCAGGTTCAACGCCCTCGCGAGCGTGATCGGCGCGGGGGCGGCGGGCTCGTCGGTCCGCTCCCCCCCGACCTCGGCGGGCTGCTCGCCGGTGATGACAGCCCCGCTGGTCACCACGCCTCCCCGGACATGTGCGTTCCCTCTGGTGCGTGCGTTCCCTCTGGTCCGTGCGTATCGCCCGCCACGAGTCCACCCTTCATGTCGAGCCCATCCCTCACTCCGAGCCCATCCCTCACTCCGAGCCCATCCCGCGTGCGAGCCCTTCCCGCGTGCCGAGCCCGTCCCGCGTGCCGAGCCGATCCTGCCGGTCGGGCCGGTCGTCCGTCCCTCCGTCACTCGGATCGAGCGTCGCGGCGAACGCCGAACGCTGCTGCGCCACCAGCCCATTCTCGGTGACCTGCACATGGTCGAACAGGCTGGTCGGATCCGGGTCGAGCATCGCCGTGCAGCGGTTGCGCAGCTCATGGGCGAAGGCGTCGGCCTCGAGGGCCAGATGTCGGTCACGCTCCTCACCGAGCAGGCCACAGGCCGCGAGATGGGCCCGCATCCGGTCCAGGGGATCACGCCGACTCCACGCCTCGAGCTCGACCGGCGACCTGTAACGGGTGGGGTCGTCGGCGGTCGTGTGCGCGCCCATCCGGTACGTCACCGCCTCGACGAGCACCGGCCCGCGGCCGGCCCGCGCGGTCGCCAGCGCCCACCGGGACACGGCGAGGCACGCCAGCACGTCGTTGCCGTCGACGCGCACGCTGGGGAAGCCGAATCCCGCCGCCCGGTGGAAGATCTCGGTCCGGGTCTGCCGGCGGGTCGGCTCCGAGATGGCCCACTGGTTGTTCTGGCAGAAGAACACCAGCGGGGCGCGGTACACGCTCGCCCAGCCGAACGCCTCGTTGACGTCGCCCTCGCTGGACGCACCGTCGCCGAAGTAGGCGATCGCGGCGCCGGCCGAGCGGTCCCAGGCCATCCCCATCGCGTAGCCGGTGGCGTGCAGCGTCTGTGAACCGACGACGATCGAGTAGAGGGCGAAGCCATGCGTGGCCGGATCCCAGCCACCGAGGTTGACGCCGCGGAAGATGGCCAGGACCGCCGCCGGGTCGACGCCGCGGCACCAGGCCACCCCGTGCTCGCGGTAGGACGGGAAGGCCATGTCGTCGGGTCCGAGCGCCCGCCCGGACCCGACCTGCGCGGCTTCCTGGCCGCGCAGGCTCGCCCACAACCCGAGCTCGCCCTGGCGCTGCAGGCTGGTTGCCTCCTCGTCCATGCGCCGGACCAGCACCATGTCCCGGTACAGGCCGAACAGCTCGTCGTCGGTGAGGTCGGCGACGTACGCGGGCAGGTCNATGTCGACGGCGGTGAGCTCCCCGTCAAGCGACCCGGCTTCCGGGCCCNCTGCCGACGGTGCGTCTGCCAGCCGGTCGAGCGCCGCGGCGGGCGGCGCGTCCGGTTCGGGAGTCCTGGCCCGGGACGCGACGGTGATCCGATGACCGGTCGGAGTGAGTAGCTGCATGAGCTCCGTCACACTCGGCAACGATAGACCTCAGACGGAGGCCGGCAACCCGATCTGCGAGTCCGCCGCGCGGATGGTCCGGCCGCCCCGCTCAGTGCCGGGGTTCCGGGTCGGTACGGTGTCGCGGTGACGAGTGCGCAGGACGTGCCCCGCCCGCCGGCCCGCCGCGACATCGGGAAGGTCGGCGTCTGGAGCGGGCAGTTCGACTTCTCTCCGGCCGGCGTCGTCCGGGAGGCCATCGCCGAGCTGGACGAGCTCGGCTACCCCACCCTGTGGACGGGTGAGGTCAAGGGCCGGGAGGTCCTGGTCACCGCGAGNCTCGCCCTCGCAGCCACCTCGCGGATCACGATCGCGACCGGGATCGCGCAGATCCTCGCCCGCAATCCGCTGACGATGACCGCCGCCCAGCTCGCCCTCGCGGAGGCGTTCCCCGGCCGCTTCCTGCTCGGGCTGGGCGTCTCCCACGCCGAGCTGATGCACATCCGAGGCGCCCCCTACACCCGCCCGCTCGCGCAGATGGCGGCCTACCTCGACGAGATGGACCTGATGGCCGCCGAGCAGTACCGGGCGGTGGCGCCGGTCGAGCCCCCGCCGCGGGTCCTCGCCGCGCTGGGGCCGAAGATGCTGGGTCTCGCCNGCGATCGCGCCGACGGCGCGCACACCTACTTCGTCCCGCCGGAGCACACCGCGGCGGCTCGCGAGATCCTCGGCCCGGACAAGCTGCTCGTCCCCGAGCAGGCGTTCGTCCTGCACGACGACCCCGAACAGGCCCGGGAGCTGGCACGCCGGCACACCGGGTCCTACCTGCGGCTGCCGAACTACACCTCGAACCTGCGCCGGTTCGGGTTCGACGACGACGA
Source organism: Frankia sp. AvcI1 (assembly GCF_001420875.1). Lineage (NCBI taxonomy): Bacteria > Bacillati > Actinomycetota > Actinomycetes > Frankiales > Frankiaceae > Frankia > Frankia sp. AvcI1. The sequence continues at coordinate 65,303 of NZ_LJFZ01000015.1, read as the reverse complement.
TCTCGCCGGCGCGGGCTCCGACCGCCTGGTCGACACGATCGTCCCCTGGGGCGACGCCGACGTCCTGCTCGGCCGGATCTCCGAGCATCTCGACGCCGGGGCCGACCAGGTCGCCGTGCAGGTCCTGGACTTCGACCGGCGCGGGCTACCCCGTCGGCAGTGGCGCGAGCTGGCCCCGGCGCTGTCGACCCTGTGACTGCTGCCAGCCTCCGACTACCACCAGCCTCCGACCGCTGCCGGTGGTGTGACCGCCGTCAGCTCCCGGTCTCGGCTGGTTACCCTGTCCCGGCTGTCGGTCCNGTGACGTCCGCTGGCCCGGCGCGGCGAGGTCGGCGAGGCTTGCCGGACGGGGTCGTCGGACGGAGGAACGCGGCATGGGCGGGCGTGGGGCGTTCGCGCGGCGGTTGACCGGGCACCGGTCGGGAGCCGCGGGGCTGGCCCTCGGCACGGCCGGAGTCCTGCTGGTCGGGCTCGTCGCCTGCTCGATGCCCTACGGCCACGACGCGGATCGGACTCCCGCGCCGAGCGGGGCGACGGCCGCGGCCGCCCGTCCGGGTGGGAGCGGTTCTCCGGCGGCCTCGGGGGCGACGGCCGGGGGCAGCGGTTCGGCCGGCGGCTCCGGCCCGGTCGGCAACGGCCCGCGCCGGCCGACGGGGCAGCCCATCACGATCGCGTTCGGCGGTGACATCCACTTCGCCGGCACGCCCGGCCAGCGTCTCGCGGCCGATCCGGCCACGGCGATCGGGCCGATCTCGGCGACGCTGTCCGCCGCGGACCTCGCCGTCGCGAACCTGGAAACCGCGGTGACCGACGGCGGCACCCCGGCGCCGAAGGAGTTCACCTTCCGTGCCCCGCCCACCGCGTTCGACGCGGTGCGCGCCGCCGGCATCGACGTCGTGACCATGGCGAACAACCACGGCATGGACTACGGCCTGGCCGGGCTGCNGGACTCGCTGCGCAACGCCCGTAACGCCCATTTCCCGGTCATCGGCATCGGCGAGGACGACACAAGCGCCTTCACCCCGTACACGACGACGGTGAAGGGGCAGCGTATCGCCGTCATCGGGGCGACCCAGGTACTCGACGACCAGCTCGTCCCCGCCTGGACCGCCGGGCCGCACAAGCCCGGCCTCGCCTCGGCGAAGGAGGTCGACAAACTGGTCGCCGCCGTGCGGGCGGCGCGGGCGCGGGCCGACACGGTCGTCGTGTTCCTGCACTGGGGGGTCGAACAGCAGCAGTGCCCGAGCGACGCGCAGCGATCCCTGGTCCCCCGGCTCACCGCGGCCGGGGCGGACGTCGTCGTCGGCAGCCACGCCCACGTCCTGCTCGGGGCGGGGTGGACCAGCGACGGCGTCTACGTCGACTACGGCCTGGGAAACTTCGTCTTCTACTCCTCCGGGACCGGCCGCAACACCGAGTCCGGGGTGCTGCGCCTGACCGTGGCCGNCCGGGCGGTCACCGACGCAACCTGGGTGCCCGCCCGGATCGTGGGGGGCGCGCCGCGGCCNCTGAGCGGCGGCGCCGGCAGTCAGGCACTCGCCGCCTGGAACGCCCTGCGCGCCTGCACCGGCCTCGCGGCCACCGCCCCCTGAGGCTTCGCCCCTCGTCGGNTCGCCCGTCAATGGCTCGCCGATCGATGGCTCGCCGATCGATGGCCCGACCCGAGCTGGATCGAGTCCTGCCAGTTCGGTCCGTGCTGGTTCAGGAAGCGGCCGAGGCTGCGGCACAGCCGGCGCACGTGCCGTAGATCTCGACGGTGTGCTCGACGTCGACAAAGCCCTCGGCGTCGGCGATGGCGGCGGTCCACGCCTCGATCTCCGGACCGGCGATCTCCACGGTCCGCCCNCAGAGCCGGCAGACGAGGTGGTGGTGGTGCGCCTCGGTGGCGCAGCGCCGGTAGACCGTCTCGCCATCGTCGCGGCGGATCATGTCGACCTCACCGCGGTCCACCAGCACCTGGAGATGGCGGTACACGGTGGTCAACCCGACCCCGGCGCCCCGTGAGCGCAGTAGGGCATGCAGCTCCTGAGCGCTGGTGAAGGCGTCGGTCTCGGTGAGGGCGGCGCACACCGCGTCGCCCTGCCGGGTGGCGCGCACCGCCGTGCCGCGGCCGGGTGCGCCGCGCGCCGCCGCGCCGCCACGGCCGGTCACGGGTGCCGCCGGATCCCGCCGCGAGGACGGGTCCGCGTCAGCCGAGCTGGACTCGTCCCTCGTGATGTTCACCGCCACTCCCTTCGCCACGTCCGTGCTCTGGTCCGGGACGCCCTTGAGGTCCCGGACGCCCTTGAGATCCGAGACGCTCCGAGGTCCGAGACGCCTCCGAGGTCCGGGAGGTCCCGAGGCCCAAGGCGTTCCGAGGTTGAGGCGCCGTCAACCCCGGCCGAGCCGCGACGTTCCTCGCGGCTCGGGTCGAGGGTCGAGGGACTCACCGTCTCATTTTCTCACCTTCGCGCGCTGTCAGGGCCGTCCGGCCGACCCTGATGGCACTCCGATGGCAATATTATTGACAATGAAATCCGTTTCCGAAAGAGTGGATCACGGCGGGAACAGGCTCGCCACCACCCATGGAGGTTTCAATGTCACTGACGGTCACTCCACAGCTCGTCGAGGCAGCCAGCGCCGGCGAACTGACCGACGAGGCGTTCCTGGACTGCGTCCGCACCTCGCTGCCGTTCGCCTACGAGCTGGTCGAGCGGCTCGCGGCCGAGCTCGGGCCGGNCCGCGCCGCAGGGTCGGACTTCACCGCCTTCGACGGCACGCCCCCCACCGACTCGGCGGGCGGCCAACTACTGCGGGCGATGGCCAGCACCTCCATCNGCTCGGCGTTGGAGCGGCATTTCGGCGTGGCCCTGGTGTTCCAGAACTGCCACCGGGTCGGGATGTTCGGCCTCGACGCGGTCGGTGGGGAGCAGTACCGGCAGTTCGTCTCCCGCGAGGCGCAGGTTCTCCATCAGAAGCCCGAGCTGGTCAACTGCTGAGCTCCCCCGGCGCCTGCCGGCCACTGTCCGCGGCATAACCTTTGCGCTGCGTCGGGGTGTCAGGGCCGGATGGGCGGAGGAGGATCGGCATGGCGCGGCAGGGCGGCCGGCCGGGTTGGCTGCGCGAGCCAGACCCGTTGCAGAATCCGGTCGGGAGCCGGCTTGCCATCCTGGGCGTGATCGCGCTGATCATCGGTGGCACGGTGGCCATCGCGAGCGGAGACGAGCAGCCCGCGTCCGGTCTGCCCGCCGGGGGCCCGCACGCGAGTACCACCGCTGCCGTCCCGTCGGCTCCGGTCCTGTCCGCGCCGGTCCCGTCGGCCTCCGTCTCCGCCGTCCCGGTGTCCACCGAGAACGACGCCGCGGAGCTGGCGTCCTGGTACCACGGGAGTGAGGGCCTACGGATCCGGGTGGCCACCGACGTGGCCACCGTCCGTTCCCAGCTCGCCGCGCAGAACGGCGCCGCCCTGAAACCCGCGTGTGCCACGCTCGGGACCGACATCGCGGCGGCGATCACCGCCCCGGTACCACCCACCACTGCGGCGCGGGCCCGCTATGACGCAGGAGGCCGCGGCTATACCGCGGCAGCGGCCTCCTGCGCCCAGCTGTTCGACGGCACCCGCATCGAGGTCGGCATCCTGCAGCAGCGCATCGTCACCTCGCTGGCCGACGGTGACCGCGAGTGGGCGGCGCTGGCGGCGATCATCGGCCAGCCGATGGCGACGGCGGCCCCCGCCGCTCCGTGACCGGGCAGCGGTCGAGCTCGTGCAGCGTCCCGGTCAGCGGGAACGAGCGGACGCCGCGGTTGCACCACCCGCCGCCGCGCAGGGTGGCGAGCTCCGCCGCCGTACCCCGGCGGTCGTAGGCGAGGACGAACAGCAGGACGCGCTGCGGGGGATGCTGGCGGGTCCGCACGGCTCGCTCCGCCCCGCCGCGACCGATCCCGGTCAGGAACGTCGTCGCCGAGCGCGGTACCCGTGCGCCTGGCCGCCGCGGGCCGTCGGCGCTGAGCTCCATCCCGTACAGCCAGCCCGCCCGGGCGAGGCGGCCGCCGACGATGACGGCGTCACCCGGCCGGTACTGCTCCCGCACGGCCAGCGTGGCATCCACCATGCCCTCGATCGGGCGCACCTCGTGACGCTCCCGCCACAGGGTGCCGATCCCGGCGGCCGCGCAGACCGGCGTCGCCGCGATGCCCGCGAGGCAGAGCACGCTGGCCGCGCTGATGACGTGACCGCGCCTGCCCCTGCCGCCGCCATCTCCACCGACGCGGTGCCGACGGGCCGCGGCTGCCAGCTCGCCCGCGCCGACCGCCGCGACGATGGTCAGCAGCGGGACCAGGAACAGGTTCGGCCGGCATGCCCCGAAGGGCCAGTAACGCCCGCCGCTCGCCGCGAGCTGGAGAAGCTCGGCGCCGATCAGGCTCCACAGCAGCGTCGCGCCGTCGGCCCGGCGGCGCAGCGTCCGGGCGCCCGCGAGCATGGCGACGGCCGTCGCGGTCCCCACGGCGATCGTGGCGAGTCGGTGACCCTCGAGCAGGGAGTGCACCAGATTGGGGTCGTAGCGATCGATGCCGGGTGGCGCGCCGCCCAGCACCGCGATCACCTGGTCGGCGGTGAAGCGCAGCCCGCCGAGAACGCCTCGCCCGGCGAGGAACTGATCGTCCCAGAAATGGCTCGCGCGCTGGCTGGACTGGTGGGAGACGAACAGCAGCGTGTGCCCGGCGGCCAGCAGCAGCGCCGGCGCGGCGCGCCAGCTGGTCCGGCGGTCGCGGACGAGGTCGCCCACGGCCAGCGGCACCAGCAGGAACACGGCGGGCAGCGAGACCGCGGCCAGGGCGCCGGCGACGGTCCGTTTCCGCAGCGGCGCGCCGGGCGACGTCCACAGGGCGAAGATCGCGAGGGAGACGACCGCCTCGAGGACGTAGGGCTTGAGCTGGGTGCCGGAGTCGACGACGGTGCCGCTCAGCGCCACCGCGACCGCGCCGCCCGCCGCCGGCAGGACGCCGGTGAAGCGCCGCGCGGACAGGAACGTAGCCACCGCCAGCACCGGCAGCCAGACTCCGGCCGTCACGGTGCGCAGCGCCCAGGCGTGCCAGCCCAGCACGTCGCCGGTCACCCGGGTCAGCGCGATCGACCCCAGCGACGACGGCGCGTTCGCCGACCTGAGCTCCGACCAGAACGTTGGCCACGGCTCGCCCGCGAAGTGNNGGCGCCACAGCTCGTCGTACCAGAGCGGCCGCCCGATCCGAGCGTGCAGCGCGATCTCCACCGCGACGGCGGCGACGGCGAGCAGGAGTGCGACCCGCAGGTCGCGGCGCATGTTATCCACAGGTTGTCCACAAGACCCCGCCTGCCTGTGGACAACCTCGTCGATGGTGTCGATAGGACTAGTTCTGCTTGTACCGGGCCAGGAACCGGTCGATCCGCCCGACGGCGTCGGTGAGATCGTCCACCGAGGGCAGCGTGACGATCCGGACGTGGTCGGGATGCGGCCAGTTGAAGCCCGTGCCCTGAACGAGAAGTATCTTCTCGGCTGCCAGCAGGTCGAAGACGAACCGCTCGTCGTCCACGATCGGGTAGACCTCGGGATCGAGCCTCGGGAACGCGTACAGNGCGCCTCGCGGTGGCACGCAGGACACCCCAGGGATGTCGTTGAGCAGCTTCACGACCGTGTCCCGCTGTTCCCGCAGCCGGCCGCCGGGCAGGACGAGATCGCCCGCACCGCCGTCCTCGGCGAGGGCGGCGAGNGTCGCGAACTGCCCGGGCACGTTCGCGCACAGCCGCATGTTCGCGAGGATGTTCAGCCCCTCGATGTAGGACGAGGCGTGTCCGCGCGGGCCCGACAGGACCATCCAGCCGGAGCGGAACCCCGCCAGCCGGTAGGCCTTCGACAGGCCGTTGAAGGTCATACAGACCAGGTCCGGGGCCAGCGACGCGGTCGCGACGTGCTCGGCGTCGTCGTAGAGGATCCGGTCGTAGATCTCGTCGGACAGCAGCATCAGATGATGGCGCCGCGCGACCTCGACGATGTCCTCCAGCACCCGCCGCTCGTAGACGGCGCCGGTGGGGTTGTTCGGGTTGATGATGACGATCGCCCTGGTCCGCGGAGTGACCTTGCGGGCGATGTCCGCCACGTCCGGCGCCCACCCGGCGGTCTCGTCACAGAGGTAGTGCACCGGCCGCCCGCCGCAGAGGCTCACCACGGCCGTCCACAGCGGGTAGTCGGGCGCCGGTAGCAGCACCTCGTCGCCGTTGTTGAGCAGCGCCTGNAACGACATCATGATCATCTCGGAGACGCCGTTGCCCAGATACACGCTCTCGGGCGTGATTCCGGCGATGCCCTTGCGGTTGTGGTAGCCAACGACCGCCTCGCGCGCGGCGCGCAGTCCCTTGGAGTCGCTGTACCCCTGTGCGCCCGCCAGGTTTGCCACGACGGCCTCAAGTACCTCCGGCGGTGCGGAGAAGCCGAACGGCGCCGGGTTGCCGATGTTCAGCTTGAGGATGCGCGCGCCCGCGGCTTCCAGCCGGGTCGCTTCGTCGAGGACAGGCCCACGGACGTCGTAACAGACGTCGGCGAGCTTGTCGGACTGGGTGAACTCCATCTACCCAGAGTAGGTGGGGCGTCCAGCGGATTTCCGGCGGCCCGCGGCCGCGACGGCCAGTTCACCCCACGGGAGTGACCGCAACACCAGCGAGACCATGAAGAACGCGGCGACGGACAGGACGATCGCGCCGCCGGCCGCGACGTTCCACTGCTCGCTGACAGCAAGTCCGATCACCCCGGAGGCGACGCCGAGACCCATGGCCACGGCGGTCATCGTGGAGGTCCGCGAGCACCAGAGCCGGGCCGTCGCTGCCGGACCCACGATCAGAGCGACCGCCATGATCGTGCCGACCGCGGGCAGGGAGGTCACCACCGTCGCCTCGAGCGCCAGCAGCAGGACAAGATCAAGCCGGCGGGCCGGATAGCCCGCGGCGGCGAGGGCGTCCGGATCGAAGGCGGCGAGGTGCAGCTCCTTGCGCAGCGCCGCCAGCCCCCCCAGCACGACCGCTGTCGTCGCCGCGCTGACGACCAGATCGCTCGACTGGACGGTGAGCACCGAACCGACCAGGAAGGCGGTGAGGTCCCGGCTGAAGCCCTCCTGNGTCGACATCAGCGCCATTCCCAGGGCGAAGCCGCCGGAGAGCACTACGGCGGTGACGCTGGTGGTCTCCCGCCCGTGCTCGGCGCCGCGCGGGCCCGTCAGCGCCGCCACGACACCCACGAGAAGCACGCCGAAGACCCCCGCGCCGAGGACGAGACCCAGGCCGAGCAGCGTCGCGATCACCACCCCGGGGAAGGTCGCGTGGGTCAACGCCATGGTCAGGAAGCTCAGCCGGCGCAGCACGACATGGACGCCGACCGCCCCGCAGAGCACCCCGACGATCACGACCTCCAGCAGCGCGCGCCGCACGTAGCCGTCGCCGAGGGAGGAGAACAGGATCATCGCCGCACCAGCCGCCGGGTGGCCTGGCCGAGCGCCGCCAGGGCGTAGAACGCGACGAGGACGAGCACGATGGTGGCCCCGGCGGCGAGCCGCAGGTCATGACCAACCGACGCCTCGTAGCTGGTGGCGAGCCCCAGCCAGGCGCCGANCATGCCGAGGAGCACCGCCACGGCGACGATGACGCCGAGCCGCGCGNACAGNAGCCGCGCCGCCGCGGCCGGCACGACGAGCATCGCGATCACGAGCACGGTGCCGACAGCCTGGACCGAGGCGACCACGACCAGCGCGATCATCATGTTGCTGACCAGGTCGAGCGCGGTGATCCGGTAGCCCGCCGCCCGGGCCCACTCGGGGTCGAAGGCCCGCAGCAGCAGCTCCTTGCCCAGCCCGAGCAGGACCAGGCCGGCCAGCGCGGTCACCACCGCGGTGACCACGATGTCCGTGATGTCGATGGTCAGCACGTGGCCGAACAGGAAGGCGGTGAGATCGGCGGTGTACGAGTGCTGCCGCGAGATGAGGATCACCCCCACCGCGAAGAAGGCCGTCAGCAGCACGGCCAGGGTCGCGTCCTCGTTTACCCGCCGGGTCGCCGCGATCGCCGTGAACAGGGCGGCGGCGGCCACCGCNCAGACGAGCGCACCCGGCACGATGCCGGACCGGCCCGAGACCAGAAACCCGACGACGACCCCGGGAAAGACGGTGTGGGTGACGGCGTCGGTCAGGAACGCCAGTCGTCGTAGCAGCACATACACGCCGACCGCGCCGCAGAGTGCACCGAGGAGCAGCGCCTCGATGAGAGCCCGGGTCATGTACGGCCGGTCAAACGGGGTGATCAGAATGTCGATCATGAGCGGGCGACGATCAGCCCGCGATCGCCCAGCTCCAGTGCCGCCCCGCCATAGGCGGCGCGCAGCAGATCGGGGGTGAGCACGTCCCCCGGCGGCCCGAAGCCGAACTGATGCCGGTTGAGCAGGCAAATGCCGTCGCAGGTCAACTGTGCAAGGCCCAGGTCGTGGGTGGACACGACGACCGCGGCGCCGCCGGCGGCGAGAGTCTTGATCGTGGCCAGCAGAGCCTCCTGGGAGACCGCGTCGACCCCGTTGAAGGGCTCGTCGAGCAGCAGCGCCTGTGGTTGTGCCGCGATCGCCCGCGCGAGCAGCACCCGCTGGCGCTGCCCCCCGGACAGCGTGCCGAACCGGTCCGCCGCCCGGTGCGCGAGGCCCACCGCCGCCAGCGCCTCGGCGGCCGCGTCCCGATCAGCCCGCCCGGGCGGCCGCAGCCAGCCGATCCGCCGGTAGCGGCCCATCAGGACGACCTGCGCCACCGAGACCGGGAAGTCCGGGTCGAGCGTGTCCGCCTGCGGCACGTAGGCGACCAGCCGGCGCGCCTGCGCGGGTGGCAGGCCGAGGACGGTGATCGAACCCGACGCGACCGGCACCAGGCCGAGCAGCGCCTTGATCAGGGTCGACTTGCCGGCACCGTTCGGCCCGACGAGCGCGACGATCTCCCCTTGGCGCACCGTGCCGTGGACCTGCTCCAACGCAGGCACCCGCCCATAGGCGATGCTCGCCTGGTCGAAGACGATCGCGGCGGGTCGGGACATGACCTAATTGGAAACGATTGTCGATGCCGATGTCAAATTGGACTCACTGGCCGCCGTACGTGATTGTCACTCGGCGGTTGATCGCTCGTCCGGCCGGGTCGTCCGAGCCGTCGGGCAGGGTGTCATGGGCGATCGGATCGGCGGATCCATGGCCCCTGGCGGAGACGAGAAACCCGGCCGGCGCCGCGGGACGCAGGAGATCGGCGACGGCGCTGGCGCGCCGTTGGGACAGGATCACGTTGTAGGCCGGAGTGCCGAAGCTGTCGGTGTATCCGTCCACCCGGATCGGCGCGGCGGACCCGGCGAGCCGACCCGCCACGTCGGCGATCTGGCGACGCGCGGTCGCGGTGAGCTCGGCCGAGTCGAAGGCGAACAACACGTCTGCGCTCAGGACGAGCGTGGTCTCGGCGCCGCGATGTTCCTCGGTGCGAAGCTCGACGACGCTCCTGTCGAGGTCGATCGGGCGGACCGCGTCGTCGGTCCGCAGCGTGTGCACCGCGGCGCGCACCTCGTCGTCCGGCACAGGGGCCGCGGCGACGAGCGCCAGCACGGCGACCAGCGCCACCATCGCTCGGGGCCCACCGCTCACGAGGCGAGGGCTACTCGCGAGGCGAGGGCTACTCACGAAGCGATGTCCGCACCGTCGAAGACGATCTGATCGTCCAGATAGACATCGATCTTCTTGACCTCCGCCGGTGGCGCGGCGAACGTGAAGGTCAGGTTGAGCGGGCGATCGTTGGCGGTGCGGACGACGCCCGGGATCGGACCGAGCGGCTCATTGTGGCTGTCGCGGACGACCAGGTAGCGGCGCAGGTTCTCCGTGTCGACCAGGCTCACGCTGCCGCCTCGACCACCCGCCATGTCCAGCAGGGAGATGCCGCCGGGGCGGTCGGTGCGCAGGTGCGGTGTGAAGGTCAGCCGCAGGATGGCGAGTCTGCCGCTGATCCGCAGGTCGACGAGCCCGATCTCGACCGGGCCGTTCTCGCCGGCGGTGAGCCGAGCGGTGCGGGCGACCTCCGGGCTCTCGCTCCTCGGCGACGCCGGACCCGCCGGCCGCGCGGACTCGGCGGCCGGACCGGGTCTGTCGATGCTGTCCGATCCGCCGGAACAGGATGCGGCGGTCAGTGCCGCGAGCGTGGCCAGTGCCATGACGACACAACTCAGTCGGTGACGCGATCGCGGCATCTGAGCCTCCGGGCGCGGGGCAGAAACGTCCGGAGCCGATTATGGGCGTCATTCGGAGGTGTTGGCCGACTGGTCGAGCAATCGGCGAAGTTCGCGGCCGAGGGAGCGCGGCTCGACGAGGGGCTGCCGGAATGCGACCCGCACCTGCTCGGCTCCGGCGCTGTCCACCCGCCACAGATCCAAGCCGTACCGATCCAGGCCACTGACCTGGACGCCGGCGATGTCGCCCTCGGTCTCCGCCGGCCGAGCGTGTCGGGCGAGCTGGCGCATCTGGTCAGCATGTCCCACGTTGAGATGCTCGATGAGCTCCGGCGCGTAGGCGCTGATCAGATCCGGCTCGGCAAACGCATAGGACGTCAGGTCGATGCGCCGGTCCACCGTGGCGGAGGGCCATCGGCGTGGACGACCGTCCATGATCACTGTGGGTAGGCAGAGCACCACGTCGTCGACTGAGAGCGCCAGCACGGAAAGNCCATCGGTGACNCCGTCCTCCGTGCTGACGGTGCGACCCAGATCGGCGAGCCGGCTCAGGATCTGCTCCGTGGTGCCCGGCACCAAGCGCAGGGGACCAGTCAGGATCAGACGCTCGCCGGCGTGTCCCGGCACCTCGACCCAGCTCCGCCTCCCGCTCCTGGCGGCGCTGGCCAGTCGACCGTCAGCGCTCGCCATCAGTANCGGCTCACCTCCGTCGTCGATCACTCCCACCCAGNCCCGTGCCTGCTCACAGGGGAGAGTCAGTAGTGCCGTGNGGCCACCGGCGAGGACCGTCCTCGCCCGTCGAGCCATCGCGATCATGTCGTGAGTGTGGGCTGGTGACGACACTGGACCTCCATGTATTCAGGTTAGGCTTACTTAAGCCAGGCCGGGCGTGGAGGTCAAGAGATACTCAGGCCCGATNTGGGGATCCGCCACGCGGCCGTGGTCCTGATGTCCACCCGGTTCCCNCTCCGGGCCGACCGGGGTCTTATAGACGGGGCGGGGATTCTAGGCTGTCGTAGTCGACGGAAGTCTCGCCCTCGAGGAGGAGGTGCCGGTGATCTTCAAGTTGGTCGGAGACGGTCGCCCGTACCCCGAGCANGGCCTTGGCCAGCGGGACTGGGCGGNCATTCCCCCTCGCCAGGTCCGGCTCGATCAGCTCGTCACGACGAAGCGGGTGCTGGCGCTCGATGTGCTGCTCGATGAGGACTCGACCTTCTATGGAGACCTCTTCCCGCATGTGATCGAGTGGGGTGGNGCTCTCTACCTCGAGGATGGGTTNCATCGGGCGGTCCGCGCGGCGCTGCAGCAGCGCACATCGATACACGCTCGGGTGTACGTGCTCACTGGACCGGCGTTGAGTGACTCCGCTCAGTCTTCGGTGGCGCGGTAGGTCACGTAGACGTCCTTGCCAACCTTGGCGAACAGATACTGCGGGCAGGTCGAGGACGGACGGTAGGCGGTGATCGGCCGAAAGACCNGTGACCGCATCACTGGCTTGAGGTTTCCGCCGGCGGTCCTCCTGGCCTGTCGGCCAGTGACGTCTGGCGCGTCGGCGCGCTCGTACCATCCGCCGCAGTAGCGGATGTCATGCGGCCGCGACGTCCAGNCCGGAGTGTGGAAGAACCACAGGAGGTAGGCCGTCCGCATCATCAGAACGAGCAGAAGAATGATCAAGACAGATCGGAGAAAGTTCCCAGCTCGTCCGGACGCGAGGATGGGGCTCACAAGACCGGGAGCCTACGGGCATCGCCTCACGTAGCCAGGCAACCGACCGCGTGTCACACCAGACTAGGTCAGGAGACTGGAGGTCTGGTCGGGTGCGACGTGTGCTGATCGACCGGAACTCGGCCAGCGGGGAGGCGCTCACGCCNCCTGTCCGGCCGAGGACCCGTGGCCTGGCCCAGGGGACGCGGGGGAGTGGAAGAAGCGCACCGGGTCAGGCTCGATGCTGACCGGTGGCGCCTCCTGCATGACCGTTCCGTCCGGATGGAAGACCAGCAGCTCGCCGGTCGGTCGCCGCTTGAGAGTCAGGCTCCTGTCGTGCACCAGCCGGTGATGGAGTGAACAGAGCAGAACCAGATTCGCGGGGTCCGTCAACCCGTTCTCGACTCCCCATTCCTGCAAGTGATGGATCTGCAACCATTGGGTGTGTCGGCAGCCGGGGTAANGGCAGACGCCCTTATCCCGCGCGTAGACTGCCCTCCGCAGCTTGGTGGANGGGCTCCGNCGGGTGCGGCCGAGTGCGAGCGGATTTCCCTTCGGGTCGGTCAGAAACGCGCGGAGAAGACTGTTGCAGGACAGCCGGCGAACGACGCTTGGCGGGAGCGTGCCACCGCCCTCGATCTCGCAGGTCCGACCNCTCAACTCATCCTTCTCTGCTCTCGGGGCACGGTCGTCTTGACGATCTTGGTCCCCGCCGATCAGAGTGTCGACATCGACATGCACGTTGACGGTGAAGGAATTCGGATCGGTCAGCCCCGGCGCGCCGTGGGTAAGGAAGGATTCCGCGACTCCCGCGAGCGCGTCGACTCGCAGGGCCCGTGACACCGCCTTCTCCTGGCCGCCGTCCGGGAAATCNGTCGTACTCCTTCCGTCGTCACGGGGTCTGGCCGACTGGTCGAGAGTCGACGCGGCCATCGCGAGGGCCTTGGCGACCACCGCGCCACGCTCCGCATCGAGATGAGCGATCAGGAAGAAAGTGCCATCCTCGTTCCAGTGCCAGGAACAGCGCACGGAGTCCTTTTTGTCGCCGCTTTTCTCACGGTCGTTCCGGCTGTCCGCCTTGATCTTCAATTGGAGGGAGACGAGTCGCTCGAGTTCGCGGGCTGAGCATCGNGCCGCGTCGTGAGCCCACCCGCCCTCCGTCTCCGGGGTTGCGACGCGTGTGATGGCTCGAACCTTGGAGTAGGAGATTTCGCCTCGGGCGAAGGTTGCACTGATCTGTGGGAGCGTCTGGAGTGCGCGAGCGACGCGCAGATACTCGTAGCTTGCGCGCAGGCCGATCCCGCAGCGCCAGGCCAGCCAGTGCGCACAGGTCGGCAGCCCGGTTGCGGACCAGCCCTTCCGGCGGTCGAAGGCGGCGAGCAAGGTCAGCCAGCGGCAGGTTGCGGCCGAGATGCGACCAGCCCAGCCGCAGACTTCCACCTCAAGGTCAGGGAGGGGGACGACGTCGGGGTCTCGATCGAACATGGGTTCGATTGTGCGTCGAGTCGGCGCCCTCGTCAAGCGGCACTGACGCCATTCTCGCCGAGGAGACCGTCTGTCATGGCAGTCGGTCGCGGTGGCCCCTTCTGGGGCTGCGGCGGCCACCGTCCATGCCTCTCTGCTCCGCGGTGCGTATTTGCCTTGTGGTCGCCGGCGCGTCCACAACAGCGCCCTGGGCGGCCAGGCGGTTGTGGGCTGATCTGCTGGTGGGTGCCGGGTCTTGACGGAGGTGTGCCGGTGCTGCATAATCGATCATATGTTCGAATCCAGAAAGGGGGGTGAGTCGGCGACCAGGCCGGTCAGCTCCGCAGATAGGCGAGGACGGCCAGGACCCGGCGATGGTCCTTCGTGGTCGGCTCTAGTCCGAGTTTCGAGAAGACGTTTGATATGTGTTTCTCGACGGCGCCACTNCTCACGACCAGGTGGGAGGCGATTGCGGTGTTCGACCGGCCTTCCGCCATCAGAGTGAGGACCTCTCGTTCCCGAGGTGTCAACGCGGACATGGGGTCGTTGCGACGATTTCGAACGAGGAGCTGTGCCACCACTTCCGGATCCATGACGGTGCCGCCTGCAGCGACCCGACGTACTGCGTCAACGAATTCACGCACATCGGCGACGCGGTCCTTCAATAGATAGCCGACGGCACCGGCACCGTCAGCGAGAAGCTCCGCCGCGTACTGTTTTTCGACGTACTGGCTCAGGACGAGAATCGGTGATCCGGTGACTTCGGAACGGGCCCTGATCGCCGCTCGCAGTCCTTCGTCGCGGTGGGACGGAGGCATCCGGACGTCCACGACGGAGACGTCGGGCTGGTGNGTCACCACCGCATCGACCAGGCCGGGCCCGTCTCCGACCGTGGCGACCACCTCGCAACCGGCGTCGGTGAGAAGGCGGCGCAACCCTTCACGGAGCAGTACCGAATCCTCGGCGATGACCACCCGCACGATGCATCAGCCCTTCTTCGGGGTCCTGGTTCCGGCGTCGGAGTACGCCGACGCTACCCGTGGACAGGTGTTGACCGTCCGAGGTTGACGGATGTCGGCGGCGGTGCCGGCAGCACAACTGACGGCTTGACGACGCTGCGGGAGGGGGTGTGGCGGTGAGCGGGCCCGACATGGCAGTCTTGGTCCCTGTGAGCACAGGGTGGTCGGCGAGTGGAGGGACGGCTCGCCTTGGACGAGCTGCCACCTTCGCGTCGTCCTCTGTGTGTCTGGCGTGGGCGGCGCACGTGGCCGGTGGTGCCCAGCGGTCGCCGGCCACAACGATGATCATCGCCTTTCTTCTTCTCACCAGGATCGCCTACGGCCTCGNCGGCCGGGAGCGACGCCTTCCGATGCTCGTGGCAGGCATCGCGGGGACCCAGGTTCTGCTCCACATCACCTTCGCTCTCGCGCACCCGCACGCCCACCGAGCGGGCGGCTACCCGATCGAGATGNGGATGGTGTTCGCGCACGGTCTGGCGGCGGTGTGTGTCGCCGTGCTGCTGCGCCGCGCGGAGCGTGTGCTGTGGTCGGCATCCGGGCTCCGTCCCCACGCGGTCCTGTTCCNCCTCTTCCGGCCAGTGGCAGATCGGGCCGTGCCCTCGATTCCGCCAGTACCACGCGTCGATGTCCGACGACGGGCTCCCCGCCCCCACACCCGGCCGCTCGGTCCATCTGCCCNCAGACGTGGTCCACCGCCGGGACAGCCGGAGTTCGGTCGGACGGGACGGTGTGCTGTGGACTGCTCACCGCCGCTTTTTGCCATGGCCTGACGAACGACACTCCGGCGCCCGAGAGACACGGATTCTCTGTGTTCCCGCTGCGCTGTGGGACCGTTCGGAAGGATTTTTATGACTTGCCTCTTCAGGCGTGCGGGCATACTCGGCGTGATTGCCGGCGCGGCCGTACTCGCCATGACCATGCCGGCCTCCGCGCACGTCACCCTGCAGCCGTCCACGGCGTCCGCAGGGAGTTACGCCACGCTCTCGTTCAAGGTGCCGACCGAAGAGGACAACGCGTCCACCACCGGTATCGATGTTCAGTTCCCCGTGGACACACCGCTCGCGTCGGTGTCGGTGCAGCCCAAGGCCGGCTGGAGCTACAAGGTCGAGAAGGCGGCGCCGGCGAAGCCCCTGACTACCGACGACGGCAAGGTGAGCGAGGTGGTCACCCGCATCACCTGGACTGCGGACGGGAGCCAGGGGATCAAGCCCGGGGAGTTCGACACGTTCACCGTCTCCGCCGGTNCGTTGCCGGACAAGGTCGGACAGCTCACGTTCAAGACGCTGCAGACCTATTCCAACGGGGACGTGGTGCGGTGGGTCGATGTCGCGGAGCCCGGAGCCGGCGAACCGGAGAAGCCGGCGCCATCGCTGACGGTAACGGCAGCCGGGGCGGCTGCGGACTCATCCACCGGTGCCCACGACGCGGCGTCGACGCAGAACGCCGCCGCGTCCTCGCAGTCGGATGGCAGTGACGGGACCGCCCNCTGGCTCGGGACAGTCGGGGTGGTCCTGGGCGCAATCGGTCTACTGACCGGCGCCTTTGCACTGGTGACCGCCCGGCGGCGGGCGTAGCTTCGTGCGAAGAGTGATGGTGGTGACCATGGCCCTTCTGGCCATGGTCACCACCTCGATCGGGCTTGGGCTCGGCGTAGCGCCGGCGTCTGCTCACGCCCTGCTGACGGGTACCAGTCCNGCGGACGGCGCGGCGCTCGCCGCGGCGCCAACTCGCATTGTGATCAGCTACAGCGAGTCGGTTCGAGTCTCACGGGATTCCATTCGCGTGCTTGATTCGGCCGGTGCCCGGGTCGACGACGGACAGGCGCGCTCGGGNCAGAAAGCCTCCCAGGCGATGGTCGCGCTGCGACCCAATCTGCCCAGGGGCACCTATGTGGCCAGCTGGCGGGTCATCTCTGCGGACAGTCACCCNATCTCCGGTGCCTTCGCCTTCGGCGTGGGCGGACCGCCGGAGGCCGGGGCTGCCAGTGCGGAGGCGGACACCTCCGGTTCGCGGGCGGTCGGATTCCTGTTCGGTGTCGCGCGGTTCGCTGGTTACGCCGGAACCGGCGTTCTGCTGGGGGCCTGCTTCTTTCTGCTGATGCTGTGGCCGCAGGGGCTGCGGACGGGCGGTGCAGGCCCACTCGTGGCGGGGGCATGGGGACTGTCGGCGCTCGCGGGGCTGGGGCAGCTACTCCTCCAGGGGCCGTACGCCGCCGGACTCGGGCTGAGCGGGCTTGGCCGGTGGTCGGTGCTGTCGACGACCCTGGAGGAGCGGTTCGGCCACCTGTTGCTGATCCGACTGCTGGCGCTCTGCCTTGCGGTTCCGCTGCTGCGCCGGATGTTCCGTGTCGGCTCGCTGGACGTGTGGCGCACCTGCGAGCTGGCGGCTCTCGGGCTCGTGGTGGCGGTGACCCTGGCGGCGATCGGCCACGGCAGCGCGGGGGATCTGGTGTGGCTCGCGACGGCCAGCCTGACGGTGCATGTGCTCGGCATGTCCGTGTGGATCGGCGGGCTGGTCGTCATCGCGTTCTTCCTGGTCCGCCGGGCGGCAGCGGTGGAGCTGGCGGAGGTGCTTCCGCGTTGGTCGCGGGTGGCAGCCGTGGCCGTCGCCGTGATCGTGATCAGTGGCCTGTTCCAGAGCTGGCGGGAGATCGGAACGCTCCGGGCGGTTATTGACACGGGCTACGGGCGATTGCTGCTTTACAAGGTGTGGTTTGTCCTCGGCATGATCGCTCTCGGCGCTCTCGCGCAGCGATGGGTGCGCCGCCACTATGCAGGTGTTCGTGCCGATGCCCGCTCTGGTTCGGGTGGGACGGGGACGGGAACTGGGACTTGGACTCCACCCAGCGTCGCCGCGTTGACCGGGTTGCGGCGTGGTGTCGCTTCGGAGCTGGTCGTCGGGGCGGTGGTACTGGGGCTCACCGCGACCCTCGTGAACATGGTTCCGGCGCGTACCAGCTATGCACCGCCGTTCACCGGCACGGNGTTTGCCGGCCCGANGACGGTGAAGGTGCGGGTCGCCCCGACCAGGATCGGAGCCGAGTCGCTCGACGTGTACACGTGGGCGCCGAGCGGCAAGNCGCAGAAGCTGGTTCAGGCGAGCGCGGCGCTGTCCCTGCCGACCGCGGATCTTGGGCCGTTCGAGGTGCCGCTCGACCTGGCTNAGCAGGGGCACGCACGCAGTGACCGGGTCCAGGCACCTCTGGCGGGTAAGTGGCAGCTCCGGCTGACCCTGCGGATCAACGACTTCGATCAGTACGTGACGACGCTGTTCTACACCGTCCGCTGACAGAAGTCGGTTAGACGGAGACCGGTACCGGCGCGGTGACGGGGCCGACGATGCGGTCGTCGGACTCCGACGGGCCGGCGCCGGTCGGGCTGCTGGTGCTTTCGGTAGCGGCGGTACCGCCAGGACTGGTGGTACCGCCGCTACCGCCGGTGCCCTCGGTACTGCGGGTGCCTCCAGTACTGCCGGTGCTCTTGCCCGCCGACGGCCGAGCGGACCGTTGTTGCGGGCTGGAGCTGGACGGGTCGGCCGGCGCGGACGGGGCTTTTCCGCCCGGCGGCGTCGAGGGGGGTGCCGTGGCACTGCCTGGTGGCACGCTCACCGATGGCGGGATGGTGGCTGTCGGCTGTGGCGCCCGTGCCTTCGGCGGGGTGGTCGATGCAGAGCTCCCGGAGCTCCCGGAGCTCCCGGGGGTCACCGGGGGCGCAGCCGTCGTGGACGCCGCGGTGCTGGTCGGGAGCTTCGGCGGAGTGGTGCGCGGCGCCGTGGTCGAGGGCGCCGCCGAGGTCGCGTGGGGGCGGTTGGTGCTTGGCGTGGCAGTTGGCTCGGACCTGTGCACGTCTCGAGCGATCGGCTCCACGAGGCGTGGCCGCACTTCCCTTGGCGCCGCGGCGCGGCTGGTGAAGGCGCCGGCCACCGTCGGGACGACGGTGGGGGCGACCGCGGTGCCTCCGCTGGGCGCGGCGGGCGCGGTGGCGGGGCGAACCACGTCGAGGGATGGTGGCGGACTCACCACCGCGACACCGTTCTCCGACATCAGGCGGGGATCGGACGACGGCCAGTTCATCGCCGCGGTGAGACCGACCACGGCGACGACGACCGCTGCCGCGGCGGCCATCGCCGGCCGGCTGCGCCAGTCCACGGTCCCCCGGCCGGGTGCCGCAGCGGCGGCGGTGGGTTCGACCTCGGCGTCCATCCGCATCAGCGGCAACGCGCGCGCGGTGGCGGGGGCGATCAACGTCTCGGCGGCGTCCGCGGCGGGGGCGGCCGCGGGCCCGGTCGGCGTCTTGACGAGGTTGATCTCTCGGGGCGCGGGGGCGGCGGGTGGGGCGACTCGGCGGCTGGCGGCGGCAGCCTCCGCGACGGCGGCGGCGCGGTCGAAGGTACGGGCGAGACCCACCCGCAGGCTGGCGGGCGCCGGCACCACGGAGCCGACCAGGAGTTCCTCTGGCGGCACACCGTGGGGCACGGGGATGCTGCGGGCCTGCGGAGACCCCGACCAGGCCAGGGCGCTGCCGCGGGCGAGTTCCAACAGCCAGGATCGCAGCCGGGCCGGGTCGCTCAGCGGGTTGAGGCGGGTGCGGGCGACCAGGGCGAACGCCGTACCGGCGGCCGCCCGGGCCACCGTGGGATCACCCAGGATCAGCAGACACATGGAGAAGACATCGTCCGCGTAGAGATCGTAGAGGTCGTCGAACGCCTGCCGATCACCGCGTCGGACACGGGCCGCCAGGTCCGCGTCGTCGTCCATACTTTAGCTTCTCCCNGGTCGACTAACCGCGAGCCCGGAACGCATGACGGAGCCAATGCTAGGAGGCGGGCCTCCCTAACGGGTGAACGTTGTGCGGATTTTGTTGTCGTCGATTCGACAGCCCGAATCACTTGACCCGCACGCCGGNAGCGCTTTGATAGCTTTTGCCTACCTGTAGTTACTATTTTGGGTGTCGACGCGCGGCCGAGGTTGCCATGTCCCGCCGGCGGACTAGTCAGAAAGACGTGCGGACGAATAGTCCGCCGGCGGCCTTGCCTCGAATTCCACAACCGATTGGACCCAGCGGGGACCTTCCACGCCGGCTCGGCCATTCGCGACCGTCCGCCGGATTGCCCCACGATTACTGCGTGATCGGTATGTCGGCTCCGAAGCGGCATGACGGCGACGATCAGGGCGTTCCACGGGCCGCGACCAGAGCCGCGACCAGAGTTGTGATCACGGTTGTGATCACGGCTGTGATCAGGAGGTCGGTGGCTGCTGGGCGAGCCGGGTCTTCACGGTGCCGGTCTGGCCGTTGCGGGTGTACGTCACCTCGACCTCGTCCCCGATGGCGTGCGAGCGCACCGCCGCGATCAGAGAGTCGACGTCGCTGACGGCTCGGTTGCCGACCTTGGTGATCACATCGCCGGTGCGCAGACCGGCGCCTGNCGCGGGGCCGCCGGAGACCATCGACCGGATCTGCGCACCGGTTCCGCTGGACGCCGTCGACCGGGTGTTCTCCGCTGCGGTCGACGCGGTGACGCCCAGGTAGGGATGTTGCGCGCGCCCGGTGGTGATGAGCTGAGTGGCCACCGATTCGGCGTAGTTGCCGGGGATCGCGAATCNGACGCNGATGTTGCCGGACTGCTGGCTACCACCGAAGGGGCTGCCTCCGCCGCCCCCGACGGTCGCGATCGCGCTGTTCACCCCGATGATCTCACCGCGACTGTTGACCAGTGGGCCGCCGGAGTTACCCGGGTTGATCGGCGCGTCGGTCTGGATCGCGTCGAGGACGGTGTTCTGCTGGTCCTGCACGGTCGAGTCGCCGGTGCGGACCGGACGGTGCACGGCGCTGACGATGCCGGAGGTCACCGTGCCGTTCAGGCCGAGCGGGCTGCCGACCGCCACCACCAGCTCGCCGATGCTCAACGAGTCGGAGTTGCCNAAGGTCGCTGCGGTCAGCCCCGAAGCGTTGATCTTGATGATGGCGAGATCGGAACTGGGGTCCGTGCCCACGACCTGCGCGTCGAAGGTGCGGCCGTCCTGCAGGGTCACCGTGAGCGTGCCGCCGTCGGAGGCCCCCGACACGACGTGGTTGTTCGTCAGGATGTGGCCATCCGAGCGGATGATCGTCCCCGAGCCGGTGCCCGCCTCGCTGCTCGACTCCTCGGAGATCGTCACCACACTGGGGAGGATCTTCTGCNCCGCCGCGGCGACGGTGCCGGAGGCCGCCGGGGATGTCCCGCCGGAGCTGTCGCTGCTGCGTTCGAGCCCGGCGTTGGTCACGACCGTGTTCCCACTGTCGTTGTCGGCGACCAGGGCGCCGACGCCACCTCCGATGCCGGCGGCGACGAGGGCGATGGCGAGCCCCGCGGCCACCAGTCGGCGTCGCCGCCAGGGTGGCGGGGAGGCCGTCGCCGTGGCGAGCTGGTTGCCGTGGATGTCATACGTGGTAGGGGGAATGCCCCCGCCGGGAGCGCCCCACTGGCCGCCCCACGGCTGCCCCCCCGGCGGTGGGCCGGGCGGCAGGCCAGAACCGTCCTGCCCACCCGGCCCACCGACCCCCGGGGCACCCGGAGTGCCCGGGCCATACGGACCGCTCAACCCGCCCGGCCCGGCGTTCGCCCTGACCACGCCCTGCCCCGGACCGCCCTGCCCCGGACCGCCCTGCCCTGGACCGCCCTGCCCTGGACCCGGGCTGGGCTGGCCCCAGGGCCCGGACGCGAGCCCGCCCGTGTTGAACGGTGCCGTCTGAGCGGGGCCGGTGGCTGGGTGGAACGGCACGGGAGCGCCGTAGGGCGCCCCGGGCGGGCCGGGGGGCGAGGACGTCACAGGACGGTCGGGCGCGGAGCCGACGGGGCCGGCCGGGTGGGGCTGTTCTGCCCGGGACCCGAATGCGCCATCGGCGGGTGGGGCCCAGGGGGACGGCGAGTCGTGCCCGGCGCCGGACTCCTCCCGGCCGCTGTCCGCCTGAGCGTCCTCGGCGCCGCTGCTGAAGGGGAGACGCGGTGTCATGGTAGGCACTTTCCCTTGCGAGCCTGAGCGATTCCTGAATGCCGACCAACGTTCGGGTAAGCGATCGACAGGATGGTTCGGTGTGGAGTCCCTCCCGGTCGACCGGGTCAGGAGGTGGGGCGACGTTCCGCCAGTAGATCACGAATCTCGGTGAGCAGACGTGCCTCATCGGTCAGCACCGGGTCCTCCTCGGGCGGGATCTGGCCCCGGGCGCGCCGGTCGTTGATGGTCTTCAGGGGGAGCACCACGACGAAGTAGATCACAACCGCCACGGAGAGGAAGGCGATGACACTGTTGATGAACTCTCCGTAGCGAAACACGCTGCCGTTTAGCGTGAANGTGAGGGCGGAGAAGTCCGGTTTGCCGAAGATCGCCGCGATCAACGGGGTGAAGATGGTCTTCACCAGGGACGTGACGACCGCGGTGAAGGCGGTACCGACCACCACGGCGACCGCAAGGTCGACCACGTTCCCCCGCATCAGGAACTGCTTGAAGCCCTTCAACGACGATCCCCCCATCGGGCGCCCGGTGNGCCCTGGGAGGATATCGCCCCAGGTCGGTGGCAACCGGCCCGGCCCCTATGCCCCCGGCGGCCTGTTGTCAACTAGGCGCGCGCTGCCTGTCGGCAACTCCGTGGTACACCGGTGGGACGAACGAATGCGTGCGGGGGCTCGGGATCGGAGGTCGTCTGGTGACGGACGGTGCGCGACGGGCCCAGTGGGACGACGATCGCCAGCCCGCCCACCGTCGGCCCGGGGAAGACCTCCCGCCGCGTGGGCCCTATCCCCCGGCCGAGCCAGCACCTCGCCCGACCACGGCCGCGGGATATGGCGGGCACCCTCCCCGCGGTGATCACGGTGGTGCGCCCGCCACCGGCGGCTATGGCAGTCGGCCCGCCGCCGGTGGCCATGGCGGCCCGCCTGTTTCCGACGGCTACGGCGATCGGCCCGCTCCCGGTGGTTACGGGGGCCCGCCCGGCGGCGGTGGCCATGGCGGTCCGCCCACCTCCGGCGGTTATGGTCATCAGCCGTCGGTCGCCGGCTACGGGACGAGCACCGGCTCCTACGACCTGGGCGGTCCGCCGACCGGTTCCTACCTCCCCGGGGGCGCTGGCGGCGAACTCGGGCCCGTGGACGGCGCGCGAGAGGATCCGAACGTTCGAGGCCGCCGTCCGCAGGGCCGCGCCGACGGCCCGGGCTCGGCCGGCGCCGGAACCTCCATGCGCAGGGCGCTCGTCCCACCGGTCGGCGGCCGGCGCGTGGCGGGCGAGCCCGGGGGCCCGACGGCGCGGTCGGGTACCTCCACCGGGACGACGGGCCGACACGCGGTCGTGCGGGCGCGGCCGGTCCCCACGCCCGGAGCGGACGATCCGGCCACCGACGTGGAATCGGCCGGGCGGCCCGGTCGCTCGAAACACGCCGGCCGGCGGGATCGGACGATCCCGCCGGGGTTCGGGCCCGACGGCGGCCCGACCCACGATGCCTCAGGCCGCGACGCCTCAGGCCGCGACGCCTCAGCTCGCGACGCCTCAGCGCACCGCGCCTCAGCCCCCGGCGCTTCGCCGCCTGAGGCTGGTAGGCGCGCGGGTCGACCCGGGACCGGGGGCAGGCCCGGCGGCGCCGACGCGCGGGCACGCTTCGCGGCACCCGAGGGCGTCGAGGACACCCGCCTCGACCGGACGGGCTCCCGCCGGCCGGCGCCGGGCTTCGGCGACCACACCGATCCTGGACGCTCCGACCGGCCCGCGGGCGCGGCACGACCGTCCCGGTCGCAGCGCTCTGGCGGCCCAGGACGAGCCGGCGCCGCCGGCCCCACCGCCGGTCGGGACCTCGAGCGGCCGGACTCGCCGCCCACCATGATCAGGAACCGCACGGGGCCGCATCGTGCTGGTGGCGATCGGACGGCCGGGCAGCGCCGCTCGGGTGGTCCCCGCACGGCGGCGATGGAGCGCGACTTCCCCGAGGCCGACGACGTCAACGACCTCGACGAGGCCGACGAACTCGACGATCGCCGCGACGGTGGCGGTGGCGACTCCATGTCCTTCCTGCACCGCCTCGGCGTCGCGCTGGTGGTGCTGGCGGTCGCGCTCGGGGTGGGGGTCGGTGCCGGCGTCGTGTGGGAGAAGGTGCGCCCCAGCGGCCGCACCGCCACGGACGCGCCCCTGGCGCCATCTCCGTCAGCCTCCGCCGCCGCCAGCGGACCGGCGGCGACCGGGCCGGGTGCGTCCGCCGCGGCGAGCACCGGCGGCCCACCGGCCGCGGGGCAGATCGCCGTGCCGGCGGACTGGGCCCCCTACACGGACCCGCTGCAGAAGGCGACCTTCTCCCACCCGCCGGTGTGGAAGCAGCGTCGCGACAACACCGGGATCTTCTACGGTGAGCCCGGCACCGTCTCGGACTACGGCCCGCAGATGATCGGGGTCGCCCGGATCGCCGGCACCGACCCGACGGCGGCGCTCACGCGCGTCCAGGCGGGCGAGTTCGACGCCGTCTCGGGGCTGACGAAGGAGCGGTCCGGCCCGACGACGGACACCAGCGGCCAACCGACCCAGGAGCTGGCCGGTTCCTACGACCGCGAGGGCCAGCGGGTGTCCTACCTGATGCGGACGGTCGCCGCGGACGGCGCCGTCTACGTGCTCATCGCGAGGGTCTCGACCAGCGCGGCCGCCACGCTGAACACGCTGATGGGTGCCTTGCGGGCGTCGTTCTCCCCGGTGGCCTGACCGGCGTCCGCCGTCACATCCGGGGCCCGGGGTGGGCCGACCGGGCCGGCGCCAGCAGGTTCCAGATCACCCCGGTCGTGGCGAAGGAGTTCGGTCCGGTGGCAGGCGGCCAGCCGTGAGCCATCGAGGGCAACAGGTACTGGACGACCCGGGCCGAGGACGCGCACCGGGTTTCGCGGCGGACGGCCACCGGCCCCGTCGTCGTCGGCACGGCCGGGGGACCGGCGGTGGCGGCCAGACCGTCGGGCAGCGGTGTTGGCGCCCCGGCGGGCGGTGTCGGCGCCGCGGGCGAGCCGGTGGCCACCCCGGGCTGCTGCCCGGCGGACAGGGCGAGGGGCGATTCCGGGGCGTGCCAGGGCACCCCGGTGGAGTCGGTGAGGATCGTGTCGCCGGGCTGGCTGGGCAGCGGGCACTGGTCCACCGCGCGGAACGGCGCCATGCTCTCCTCGACCGGCGTGATCGCCGTCAGCAGCACCGGTGACCACTGCGAGCCGAGGTAGGGGACGTGACCGTCTGCTCCGCCGTGCACGACGACGACGGTCAGCGGAGCCGCCGGCTGGCACTGCGCCACCTGCCGGCTCGCCGCCACCACGGCGATGCCGGCGAGCTCGTCGCCGTGCTCGCAGGCGTACCGGTAGGCGAGCATCCCGCCGTTGGACAGGCCGATCAGGCTGACCCGCGTGCGGTCGATCGGATAGTTCTCACTCAGGTGGGCGATCAGGGCACGCAGCCAGCCGACGTCGTCCGTATTGTTGATCTTTGCGGTGTCGCAGCAGGTCCCGGCGTTCCAGGCCTTGCCGATGCCGTCCGGGTAGACGACGGCGAGGCCCGCGGTCCGGGCGAGGCCGTCGAGATCCCAGTGAGCCTTGGGGTCGGTGCCGTCGTAGTGCAGGCTGTGCAGNGCCACTATCAGCGGGTAGGGCCGGGGGGTGCCGGGTGGCGGCAGTGTGATGCGGATCGGCGTGCCGCGGCCGGACCGTTCGAACGCGTCCGGCCCGGTGGTCGGCGTCGCGCTCGGAGTGGCCCCGGGGACCACACCGCCGCGGCGGGTCCCNCTCAACCCGCTACAGCCAGTTACGACCAGTAGCGCGGGGAGCAGGAAGGTGAGGAGCCAGACCGCGGTGACGCGGCGGCGACGAACGGCCGGCACGGTGGCCATTCTGACCCGCCGCACGCGGGCTGGGCGTCACCGGTGCCGGTGATTACTCTTCGTGTTGGAACTACTACGAGCGAGGTCGCCCTCCGGGGCGCGGACCACATTGAGGCGGGGGCGCTCCGCCGCGGCCGGAGGTGACCACCGGCCGGTGGGGCGCGGCGGGGGAGCCGGGGTGTTCTCCGCGGCGGTGCGATAGCGGTCGAACGCCTCCTGGGCGCGACTCTCCAGGTCGTCGACGAGCGCCAGCGACTCGCGCACCCGACGTTCTCCCGCGGGACCGGCGGCGAGCAGGTCCGACAGACAGTTGTCCACCGCGCGCCGCGCCGCCAGCCAGCCGAGGAGCAGTCGGGAACGCTCCATGTCCGAAAGCTCCTCCACCGAGATGTCCCTCCGCTCGCCACTCGTGACGTTGATGAGGTTCCTGCCGCGAAGATCGGTCGTGGGGAGATCGATCGGCGGGTCTCCTGGCTGGGTCAGGTGTCCGGGTCAGGTGTCGAGATCAGGTGTCCGGGTCCGGGCGGAATGGGGGGTTCAGGTCCGCGACCGGCGCTGACATCCCGTCCTCTCCCAGAGTGCCCCACCCAGGGGCCGAACGCGCCGTAGTTCGCCTAACGCACATCCACTGGTCCCTGCGTGACGGTAGAGGCGGGAGCGTGCCACAGGCTACGGGGGTCCCTCCGCTCGGGGCCGGTCGGCGGGCCGCGACGGGGCGTTCGACCGTGGCGGCGAGGCGGAGGCCGAGGTCCGGTCGGGCCCGGCGGGGTCGAAGGGCACCTGTTCGCCCGGCGGTGGGATCGACGGGCGGGGCGCGGTGGCGGCGGCCGCTCCTGAGGCCGGGGCCGGGATCGACGGCGCCACCGGGCCGGCGGCCGGATCGGGTTCGACCGGCACGTCCGGGTCGTTGGACAGCTCCCCGGGCCTCGGTCCGCCGCCTCCCGGCTCGCCGCCTTTCGGTCCGCCGCCTCCCGGCCCGGGGGCATCGGCATCGGCATCGGCGTCGGTCAGGTCTGGGCCGACGCGGTCGGTACTGCCAGGGTCGGCGGCACCGGGGCCGGCGGTGCGGGCGTTGGGGTCGGTCGAGCTGGGATCGGCTGTGTCGGGGTCGCCGGTGCCGGGGCTCGCGACGCTGGGGCTGGCGGTGCTGGGGTCCAGGTCGGCGCCATCGGGGTCGGGGTGGCGTGCGCGCCAGGTCAGCCGAGCCTGGGCGGCGGTGTCCTCGGCATGTTCGAGGATCTCCTCCCAGCGAAGCTGCATGGGACGGACGAGGCCCCCGCCGACGCCGACCACGATCACCCCGGTCAGGGCGGCGAGGACGGCCCAGAGCACGGGGGTCGTGACCGAGGTCGCGAGGCCCACCTCGTCGAGCCCGGCCTTGCCGAACGCGATCACGAGGACGGCGGCCACCGTGTTGCCGGCCGCGCGTGCGTAGCTGAGTTCCCGCAGCGCCTCGCGCACGAAGGTCCGAGCGAGGCGGGCGAGGCTGACCCCAATCGCGATGATCACGGTGGCGAGCATGGTGTGCAGCAGCAGCGCGAGCAGCTCGGTGACGGTGTCCTCGGCGGCGCTCGGGCCGAAGACCCCCACGGCGACGCGCAGCACCGCGAGCAGGCCGAGGCCGGTGAGCACCCGCACCGCGCCCGCGCGAACGTCCGCGGCCGGCCGACGCAGCAGGGCCGGCAGGCCGCACCGGTCGAGGACCCCGTCGAATTNCAGCCGGGCCGCCAGGGCGGTCAGCAGCCGTGCCCCGGCCCGGACCAGCAGGCCGCCGAGCAGGCAGATCGCGAGGAAGACCCCGATCTTCGGCCCGGTTTCCGCGATGCGGGACCAGGCGTCCGAGAAGCCGCGATCCCACGCGATGGCGACGGTCTCCTGCACCGGCCGATTGTACACTCACAGTAGTTTTTCGATGACGCACAGCTATAGATCGGCGGGTCCTCCGGGCGTCGTCCCGCGCTGCCACGGCGCGGGCCGGGCGTCGGTCTAACGTCCGGTCGCATGACGGTGTCGGTCTGCTGGCTGCGGCGGGATCTGCGACTGAGCGACAGTCCGGCGCTGTGCGCGGCGGTGGACGGGGCCGACGATGTGCTGGTGCTGTTCGTCCTCGACGACGCGCTGCGCCGCCCGGCCGGGCCGGTTCGGCTCGCGTTCCTGTACCGCTGCCTGCGCGAGCTGGACGACCGGCTGGGCGGCCGGCTGTGCGTGCGCCGCGGCGACCCGGTGGACGTCGTACCCGAGGTCGCGCGGGCCGTCGACGCGCGCCGGGTGCACATATCCGCGGACTACGGGCCCTACGGGCGGCGTCGCGACGGCGAGGTCGAGCAGGCGCTGCGCGCCGGCGGCCGGGAGCTCGTCCGGACCGGGTCGCCGTACGCGGTCGCGCCGGGCCGGCTGGCCACGGCGGGCGGCACGCCGTTCCGCGTCTTCACGCCGTTCTACCGGGCGTGGAAGGAGCATGGCTGGCGCCGCCCGGTCGCCGAGCCGGTCGGCGCGCGCTGGGCGCTGCTGGCCTCGGACGGTATCCCGGCCGATCCGGACCTCGGGGGTACCCGGCTGCCCGCGGCGGGCGAACGGGCCGCGCGCGAGCGGCTGGCCGAGTTCCTGGCCGGGTCGCTGACCGGCTACGCCGAGCGGCGTGACGTGCCCGGCCAGGACACCACCTCGCGGCTGTCGCCCTACCTGAAGTACGGCTGCATCCATCCGCGGACCGTCCTCGCCGAGCTCGACCGAGCCACCTCTCCCCGTGACGCCGAGAAGTTCCGGTCGGAGCTGGCCTGGCGGGAGTTCTACGCCGAGGTGCTCGCGGCGAATCCGGCGTCGGCCCGGGCGGATCTGACCGGTGCACTGGCCGACATGGCATACGACCCGCCGGAGGGCGGATTCGAGGCCTGGAAGTGGGGACGGACGGGGTTCCCCATCGTCGACGCGGGCATGCGCCAGCTGCTCNCCGAGGGCTGGGTNCCCAACCGGGTGCGCATGATCGAGGCGTCGTTCGTGTNCAAGGACCTGCACGTCCACTGGACGCACGGGGCGCGGTGGTTCCTCGACCATCTCGTCGACGGCGACCTGGCGTCGAACCATCACGGCTGGCAGTGGACGGCCGGCACGGGGACGGACGCCGCACCGTACTTCCGGGTGTTCAACCCGGTGTCGCAGGGCCACCGGTACGACCCGGACGGGACCTACGTGCGCCGCTGGATACCGCAGCTTCGTGACGTACCGGCGGCGAAGGTGCACGAGCCGTGGACGCTGCCCGGCGGTCCGCCCGCGGGGTATCCGGCGCCGGTGGTCGACCATGCCACCGAGCGGCGGGAGTCGCTGGCCCGCTACGAGGCGGCCCGTCGCCGCGGCTGAGCCGGCCCGAGCAGCTCCGAACTCGGGAGACGGAGCGACACGGAGCGACACGGAGAGGTACGAAGAGGTACGAAGAGGCACGAAACCGGGCATCGGCGGGGATCGTCTAGCGGATCGATGGCTTGCTCGCAAGCGTGACACGTGTCGCGCATCCGACACGCGGGTTGTGCGGTCCGCTGGGTACGGCGGGCGGGGATTGGCCACCCTTGTTCCAGGGCAGGGAGTGTGTGGGCAGGGATCTCCCGCTCGAAGCCCGGTGGAGAAGTGACGGGCTCCGCCGGAGGTGGTCGCGCCCGCGTGGGGTGTGGAGGGCAACCCACGTGCGGCGCGCCACGCCCACCCCGGCGGGGTCGCGGGCCGGCGCGTCCGCTTGAATCGTCAGGGTGAACATGCAGCCTGTCGTGGTGCCCCCCGGCGCGGACCTGCCGGCGCTGGCAGCGGCGGCGGCGAGCTGTCGGGGCTGTGACCTTGCCGAACTGCCCGGCACCCGGACCGTCTTCGGCGCGGGCCCCGGGCGCGCATGGCTGGTGGTGGTCGGCGAGCAGCCCGGAGACGTCGAGGACCGTCGTGGTCAGCCCTTCGTCGGACCCGCCGGCAAGCTGCTCGACCGGGCGCTCGGCGAGGCGGGGCTGGATCGGGCCGAGGNGTACGCGACGAACGCCGTGAAGCACTTCGGCTACCGCACGGGCAACGGACCCCGGCGCATCCACCAGACGCCGCAGGCGCGGCACGTCACCGCCTGCCGTCCCTGGCTCGCCGCCGAGCTGAACGTCATTCGGCCGTCGTTGGTCGTCGTGCTGGGCGCGACGGCGGGTGCGTCCCTGCTCGGGCCGTCGTTCCGGGTGACCCGGATGCGCGGGCGGCTGCTGCCCGGGCCGCCCGGGTCGAACGCCCAGCTGCTTGCCACGCTGCACCCCAGCGCCGTGCTGCGGGCCGATCCGGCGAGCCGGGACGAGGTGTACGGCGGGTTCGTCGCCGACCTGCGGATCGCCGCCGCGGCCCGCCCGGCCCCGGTCGGCGGCGAGCAGGGTTTCCCGCCGGCCTGACCGGCGGGTCGGTGCCTGCGGGTCGGTGCCTGCGGCTCGGCGGGCGCCTGCGAGTCGGCGTCAGGCGACGATGTCGACCGGAGTGCCGAGCGGGACGGTCTGGGCGAGGCGGGTGATCGCGTCGTTGCTCAGCCGGATGCAGCCATGGCTGACATCCTTGCCGATCATCTTCGGTTCGTTGGTGCCATGCAGACCGATCACCGGCTTGCGGCCGTCGAACGAGCTCAGCGAGGTGGAGAAGCCGTTCAGGCCGAAGGCGTACGGGCCGTACGGGCCGTTCGGGTTGCGCGGCCGAAGCAGCTCCATCAGGTAGAAGCGGCCACCCGGGGTCGGGGTGTCGGTGGTGCCGATGGCCACCGGTTCCTGCGCGATCTGCTTGCCGTCGCTGAACACCTGCAGCAGGTGGTGACCGCGGGACACGACCAGCCGGAAGGGCGTCTCCGACGCGCTGACCTGGTCGGCCTTGACCCAGCCGGTGCTGCCGTTGGGCTGGACGGGCAGCATCACCTGCCACCAGCCGGGCATCTTGGCCTGGACCAGGAAGACCCGCTTGACGCCGTTCTCGTTCGGGCTCGCGAGCGTGGACGACGGCTGGGTGTCCGTGGGGGCNCTGTAGATGTCCACGCTGGTGCCGACGGCGGTGACCACCGTGCTCTTGTTCTGCCCGAGGCCCGNGATCGCGGCGAGCTGGTTACGGACCTGCGGCGAGAGGTTGGTGGCGGCGTCGTGGCTGCCGTCGCCGCCGCCGCACCCGGTGAGCACCACGCCGCCGAGGACGGCCGCGAGGATTCCCGTGGCCGTCCGGGAACCGAGTCGGCTGATGGTCATCCGGTGTAGTACGGCTCGGCCGTGACGGAGCTGCCGGCGGCGGGCGCGGCGATCGGCAGCGCCGCGGGCACGGGGATCGCCGGCGGTGCGCTCGTCGCGCCGCCGCAGTTCGACACCCCGACGGTGGGCACGGTCACGAGCAGGAGCTTCGTCTCGGCGTCCCAGGGGGAGCCGACGACGGCGAGGGCCTTCGACGGGAGGTCGACGGTCTGCGTCGGACCGATGTCGAGGATGCCGCCGCCCAGGTTGGTGTCGAACCAGCCGAAGCCGAAGCTCTTGTCGCTGGTGTTCTTCAGCTTCCAGGCGGGCTCGCCGCCGTTGCAGGTGAAGGTGAGGACGAGGGGGTTGACGTCGATGTCCTCGATGCCGTTGATCTCCCTGTCCAGCGGCACCTTGAACGGCAGCAGGTCGAGGAACCCGTCGAGGGTCGGGTCACCGGTGCCGCCGGTCGAGGCCGCCGCGCCGGCCGGAGTGGCCGACGCCGAGGCCGAGGCGCTCGGGTCGGCGCTCGCCGTGGCGCCGGCCACCGGGCTCGGCGTGGCGCTCGGGTCGACGCTCGGGGTCGCGCTCGGGTCGGCGGACGGGCTGGTCGCGGCGAGCGCGGCGGCGGTCGGGCTCGGCGACGCGCTGGCAGACGCGCCGGCCGCCGCGGGAGCCGTCGGAGTCGGTGTGCTGACGGCGGCGGTCTCGGTAGGTGTGGGTGACGGCGTTGTGGCGGACGCCGGCGAGGCCAGCGCGATCGCCGCCACGCCGAGAACGCCGGCCACCACGACCCGCATTCGCGTGCTGCGCATGAATCCGTCTCCCTCGACATCTGCCGGGTCAGGAAACCTCGACGGGAAGCTTTGATCGGGAAGAAGGTAGCAACGCGGCGGACGTCCCGCTACGTCCGGGTCGGTCGTAGCGGGACCGTTGGGTGAACTTCGCGATGATTCGTGGTCATCCCGTGCTGTTCGCCGCAACCAAGTGGCGTCCGGATGAACGCCGACGCTGAACGACACCGAACCGCGAACAGCGATCGGTCCGGATGCGCGATCGGTCCGGATGCGCGATCGGTTCGATGCGGCGATCGGTCCGATGCGGCGATCGGTCCGATGCAGTGAGCGGTCCGGATGAACGGGTGACCGCGCCGCCGCGGCAATGGTGCCGCCGGCGGCGCGGTTGCTGACGGCCTCGTCCCCCTCTCGGCCGCCCCCGTCCGAGTCGCCCCTGTCCGCGCCGTCCCGCCTGGGCTCGCCCGTTTCGGCCGTCCGCCCTACCCCGTCGGTACGGGTTGGCGCGCTGTCGGCCGGCGCGGGTTGGGGCGCCGGCCCGGCCCGTCGCCGCCGCGGATACCGAAGCGCGTGTTTCGTGGCGGGAGCCCGACTGAATCCGCCGGGCTGTACCTGTTTTCCTTTCGCCGGCCTCGCCGTGGGCGCCCGGTCGGATTTCTCCTGTGCCGCCGGTGGCAATGGAGGCAGGTCCGCCGCCATCACGCGCAGCACGTGGTCGGCGGGTTGTCCGGGCGGGTTGTCCGGCGGGCGTGCGCCGCGAGAATGCGAGCGGGGACCGGCGGTATCGAACGGTGTCGTCCGGACGACCGGGTCCGGCGGACGGACCGGGTTCGGCGAGGCGATTCCTGTGCGGTGTGTGAGGTGTGACGTGAGCATCCGCTGCCGGTACCCGGGCGAGGGCCGGGTGTCACGGGGAGAGCCGCTCGACGGCCCAGCGGTCCGCGGTGCAGACGCGGCGGTAGCGCAGCCGGTCGTGCAGCCGGTTCGTCCGCCCCTGCCAGAACTCGACGGTGTCGGGCACGAGGCGCAGCCCGCCCCAGAACGGCGGGGTGGGCACCGGGGTTCCCGCGGGCCAGCGGGCCGCGAGCTCGGCAGCTCGGGCGTCCAGGACGTCTCGGGACTCGATGATCTGCGACTGGTGGCTGGCCCAGGCACCGAGCTGGGACCCGCGGGGCCGGGAGGCGAAGTACTGCTCGGTCTCGGTCCTGCTGACGCGCTCCACCGCGCCGATGGCCACCACCTGCCGTTCCAGGGTGTACCAGGGGAAGACCAGCGAGCCGAAGGGATTCTCGGCGCTCTCTCGACCCTTGCGGGAGGTGTAGTTCGTGTAGATCNCGAAGCCGCGGTGGTCGAAGCCCTTGAGCAGTACCGTCCGCGCGCTCGGTCGGCCGTCCGCGGACGCGGTGGCGAAGACGGCCGCGTTGGCTTCGGGGACGCCCGCGCCCGCGGTGCTCGCGTCGGNGAACCAGCGGGCGAACTGTTCGACCCAGGTCGTCGCAAGCTGCTCCGGTTCCAACCGACCGGCGTGGTAGCTCTGCCGCTGCCCGGCCGGATCGGGACCGTCCGGGCGGTCTGCACCGGGGGAGACGGCTGTGCGTCGGGGGGATGCGGCGGACGGCGGGTTGGAGNCCATCGGAGGATGGTGCCAGTCGCGCCCCGGCGCTCAGCCGAGCTCGCGCAGGACCGTGGCCACGCCGCGATCCCAGTGGGTGGTCAGGTCGAGGCAGGGCCGCCCGCCGAGCCGNCTGGGGGCCTCGGTGCCGGAGAGGATCACGGGCANCATGACGATCCCGCGGGACGACAGGTCCGCGGCGAGCGCCGGCAGAAATTCCTGCGCCACCCACGGCGCGTGAATTCCCAGGGTGGAGTGGCCCAGCACGAGAAAATCCGCGGTGGCGAGCGTGTCATTCATGAACATGGGCACGGTGTCGCCGATGCGCACCTCCCAACGGTCCAGGTGCACCGCGTGACCCACCGCGTTGACCGCCCGCCCCAGCCGTTCGGCGCTGGCGATGTCCGCCGCGCGATGACTGATGAAGACGAACGCCATGATCTCCCGAGCTCCCGATCCGGTTTCCGCGCAGCGTGACCGCCGGTCAGGCGGGCCATTTCCTCCTGCCGACCGTAGCGCGGCGCGATCTCCGCTGGTCGGCCGTCCCTGGCGTCCCTTCCGGCAGCTTGTTGCAAATAGCCGCACAAACGGACAAAGCGCCTGTGAGGGATCTCATAAATTGTCGGATGAGTGTGGCAGGGTTGGCGATGTGTGAGGCCGCTGCGTCCGTCGGCGGGCCGGATCGAACGGCGCGAAGTGGCGGCGCTCTGGCGCGTCCGGATGTCGCGGGGCAGGATCGGATGGAGCAGGACCGACGAGGCAGGCACGACGGGCCGCCGGTCGACGTGCGCGCGGGGGCGCGACAGAGCGCCGGTCGAACCACCCCCGGTCGAACCAGTCGCCGGTCGAACCAACAGACAGAAGCGGAGATCCGGACTCGATGGCCGAGAAGACAAGCGATTTCAAGCCAGGTCTGGAGGGCGTGATCGCCTTTGAGACGGAGATCGCCGAGCCGGACAAGGAGGGCAGCGCGCTGCGCTACCGCGGGGTCGACATCGAGGACCTCGTCGGCAAGGTGGACTACGGCCACGTCTGGGGGCTGCTGGTCGACGGAGCGTTCGAGCCCGGGCTGCCGCCGGCCGAGCCGTTCCCGGTGCCGGTGCACTCCGGTGACATAAGAGTGGACGTGCAGAGCGCCCTGGCGATGCTCGCCCCCTACTGGGGCCTGGGCCAGCTCATCGACATCGCCCCCGAGCAGGCCCGCGACGACCTCGCCCGCGCGTCGGTGGTTGCGCTGTCCTTCGTCGCCCAGTCGGCCCGGGGCCTGGGGCAGCCCGCGGTCCCGCAGAAGGAGGTCGACCGCGCCCGCACGATAACGGAACGGTTCATGATCCGCTGGCGGGGCGAGCCGGACCCGAAGCACGTCCAGGCCGTCGACGCCTACTGGGTGTCGGCCGCCGAGCACGGCATGAACGCCTCGACGTTCACCGCCCGGGTGGTCGCCTCGACCGGCGCCGACGCCTCGGCCGCGCTGTCCGCCGCCGTCGGCGCGCTGTCCGGACCGTTGCACGGCGGTGCACCCTCCCGCGTGCTCGCGATGCTCGACGAGGTCGAGCGCACCGGCGACCCGCTCGGCTACGTCCGGCGCGCCCTGGACCGCAAGGAGCGGCTGATGGGCTTCGGGCACCGGGTGTACCGCGCGGAGGACCCGCGCGCCCGGGTGCTGCGCCGCACCGCGCGTGACCTCGGCTCCGACCGCTACGAGGTGGCCGAGGCGCTCGAGGCGGCCGCGATCGAGGAGCTGACCAACCGCTTCCCCGACCGCCCGCTGCGCACGAACGTGGAGTTCTGGTCGGCCGTGGTGCTGGACTTCGCCCAGGTGCCCGCCCATATGTTCACGTCCATGTTCACCTGCGCCCGCACCGCGGGCTGGAGCGCTCACATCCTCGAGCAGCAGCGCACCGGCCGGCTGATCCGCCCGTCCGCCCGCTACGTCGGCCCGGACCCGCGTCCGCTCGGCGACGTCGTGCCGGGGGTGCCCCGTGGCTGACGCCGCCGCGATCCACCTGCCCGACAGCCTGCGCCCGGCCGACGGCCGCTTCGGCTGCGGCCCGTCGAAGATCCGCCCGGACGCCGTCGCGGCCCTGGCCGCCAGCGGCGTGACCTACCTCGGCACCTCGCACCGCCAGAAGCCGGTCAAGGGCCTGGTCGGCCGGGTGCGCGCGGGGCTCGCGGAGCTGTTCTCGCTGCCCGCCGGCTACGAGGTCGTGCTCGGCATCGGCGGGGCCACCGCGTTCTGGGACGCCGCCGCGTTCAACCTGGTCCGCACCCGGTCGCAGCACCTCGTCTTCGGCGAGTTCGGCGGAAAGTTCGCGGACACGACGAAGGGAGCGCCGTTCCTGGCGGAGCCTTCCGTGGTGTCCTCGGCGCCGGGAACGCACCCGGACTGGGCGCCCGAGGCCGGCATCGACGTCTACGCCACCCCGCACAACGAGACCTCCACCGGCGTCGCGCGCCCGGTGCGCCGCCCGGTCGGCGCCGACGCCGACGCCCTGCACCTCGTCGACGCCACCTCCGGCGCCGGTGGCCTGCCCGTCGACGTCTCCGAGGCCGACGTCTACTACTTCGCGCCGCAGAAGAACTTCGCCTCCGACGGGGGCCTGTGGACGGCGCTGTTCTCCCCGGCGGCGATCGATCGCCTCGCCGAGATCGCCGCGACCGACCGGTGGATCCCGCCGTTCCTCGACCTCACCACGGCCCGCGACAACAGCTCCAAGGACCAGACGTACAACACTCCCGCGGTGTCGACGCTGTTCCTGTTCGCCGACCAGATCGAGTGGATGCTCGCCCAGGGCGGGCTGGACTGGTGCGTGCGCCGCACCGCCGAGTCGTCGTCGATCCTCTACACCTGGGCCGAGAAGACGGCGTACACGACGCCGTTCGTCGCCGACCCGGCGCAGCGCTCCCAGGTCGTCGTGACGATCGACTTCGACGGGGTCGACGCGGCCGCGGTGGCGAAGGTGCTGCGCGCCAACGGCGTGGTCGACGTCGAGCCGTACCGCAAGCTCGGCCGCAACCAGCTCCGCGTCGCCACCTTCCCGGCCATCGAGCCGGCCGACGTCGAGGCCCTCACCGCGAGCATCGACTACGTCGTCGAGCGTCTGTAGCGGGGTCGATCCGCAGCCGGAGACGACGACGGCCCGTGGGGAGGGATTCTCCTCGCGGGCCGTCGTCGTCGGCGTCGCAGCCGACGGGGACCGGGTTCGCCGGCGGCGGTGTCCGCCGTTCAGCGCAGGGGGCGCTCCGGGGCGGCCTGGGCGGCCTGGGCGGCGATCGGGTCGGCCTCGGTGTCGGCGGTCGCGCCGCGGTCGTCCATCGGGACGTAGGGGCGCTGGTCGTAGCCGACGTAGAGCTGGCGCGGGCGGGCGATCTTCTGCTCGGGGTCGAGCAGGCCCTCCTCCCACTGGGCCAGCCAGCCGGGCATCCGGCCGATGGCGAACAGCACCGGGAACATCTCCACGGGGAAGCCCATGGCCTGGTAAATGATGCCGGTGTAGAAGTCGACGTTCGGGTAGAGCTTGCGGGCGATGAAGTACTCGTCCTCCAGCGCGATCCGCTCCAGCTCCATGGCCAGGTCCAGCAGCGGGTTCGTGCCGGTGACCTTGAAGACCTCGTCGGCGACCTGGCGGATCACCCGGGCGCGCGGGTCGTAGTTCTTGTAGACCCGGTGGCCGAAGCCCATCAGCTTCTTCTTGCCGTCCTTCACCTGGGCGATGAAGGAGGGGATGTTCTCGACCGAGCCGATCTCGGCGAGCATCCGCAGCACCTGCTCGTTCGCCCCACCGTGCAGCGGGCCGTACAGCGCCGCGATCGCGGCGGCGGCCGCGGAGAACGGGTCCGCCTGCGAGCTGCCGACGGCGCGCATCGCGTTCGCCGAACAGTTCTGCTCGTGGTCGGCGTGCAGGATGAACAGCACGTCGAGGGCGTGCTCCAGGTTCGGGTCCGGCTCGTACTTGAGCTCGGTGGCCTTCCACATCATGTTGAGGAAGTTGCCGGCGTAGGACAGGTCGTTGTCCGGGTAGACGTACGGGAAACCGACCGAGTGCCGGTACGAGTACGCCGCCAGCGTCGTGATCTTGGCGATCAGGCGGACGATCTGGAGGCGGCGCAGGCCGGGGTCGTCGATCGTCTTGGCGTCCGGGTAGAAGGTCGACAGCGCGCCCACGGTGGACACGAGCATGCCCATCGGGTGGGCGTCGTGGTGGAAGCCGTCGATGAACTTCTTGATCGACTCGTGCACCAGGGTGTGGTGCGTGATCTCGTCTTCCCAGGTCGACAGCTCNTCGGTGGAGGGAAGCTCGCCCGCCAGCAACAGGTAGGCGACCTCGAGGAAGCTGCTCTTCTCGGCGAGCTCCTGGATCGGGTAGCCGCGGTAGCGCAGGATGCCGGCGTCACCGTCGATGTAGGTGATGGCGCTGCGGCAGCTCGCGGTGTTCGTGAACGCCGGGTCGTACGCCATCAACCCGAAGTCGTCGTCGCCCGTCTTGATCGAAC
The DNA here is from genome assembly GCF_001420875.1 of Frankia sp. AvcI1. NCBI lineage: Bacteria > Bacillati > Actinomycetota > Actinomycetes > Frankiales > Frankiaceae > Frankia > Frankia sp. AvcI1. The sequence goes on along the minus strand of NZ_LJFZ01000015.1, from coordinate 27,909 downwards.
GCAACGCACTCGCGCGTACCGTGCCGTCCGTGACCGGGATCTCGTACGTCTTACCGGTTCGGTTGTCGGTGACGGTCAGTGTGCTGACCTGCTCGGACACGCCGGGCTCCTCTCGCGGTGGCGATGCCGCTGGTGACGGCTCTGGCCCCAGCCGGGGCGCGCATCCGGGTACGGAGCGCTCACGCCGGTTTGCTGGCTCACATGGTTCTTCCCAAGTCTGGCCGTTCGCGGCTGCACATGCGCGTGATCGGTGAGNCTCATCCCACGTGTGCTGCGCCACCCCTTGGCGGGGAACGCATCCCCTGCCTGCGGTGATGGGGTACGGCACGCTCGGTGAGCATGCGGACGGCCGCCGGGTCGGTGGATTGCACCTACCCGAACGGGGAGAAGCCACTCTGGTGCCCGGAGCCACTCGTCGAGCGGGTTCCCGGTGTGATACCGGAAGAGGGGCCGGCCGGCGCTGCGGCGACGGCACCCGGCTCACCCGGCCCGGCGGCGGCACTGCGCAGCCAGGTGAGCACAGCGAGCACCCGGCGGTTGTCGTCCGCGGACGCCGGCATACCGAGCTTGCTGAAGACCCCGGCGATGTGGTTCTCCACGGTCTTGGGCGCCAGGTGCAGGCGAGCGCCGATGCCCTGGTTGGACCGCCCCTCGGCCATGTGCGCGAGCACCGTGCGCTCCCGCGGGGTGAGCCGGGCCAGCTCGTCGGCGCGCCGCCGGTGGGCCAACAGGCCTGCGACGATCTCCTCGTCGAGCACGAGGCGTCCGTCGATCACCCGCCGCAGCGCGTCCTGCAGCGCGCCGACGTCGTCGACCCGGTCCTTGAGCAGGTAGCCGAGGCCGCCGCTGCCGTCGCCGAGCAGGCGCAGCGCGTAGGGCGTCTCGGCGTAGGTCGACAGGACGAGCACGGCGATCGTGCGGTGCTGGGCGCGGATCCNCTCGGCCGCGACCAGGCCCTCGTCGGTGTACGTGGGCGGCATCCGGATGTCCAGGATCACCGCGTCCGGCCGGCTGCNCCCGAGCCCCTGCAGGAGATCCTCGGCGGTGGAGGCCTGCGCCACGACCTCGGCGCCCGCGGCGGTCAGCAGCATCGCCAGCCCCTCGCGGAACAGGGTCGAGTCGTCCGCGATCGCTACCCGCACGGGTCCGTTCTCCTCGTCTCGCTGCTGGCTGGTCGGCCCGGTGCTGGTCGTCGCGATGTTGGTCGTCACGCTGTTGGTCGTCACGTTGTTGGTCGTCACGCTGTTGGTCGGCGGGACGGTGCCGGCCGGACGGTCAGCACGGGATGCTCGCCGTCAGCCGGGTTCCGCCGCCGGACGGGCTGACGATCACCAGTGCGCCGCCGAGCGCCCGGACGCGGTCGGTGAGGCCGGCCAGCCCCCCACCCTCGACCGCGGTGGCGCCGCCCTTGCCGTCGTCGCTGACGTCGATGCGCACGACGCTGCCGTCGTGGCGCACCGCGACCCGGGCCCGGCTGGCCCCGGCGTGCTTGACCGTGTTCGTGAGCGCCTCGCAGATCGTGTAGTAGGCGCCCGCCTCGAGGACCGCCTCGAACCGCGCCGCGGGCACGTCCAGCTCGACCTCCACCGGTAGCGCGGCCGTGACGACCTCCAGGGCCGGCAGCAGCCCACCCTGGCTGAGCACGGCCGGATGAATCCCCCGCGCGAGGCTGCGCAGGTCCGCGAGGGCGTGGCGCAGGTCCTCCCGGGCGGCCTCGATGGCGGAGATCGTATCGGGATCGGTGGCCTTCGTCCGGGCAAGCCCGAGTCTGGTGGCCAGCGCCAGCAGCCGCTGCTGGGCGCCGTCGTGCAGGTCGCGCTCCAGTCGGCGCCGCTCGTGCAGGCCGGCCTCGACCAGCCGGGCCCGGGAGGCCCGCACGGCGTCAAGCTGGGCGGCCACCGTGGCGTGCAGCTGGGCGTTCTCCAGGGCCATGGCGCTCGCGCGCACGGCCGCCTCGACCAGGTCGCGGTTGCGGCGCATGGCCGGTGCGGCGGCGATCACCGCCAGCGGCGCCCCGACCGCGGTCCGCACCGCCATGATCAGCTCCGGCGCGCCGGGTGGTGGTGGGGGCCGGACCGCCCCGTCGGCGTCGACGTGGTGGTCCTCCCCGGGCAGCCACAGGTGGATCTCGGCGGATCCGTCGTGCAGCGCCGCCCGCAGCGCCGCGCGGACCGCGCGCACGTCCGGCGGGGTGGGCAGCGTCGCGAGGAGCTGAGCGATGCGGGCCCGGACGAACACCCGGCGCAGCACCGCCGCCGCGAACGCCAGGGGGATCGTCAGCAGGGTGAGGGAGATGACGACGAACTCGGGCCCGACGTCGCCGTTGCTCGGGTTGTAGACGAAGAAGTTCACCGTCGCCGCGAGGACGAACGCCAGCAGCAACGCGAGCGCCACCGGCCGGAAGACCCGCCGGTCCAGCTCGGAGTACCGCCGCAGCCGCCCGCGGACGACGAGCAGGAAGGCGCCGGCGAGCACGAGGGTCAGGCCGTCGAGGATCCAGACCACCGTGTCGAACGCTCCGTGGCCGATCGGCTCGCCATACCACCAGACGTCGGGGTNCCCGGAGTAGCCGAACCACTCCGGCCGCCCGATGCCGATCAGCCCGAGGTTCGCCAGCGGAATGACGAGCACCGCGCTGCCCAGCAGCGCCCGTTCACCGTTGTTCTGCAGCCGCCCGGTCGGGTAGCGCAGCACGCCCCAGCCGAGGCAGACCCAGAAATGGGTGTAGGCGAACGTCGACACGAGCGCGGACGGGCCGGCGTCCCAGCTTGCCGTCCACGACAGCGGCCACAGCAGCCCGCCCAGGACCAGCGCCGCGGTGACGCTGCCCAGCGACTCCTCGCCGTTGAGCATGGCGGCGGTGAGCACGAACGCGAGCGCCACGAAGACGTTGAGGGTCGCGAAGAGCGGGCTGTGGCCGAAGGAGGGCCACTGGCACGCGATCGCACCAGCGGTGGTGGCGGAGCCGCCGATCGCCAGACACCACTGGCGGTGGNGGGCGGCGCACGCGGACAGTCGACCGGGCAGACGCGGATGCGGCACGTCAGTCGACGTTATGTAGCCAGGATCTCACCCGGCAAGCGTCGCACACGCCCATTGTCGGATTGCGGGTTACCCCCCACTCCCTGCCAGGAGATCCCCCGATGAACTGTGGAGATCTCCCCGAAGTCAGCGCGTGCGCGGCGGTGGAACCTGGTGGCACGGATCGGTGTCGTCGGTGATCGCATCCGGATGCAGGACACCGTGCCGTGCGGGGGTCGGCTGCCGCCGGGGGGCGGCCGGCCCCTTTTCGTCCTCTTGGCGACGCATCCCCCGAAATCACCCTTTCTTCGGTCCCCCGGACGAGTACCGTCAGAAGATGGAGACCGAGACGGCGAGCGACGCCGAACTCGCGTCCGCGCTGCGGCTGTCGGTGATGCGCCTTTCCCGACGAATGCGCCAGGAGCGGTCGAGTCAGCTCACCCCCACGCAGACCTCCGCGCTGGCATCGCTGGAGCGCCACGGCCCGATGACGCTCGGGGAGATCGCGGCGCACGAGCGCGTGCAGCCGCCGTCGATGACGCGTGTCATCGCGCATCTCGCGGTCGCCGGGCTGGTCGAGCGCCGCCCGCACCCCACCGACGGGCGGCAGGTGATCGCCGAGGTCACCGCGAAGGGGCGGTCGCTGCTCAGTGACGATCGCCGGCGCCGGGACGAGTGGCTGACCGACCGGCTCGCGGCGCTGTCGGCGGAGGAGATCGCCGCCCTGACCCGGGCTGCGCCGATCCTGGACGCCCTCGCCGGCTCGTAGCCGCGTCACGGTGGGACCCGGCTGCCTCACAGGTCGACCCGGCCACCTCACAGCTCGACCCAGCCGCCCCGCCGGCGGGAGGTGCCGGCCGCGGCGATGAGCCGGTTCGCGGTGAGCAGGTCGTGGAAGGTGGCGCCCCGCACCAGCCGCGCATCGTCGAGTTCGGTGGCCCGCACGACGTCGTAGGTGGCCTCCATCAGCCCGGGCCGGGCGGTCGGCGGGGTGGGCATCAGCAGGTCACGCACGCCGGCGTCGTCCTGGCGGCGGACGCGGCGGCCCTGGACGACGATGCGGCCGGCGTCTCCGCACACCGTGATGGTGGCGGTGTCCAGATTGCCGCCCATCCGTTCGTTGATCAGCACGGTGGCGCCGCTGGCGGAGAGCAGGNCCAGGGTCACGGGCGCGTCGGGCGTCAGCGTGGCGGCGGGCATCGCGGCGGGATCGGCGCAGACCGCGAGGATCTCCCCGCACCAGCGCATCGCGAGATCGATGATCTCGACTCGGCCGGTCGAGCCGGTCGGCGCGCCGACAACGGTCATCTGGGTGAGCCGGCCCAGCGACGCAACCGTGGCCGCGACGTGGGTCGCCGCCGGCCAGGCCCGCCCGTCCAGGGCCACCACGTGGGCGAGATCGCCCTCCTCGGCCAGGTCGGCGACGGCCCGCAGCGTCTCCGCCTCGGCGGTGGCGGGGCCGGCGAGCAGCACGTGCAGGCCGATCTCGGCCGCCCGCCGGGCGACGATGTCCGAGCCGGGCGGTGGGGTCTCCACGCAGACGGCCTCGATGTCGTCCGAGAGCAGGGCGAGCAGGTCGGCGTAGGCGCGGGGGACCCCCGCCTCGGCCGCCCAGGCCAGCGATTCCAGCGGCTCCGGGGCGAGCAGGCCGACGACCGCGACCCCGGCGTCGCGCAGGACCTCGGCCGTCGTGCTGTCGGAGCCGTCGGTGACCAGGGCCATCGCGAGCGGCAGGTCGGGCTGGCGGCGGCGGACGAGCCGCCGCAGTTCCCGCCAGCTCGCGGACAGTGCCGGATCACGCGGTGGCACCAGCTCGGGGAGCGTCGTCACGGCTCTGATAGTGCCCCCGGGCCGCCCGTGGTGGTCGGCGATGGCCGCGATTGCCGCGGAGAGCGGACAGCGTTGCCGCGTGTCAATCAGGGTTGACACCGCTTCATGTGTCAACGTAGGTTGACGGCCATGAACATGACCGCCACGAAGCTCGCCGGGGCGGCCTCCGACGACGACCCCCGGGTGGGTCTCGCCGCCGTCGCCTCGTTGCGAGCCCTGTTGGAGTCACTCGAGGAGCTCCAGGTCGCCAGCGCCCGGCACAAGGGCTGGTCCTGGCAGGAGATCGCCGACGTGCTCGGCGTGAGCCGGCAGGCCGCGCACAAGAAGTACGGGCGCCGATTCGGAAAGGGGAGGTAAGCGGTGTTCGAGAAGTTCACGCCGCAGTCCCGCGAGGTCGTGCGCGCCGCGACCCGGGTCGCGGCGGCCTTCGACCACGACCGGGTGCACAGCGGCCACCTGCTGTTCGCCATCGTCACCGAGGGCGGTGCCGTCGGGCGTGCCCTGACCGGCCTCGGGCTCGACGAACCGTCGCCGCGGACCGAGCTGCACGGATCCCGGGTGCTCTCCCGTGGCGGCCGGGAGGTGGACACCGACGCGCTCGCGGCGATCGGGGTGGACTACGAGGCCATCCGGGCCGCCGCCGACGAGCGGTTCGGCGCCGGCGTGCTGGGACTGACGATGGTCCGTAAGGTCCCCCGGCGGTCGTGGTGGCGGCGGCGCCCACGGGCGCGCGGTCCGCGCTTCTCCGCCGAGGCGGCGCGGGCGTTGGAACGCGCCNTGCGGTTCGCGGCTGCCCGCGGCGACGGGGATCTCACGCCGCTGCACCTGCTGCTGGGGATGCTCGCCGACCAGTTCTCGCTGGCCGCCGGGATCATCGTGCGCCGCGGGACGAGCCTGGACCAGGTCCGGTTCGCGGCGACGGAGGCGGCGGACGGCGCCGACCCGGGAGCGCGGGGCTGACCGCCCGGCTGTTCGTGGCCGCCGTGCCGCCGGCGGCGGTGACCGACGCGTTGTGCACCGCGGTGCACCGGGCCCGCGCGGCCGCCCCCGAGCTGCGCTGGTCGGCGCCCGACCGGTGGCACGTCACCCTCGCCTTCCTCGGCCAGGTGCCGGACGATCGGCGCGGCGACCTGGACGCCCGGCTCGCGCGGGTGGCCCGGCGGCACGGCCCGATCGCCGTCGAAACCGTCGGCGGCGGTCACTTCGGTGACCGGGTGCTGTGGACGGCGGTGCGGCCCCGATCCACGATGGCAGCTCCTGGTCCCACGACGGCAGCGCCCGGGCCCACGATGACCCGGTCTGGGCCCGCGACGGCGCCGGCCGGGGCGCTTGGGGCGCTTGCGGCCGGCGTGCGGCGGGCAGCCGAGCGGGCCGGCGCCGCCGCCGGGGCGGACGACCGGCCGCTGCGGGCGCACCTGACGCTCGCCCGGGTGCCCGACCGCAGCCACCGTGGGCTCGGTCCGCTGGTCGAGCTGCTGCGGGCCGACGTGGAGCCGCTGCCGTGGACCGTCGACCGGCTGGTGCTGATGCGCAGCGTCGACGGCGGCCCGGGCGCCGCCCCGGTCTACCGGGAGGAGGCGTCCTGGGCGCTCACCGGCCGATGAGGGCCGGCCTCAGGACGCCACGGCCGGGTCGAGCGGGCGGTAACGGTAGCCCACCCGGCGGACCGTCTCGATCCGGTACCGGTGCTCGGGGCCGAGCTTGCGCCGCAGCCGGGTCACGAGGACGTCGACCGTGCGCACGTCCGGGGAGGTCTCGTCGTCGGCCTGGTGTCCCCAGACCGACGACAGCAGCGCCTGCCGGCTGTGCGCCTGCCCGGGGTGGTGGACGAAGAAGTCCAGCACCTCGAACTCGAGGTAGGTCAGCTGCAGCGCCCGCCCGTCCACGGTCGCGAGNCAGGCGGTCCGGTCGATCCACACCCCCGAGCGGGGCGGGGCCTGGACGGGCGCGTGGTGGTCGGGCCGAGCCGGCGCCGCGCTCGCCCGGACGTGAACCGGGGCGGGCGCGGGCTGCCGGGGGAGGGTCGCCGCCGTCCCGACGGGCGTGCGCGGCGGCGTGGTCACCAGGCGCGGCCGGTACGGGAGGGTGGTCGTCTGCGGGGGCATCGCTGGCCTTTCGGTCAGTGGTTCTCCCGGTCGCCGGGAGCTGTGGGCNCGGGGCCGGGTGGGCTTGTGGAGCCGGGTGGGCCGTGGACCCTGGAGCCGTATCGGGCCTTGGAGTCGGGTCGGGCCTTGGAGCCGTATCGGGCCCTTGAGCCGTATCGGGCCCTTGAGTCGGGTCGGGCCCTGGAGTCGGGTCGGGCCCTGGAGTCGGGTCGGGCCCTGGAGTCGGGTCGGGCCCTGGAGTCGGGTCGGGCCCTGGGCCGGGGCGGAAATCCTGAGCGGGCGGTGGCGGCGGGGCTGGTCCCGGGCTCGCTTTCGGCGGGCGCGGGCCAGGGGCCGGACAGCGCTCGGGCACCGCGACGATGGGGCGGCCGAGCTGGGGTGGACCGGGGCGCGACGTCGACGGTGCCGGGCGTCCTCGCCGGTGGCGTGAAGGGATGTGATGCCATCGCGACGACGGGTGCGCCTGATCGACTACGGGCCCGTGGCGAGGACGGCGGGCCCAGGCAGGCCGGGGCTGGCGCACCGGGCCGGGAACCGGAGCCCTTGCGGCGCCGGCCGGCCCGCAGGCGCGGATGCCGGGTGGTGCGGCTGGTGGCTGCCTGTCAGACAGCCGGACAGGCAGCCGAGGCGACGCGGAGCAGATCGATATGGCTCCGGGTGACCAGGATCAGCCGCTTCAACACAAGAGCAACGGAAGNACACTGCTCCGGTCGCCGCCAAGAGAATAAAAGTGTGACTTGCTTCACATGGTGTTATGGGATGGATCGAACGGGTGGCAGCGAAGGCCTGGAACGGCGGNTCCGCGCGGATGCTCGGCGAGGGTCTCCGGGCGGGCGGCGGGGTCCGCGTCCATCCGATTCGGACCAGTTCGTCCGGAATGTGGCGCGTCGTGCCGCCGGCCCGAGCGAAGTCGATTTTTCCGGTGGGGAAGGCGGAATATACTGGTGGATCGTTCGGCATCCGCTGGTCGGGGACGCGACGCGNCCGAGAACAGGAGATCTCATGGCGCTGCCTGATTTCCTCGTGATCGGCGCGCCGGACGCGGGCATGGAGATCCTCCTCGCTGACCTGCGACGCTGCCCGGCCGTCTTCCTCCCCGCCACCGAGCTGACTCCGCCTACCGAGCTGACTCCGCCTACCGGGCTGACTCCGCCTACCGAGCCCACTCCGCCCGCCGAGCGAGCCTTGGGTACCGGGCTCATTGCGCCTGCCGCTCTCGCCCCGCCCGCCGAGCGAGCCTCGGGTGCCGCAACGCCACAGGGCGGTGCGGGGGCGTGGGGCCCGGAGGCGGCGCGGCGCCGGGCGCGGTTCGAGGCCCTGGTCGACCCGGCGCCCGCGGGCGTCCTACGCGGCGTCAGCGCTCCCTACCACCTGGCGGACTTCACGGCCCTGCGGCACCTGCACGAGGTGCTGCCCTACGTGCGGCTCATCGCCCTGCTGCGGGATCCGGCGGCGCGGGCCCACGCGCACTGGCTGCGCATGCGCGCGTCCGGCCTGGAGCCCATCGTCGACTTCGAGGCAGCCCTGGCGGCGGAGGCGGAGCGGGCCTGNACCCTCTCGTCCTGGCCGTGGCGGTATCTGGCCCTTGGCCGATACGGGGCCCAGGTGCAGCGCCTGTACACCCTCTTCGCACGCCAGCAGGTGCTGCTCGTGCCCTACCCCGAGCTGAGCACGGATCCGGCGAGGGCACTGGGTCACGTCCACCGCTTCCTCGGTCTCGGCCGCCACCGCGATCCCGCCGGTGTCGATCGTGCGTACCGTCCCGCCGAGGTCCCGGTCGAGAGGTGTGGCGACCTGGTCGCCCCGGGGTGCGCCGAGCCGGCGGTGGCGGCCGCTGCGCGGCGGCTCGATCCGGCCGTGGCCGCGCGGCTGCACGCCGGCTTCGGCGCCGATCTCGACCTGCTCGACCAGGTGACGGGACGGCGCTGGGCGCTCCGTCCGGCCCCGGACTGATCGCCGCACGGCTCTCTCGCCGGCCGAGTCGCCTGACGCCCAGCGCCGCCGGGTCAGCGGAAACCCTGGTGAGAGCGACCGAATCGGGCGCTCGGACGGCCTCGGGCACGGTGCGGGGGAGGACGCCCTGGATCTGCCCGGNCACGTGACTCGTGACTGGTGACTGGTATCCGTTTGTCGACTGGTGTCTGTTTGTGGGCTGGTGCCTTTTTGTGGGCTGGTGCCTGTTCGGCGACTGGTGGTCGTCGGTGGTCGTGACCCGGCCTGTCCCGTCCGCCGACCTGGGTCGGCCGACGGACGGGACCCGGCGTCACCCGGTGAAACTGAGGTCGATGACCTGGTAGAAGCCCTTGGGGGTGTCGGCGACCTCCCAGACGCTGAGCAGGACGTGATAGCCCTGCCGCTGCGGTAGCTCGATCGTGTGCCGGGTCGGGTTCGCCGGAACGAGGTCGTCGGCCGACCAGTAGGGCTGGCCGCTGTTCTGGACCTGATGGAAGGGGTTCGGCTCGAACTGGGCTCGGCTCAGCGGGGCGTTCGGATCCCAGCCCTCGCGGGTCAGGAAGTAGTTCCACCGTCGCGTCTTGTGCGGGGCGTGGAAGCTCCAGGTGATGGTGAGCTGCTGGCCGGCGGCGACGGAGTGCTTCTGCCAGTCCGATCCCGGCTTGTCCAGTTCGGCGGCAAAATCCTGGCCGGCGCTGGCAATCTTCCCGTCGGCGGGCGGGGAGTCGTTGCGGACATCGTCGGCCGCGAACGGATCGGCCAGCCCGGCCTGCGTGGCCGGGAAGAACTTCCCTGATTCCAGGCCTNCGGACTGCCATTCGGCCAGATAGATGTGCGCGCGGGAGGCCGNCTCGGAGACGGTACCGTGCCGCGGCGCCACTTTACTCTGAGTCATGGTGTAACGGTAGCGTCGGACCTCTTGTTTTGCATTCCTAGAACATGGGAAGCAGATGNCTTCCACGGTGATTTTCCTGGAAACTCGCCCGAGCCATTTCCGGCGTTTCCGCGGAATGCCCAGGACCGGGCTCGGGTGCCGCGTTCCGGTCGAGCGGGGGCGTCCCGGCGGTTCCGGCCCACGGGCGCCGGGTACCGTCGGGCGGGATGAGTGCGTCAGCGAACAGCGACCCCGCCGCGGGCATCGCCGCCGGGCCGGCCTCGACCGACCCGCCGGCGCCCCAGCCCCTGCCCTACGACGGCGTCGTCTCCGTCGCCGTCGGCACGGTGCTGTGGGCCGTCGCCGCGCTGGTCATGCTGGTGTTCCTCGGCGATCTGCGCGACGACGGCCATCTGTGGTGGCTGGCCACCGCGATCTGCGGCTTCGGGCTCGGGCTCGCCGGGCTGTGGATCGTGATCCGCCGCCGCAACCGGCTGCGGGGCCGGCAGGGATAGCCGGCCCTCGCCGCTCACGTCTCGTCGAGATCGTCCTCCGCCGCGCGGAAGGCCGCGCCCGCCGGGTCGCGCAGCTCCGCGGCGAGCGCGTGCCGCCGGTCCCACTGGCCGCCCCGCCAGGCCAACGCCCGGGCCAGCGCGTCCGGGCCGGCGTCGGCATCGACGTGCACCTCGCCGCCGATCCCGCCGAGCACGCGCCACGGCACCCTCGTCGACCGGCCGGTCAGGTCCTCGACCAGCAGCGGGCGGTGCACGCGGTACGGGGTGCCGTCCGGCGCCCGCCGCGGCTCGCCGTCCGGTCCGTCAGGTCCGTCCGGGCCCCACCCGGCCCCGTCGGCTCCAGCCCCGTCGGCTCCAGCTTCGTCGGCGTCGGCCTCGTCGGCCGCGATCTCGCAGGGCGCGATCTCCGTGGCCAGCGGCACCCCGAGGACGTGGGCGACCTCGGCCGCACGGTCCAGCGGCAGCCGCAGCGCGCCCCGACCGGTACCCAGCAGGCCCAGCAGGTCGGGCGCGTCCACGACGACGGCCTGCCCACTCGGCACGACCCCCTCGGGGGTTCGCACGGTCAGCGGCGGGTCGAACCGCTCGCCGCCCGCGGACCGGTCCGGTGTCGCGAGCACCTGGGCCACGGCGTCGACCGCGGCGATGTAGAGCGTCCGCGCCGCCGGCCAGGGAACGTCCCGGTCGGCGTCGCCCAGCCGGTCGAGCAGGTCCATGACCGCGCCGAGGTCGCCGAGGACGTCGTCGAGGGTGAGCCGGGCGCCGAGGTGGCGCAGGAACTCGTCGTCGACGCCGGCCAGCGGGGCGGCGGGCGCGAACAGGCCGGCGAGCAGCGGATCGGCGGCGGGCAGCAGCAGCTCGCGCGGCGGCAGCACCCGGCCGGTGCCCGCCACGGGCAGCACCGCGTGGCGCGCCAGCCACCACCGGGTGTACGACGGTTCGGGGGCGAACACGGCCTCGCGCAGCGGCGGACGGGCCAGCTCGACGAGCGCCTCGGGCCAGGCCGCCGGGTCGACGAGTTCGAGGTCGCGCACCGCGACGAAAACGCCGATCATGGCTGGTGCGGGTGGCCCTCCCGCCGGTGGTCGGCGCAGGTTCGCCGATCCCCCCGGCGCGCCGCCGTGATCGTCCGCCGCGACGTCGTCGACCCAGACGTCGCTGTCGTCGAGATCGAGCAGGATCTGCTCGTCGGCGTCGAGCGGCAGGTCATAGGTGCGCAGCACGCCGAACGAGTGCAGCACGCCGACCCGCTCCAGCACCTGCGCGGGCCACGCGCGGGCGACCTCGGGCGACAGCGTCGAGAACGGAGCGTCCTGCGCCAGCACCCGGTCCAGCGGACCCCCCTCGACGAGCAGCTCCCCGGCGGGGGTGAACTCGCCGTCGGCGGCCGGCAGCAGCAGGTCCTCCAGCCAGCCGAGCTCCGCCGGATGCTCCTCACCCGCGTCGCGGACCAGGGCGAGCACGGCGGCGGCCAGCGCCAACAGGTCGTCGGGGTGGTCGTCCGGATCGGCGTCGAGTACCGCTTCGCGCACGGCCGGATCGCGCAGCACCCCGGCCGGCGTGCCCTCCAGGGCGCCCAGGGTGCGCAGCGCGTCGCGGGCGCTGCCGGCACAGGCGTCGGGATGGACCACCCGCAGCGGCAGCCCCGAGCGCACCAGGGCGACGATGTCCAGATCGGCGGTGGGCAGCAGGGTGCCGCGCGGGCCGGTGACCATGCGGGTCCGCAGGCCGTCGCCGGTCGGCCCCGCCGACGCGGGGGCGGCGAGCGCGTCGGCCGCGTCGGGCCCGTCCGTGCCGATCTCGGCAAGCGGCACCGGCAGTGCCCCCAGGGCGTCCCGGTCCGGTGCCGCGACCAGCAGCGGGTAGAGCCGTCCCCACCAGTCCGGCGGGCGGGTGACCCCGGACAGCAGCTCGACCAGCGCGGCGCTGTCCACTCGCCGGACGCCGAGCAGGTCCAGCGCGGTGCGCCACCGCCGGGCGGCGTAGGCCGCCGGAAGCAGGCCCGCCACCAGGTCAGCCCCGCCCGCAGCCGCATCTGTGCCCGCGGCCGCATCGCCCGCGGCGATCGCGTCGGCCGGGCTGGGGGGATCGAGCTGACCGGCGGGGTCGGCCGGGGGCCCGGGGGCGCGCAGCAGCTCGGTCACGGCGTCGGTGGCGGGGCCGAGGTCGGCCACCGAGCAGTCCCGGCCGCGCAGGGCACCGGGGAACAGCGCCGAGTCGGGCAGTAGCCGCAGCAGGGACTCGCGCAGCCGCCCGTCGACCTCGCCGAGGGGGAGCCCCGTCGGGACAAGGGTCAGGGCGGCCAGCGGATCGGGCGGCTGCCCGCCTGGCTCGCCCCGCCCGCCGGGCTCCAGCCCCGTGCCGAGGTACTCGGCCAGGAGCACGGCAGCCGCGGCCAGCTCCTCGGTCAGCCGATCACGCAGCGGGCCGCCGACGGTGTGCCGTCGGGACGGATCCAGCGGCAGCTCGACGCTGGCCAGCACCGGCAGCGAGAGGGGCTCGTCGGTGGGCTGCGGCGCCCGCAGCACCCGGGCCACGTCGTCCGGCCAGCCGCCGTCACGGACCATCACCCGGGCGGTGAAACCGGTCCGTCCCCGCTCCTCGACCGGACGATCGGCGAGCAGGGCGGCGGGAATCACGCCGCTGCGCGCGATCCCGCGCCACCGCTCGCCGTTCAGGTCGGCGATCTCGACGCGTTCGGTGACCGAAGTGTCCGCCGCCGGCCCGACGCTGCCCGCCGGTGTCGCACCCCGCCCGCCGTCCCGCCCGCCGCGCAGCCAGTGGCAGGTGACCGTCCGCACGGCGCCGTCCACGTCGACGACGATCTCGCCCGGGCCACCGAGCACCAGCGGCAGGGTGGGATCGAGTCCGGCCAGCAGCTCCTGCGCGAGCGCCGCCGCGGCGCCGTCGCGCAGCGGGAGCCTGACCACGGTGTCGTAGCCCTCCGGCGGCGGCCCGGTGGTGATCGTGAACGGCAGCCGAAGGATCGGCACGGCGCCCTCGCGCCGGGCGAGCTCCTCGCCCAGGCGCCCCGCCTGGCCGTCGCCGACACCGTCGCCGTCGCCGTCGCCGAGAGGGTCGAGGCCGAGGGGAACATCGAGAGGCGATCCGAGGTTCGTTGCGTCGCGATTCGTTACGTCGCCGCTGGTTACGTCACCACCGTTCGGCGTGGTGACCGGTGCGGCGAGGGCCGTCACGGCCTCGATCACCCGGGTCCTCGACCAGGCCACGCCGGTCGCCGACGGGTCCGGACCGCCGCGGGAGACGATCGCGGGCTCGTCCGTCACCGCGAGGACCGCGGCGAAACCGGCGCCGAACCGGCCGACGGAGGCGCTGTCGCGTTTGGTCGAGGCCCGCAGGGTCGACAGCGCCTCGACACCGGCGGCCGACAGCGCCGCCCCGGTGTTGGCGATCTCCAGCAGGCCGCCGGGCCCGGCCTGCGGCGCGGTGGGATCGGTGCTCAGCCGCAGGAGCACCCGTGCCGGCACGCCGGCCTCGCCCGCGGCGTCGACTGCGTTCTGCAGCAGCTCCACCACGAGTCGGTCGTGGTAGGCGCCGAGGGCGGCGTCCTCCTCCGCGTTGGCGTCCTCCCGGAAGCGGGCCGGCGAGGCGATCCAGGCGTCGAGCACCCGCCGCCGGATCGCCGCGGTCCCGTACACATCTGCCGCAGCATGTGCGGCGGTCACTGACACCCGTCCATCCTCGTCTTCCCACGCCGCCCACGGCGGGAGCGGGTTGACCCGGATCGCGCGGCGGGCGTGGTCGGACCGTCACCGCTCGGACCGGGCCGACCGGGCAGGATGGGACGATGCCCGCCCGCACCCGCCGCCTGGACCCTTCGGCGGCGCTGCCCGAGCTCGCCGCGGCCGTCGTGCCCCAGTGGGAGCGTCTCGCCGGCGCCGTGGCCGATCTGACGGACGGCGCGCTCGCCGCACCGAGCGTCTTGCCCGGTTGGACGGTCGGAGAGCTGGTCATGCACGTCGGCCGGTCCGCGACCGCGCTGTCGACGGCCCTCGCCCCGGTGGCCGTGGACGGTCCGGCCACGATGCCCGCCACCGCGACGCGGCCGGTCGCGGCGGTCGACTACCTCACCGGCACCGGGGCGCGGGCGGAGGCGATCGCGGACACCGCCCGGGCCCTGGCGGCGCGGACCGGACCGGCCGAGATGCGCGCGGGGCTGGCGGNCGAGGTGGCGGCGGCCGCGGCCGCGCTGGCACGGGTCACCGACGGCGACCCGGTGGTCGCGACCCCGGGTGGCCCGATGCTGCTGACCGAGTTCCTGCGTACCCGGGCGGTGGAGGCGGTGGTGCACGGGCTCGACCTCGGCGTCGAGCCGCTGCGGCCCGCCTTGAAGGTGGTGACGAGGCTGTTCGCCGAGCTGTTCGTCCACCGGGTGCCCGGCCACACGGTGGAGCTGCGCGTGCCTCCCTTCGCCGCCGTCCAGGTGGTCGAGGGGCCCCGGCACACCCGCGGCACCCCGCCGAACGTCGTCGAGGCCGGGCCGGTCGCGTTCGTCCTGCTCTGCGCGGGGCGGTTGGCGTGGGCCGACGCCGTGGCCGACGGGCGCATCTCCGCCAGCGGCGAGCGGGCCGATCTGAGCGGCCACCTGCCGCTGTTGTGACGGAAGGGTGAGCTGCGGGGGAGGCTGCGGCGCCTGGGGCCGGCACGCGAGGCAAGGGCCGATGTGCGTCGTCGCTGCTAGCGTGGAGGGAGGTAGCTGCCGGTCGAGGCGGTGGCCGGAACCGGTCCGCCACGTCTCGTCACGAGTGAGGACGGGCCGGCGTGGACGCGGTCCCGCGCGTAACCCTCCGCATTTCTCCGGTGTCCCTGACCAGTCGAGGAGTCCTGGTGCCAGACGTCGCCGCCCGCTTTGGCGCCACCCCCGCAGCGGGGTCCGAGCTGTCCGATGATCCCGGTCCCCGGGNTGCCTGCGGCGTCTTCGGCGTCTGGGCGCCCGGCGAGGACGTGGCGAACCTCGCCTACTACGGGTTGTACGCCCTGCAGCACCGCGGCCAGGAGGCAGCCGGCATCGCGGTCGGCGACGGCCGGACGGTCGTGGTGTTCAAGGAGCTCGGCCTCGTCGCGCAGGTCTTCGACGAGATCANCCTGTCCAGCCTGAGCGGCCACGTGGCGGTGGGGCACACCCGGTACTCGACGACCNGCTCCTCCACCTGGGAGAACGCCCAGCCGTCCTACCGCACGGCCCGCTTCGGCGGCCCGATCGCGCTCGGCCACAACGGCAACCTCACCAACATCGTGGAACTCGCGCGGGGGCTCGGCGCCGGGCGTGACCGGCTGCGCGCGACCACCGACTCCGACCTCATCACCGCGATGCTCGCCGACCATCCCGGGCCCACCCTCGCCGACGCGGCGATGGCCGTGCTGCCCCGGCTCGCCGGCGCCTTCTCGCTGGTCTTCTCGGACGCCTCGACCCTCTACGCGGCCCGCGACCCGCACGGCATCCATCCCCTCGTCCTCGGCCGTCTCGACGACCACCCGGACGGGGCGTGGATCGTCGCCAGCGAGACGGCCGCCCTCGACATCGTCGGCGCGACCTTCGTCCGCGAGGTCCAGCCCGGCGAGATGATCGTCATCGACGCGGACGGGGTGCGGTCGCGGAGCTTCGCCGAGGCGAATCCGCACGGCTGCCTGTTCGAGTACGTCTACCTCGCCCGCCCGGACACGGCGATCGCCGGCCGTTCGGTGCACGCCACGCGGGTCGACGTGGGCCGCCAGCTCGCCCGCGAGGCGCCCGTCGAGGCGGATCTCGTCATCCCGGTGCCGCAGTCCGGGGTGCCCGCCGCCGTCGGCTACGCGGAGCAGTCCGGCATCCCGTTCGGGGAGGGCCTGGTCAAGAACTCCTACGTGGGCCGCACCTTCATCCAGCCGTCGCAGACGATCCGCCAGCGCGGGATCCGGCTCAAGCTGAACCCGCTTCGTGACGTCATCGAGGGCCGCCGCCTGGTCGTCGTGGACGACTCGATCGTGCGCGGGAACACGCAGCGGGCGCTGGTCCGGATGCTGCGCGAGGCCGGCGCCGCCGAGGTCCACATCCGGATCTCCTCGCCCCCGGTGCGCTGGCCCTGCTTCTACGGCATCGACTTCGCCACCCGGGACGAGCTCATCGCCAGCGACGCCGGCGTCGAGGAGATCCGCGCCTCGCTGGGCGCGGACTCGCTGGNCTACGTCTCGTTGGAGGGCCTGGTCGCCGCGTCCCACCAGCCGGCCGGGTCCCTCTGCCGGGCCTGCTTCGACGGCGTCTACCCGGTGCCGCTGACCGAGTCCGACAAACTGGGCAAGCACCGCCTGGAGCCGATGGCCGGCNCGCAGACGACCGCGGACATGATCGCTGAGGCGATGCGTCGGGAGGTGACGCTCGGCATGAACGGGGGCGATCCGTCCCCGGACGACCATGACGACGCCGACCTGGTCGACGCCGACCTGGTCGACGCCGACCTGGTCGACGCCGCCGGCCTCGCCGATGCCGCCGATCTGACCGACGCCGCCGACCTGACCGATGTTGCCGACCTGACCGATGTTGCCGACCTGACCGATGCTGCCGACCTGACCGACGGCGTGGACCTGACCGGCAGCGCGCAGCGGCGCCAGCCGGCCGGGGCGAGGCCGGCATGAACGGCGCCGAACGGATCCCGGCCGAGGCTGCCATCCCGGCGTCGACGCCCTCGGGCGCCTCGTACCGAGCCGCGGGAGTCGACGTCGCCGCGGGGGACCGGGCCGTCGAGCTGATGCGCGGGCACGTCGCGCGGGCGACGCGCCCCGAGGTGGTCGGCTCGCTGGGCGGATTCGCCGGCCTGTTCGCCCTGGACACGGCGCGCTACCGGAAGCCGCTGCTCGCCTCGTCCACGGACGGCGTGGGCACCAAGATCGCCCTTGCCCGCGCCCTCGACACGCACGACACGGTCNGCATCGACCTGGTCGCGATGGTGGTCGACGATCTCGTCGTCTGCGGTGCCGAGCCGCTGTTCCTGCTCGACTACATCGCCTGCGGGGCCCTGGTGCCCGCACGGATCGCCGAGATCGTCTCGGGGATCGCGGCCGGGTGCGAGCAGGCCGGCGCCGCGCTGGTCGGCGGCGAGACCGCCGAGCACCCCGGGCTCATGGGTAGCGACGACTACGACCTGGCCGCGACGGGGGTCGGGGTCGTGGAGGCCGACGGCGTGCTCGGGCCGGAGCGGGTCCGGCCCGGGGACGTGGTGGTCGCGATGGCATCATCCGGCATCCACTCCAACGGCTTTTCGCTCGTACGGCACATCTTGTTCGGTCCTGTCGATTCTGGCCAGCCCGGTGGGGTCTCCGAAACCGCTGCGGCGGGTCTGAGGTCATACGTCCCCGCACTGGGGGACACACTCGGCCGGTCCCTGCTCACCCCGACCCGCATCTACGCGAGGGACTGTCTGGCCCTGGCGGCGGCGGTGGAGGTGCACGCCTTCGCCCACATCACCGGCGGCGNCCTCGCCGCGAACATCGCCCGGGTGATTCCCGCGGGCCTGGTGNCCACCCTCGACCGGGCGTCCTGGGCGGTCCCGGCGATCTTCGGCCTGCTCGCCGAGCGCGGCGCGGTGGCCCAGTCGGACATGGAGAGCACTTTCAACCAGGGCATCGGCATGGTTGCGGTGCTGCCGGCCGACGTCGTACCCGCGGCCCTCGCGCTGCTCGCGGAGCGGGAGGTGCCCTCGTGGGTCGTCGGCGAGATCGGGGCCGCAGCCGACGGGAACCATCCCGCCGGGGAGTCCGATGAGCGCGAGGGCGCCGGGGTGCGTCAGGCGGCGGCCACCGGCGGGCCGGGGGTGGACGCCGCGCCTCGGGCCCGGCTGATCGGGCGGCACCCGGCCTGAGCCGCTCGCCGGCGGGCGTCGCCGGCCTGCGCCGGTTCGCGGCGGCGGGCCGGCGTCCGGCCGGCGCCCGGCCCGGGCGACACCCCCGGCGAAGCGGGGTCGCCGGCAGGGCGGGGCCGCGGTGGATGTCGCCCGGCCCGAGCCGCAGGCGCGTGTCGCTGCGGCGAGCCGCCCGCGCGTGTCGCGGCGGGCGAGGAGCTCGCCCAGCCGGGCCATCGGACTGCGCCTACACCGGCGCCAACGGTCCACGACACCGTCCGGCTGCTTCGGTCGGCAGCACCATCGGTCGTTGCGCGCCCGCGCGAGAGCGGCCGCGTGTCGACGGCCGCATGATCGGCGCGTATCGCAGCGGTGGTCCCGGGGGCACCCCACGACGTCGGGGCGCACGCGAGAGTAACGCTGCGCGTTTCGGCCGTGCACCGAGGACGGGCACGACGATCAGCGCCATCGCGCCTGCACGGAGGCAGCACGACATGGCGGTGGATGCCCGGACCGAAGCCCGGGCCGCCACCATCGGCGACGACCGCCGGGGTGAGCCTGCCGCGGCGGGACGGCTACCGACGTGACGCTATGTCAGCGGGAGGAACGGCGGTCGTCCTCGTCATCTGCGTAAGCGTCGTATCCGTAATCGTCATCTACGTACGCGTCGTCGCTGTTGTTCTCGCGCGTCGAGCCCGCGCCCAGATCCGCCTTCAATCGGTCGAGATCCATATTGGGCGAGTTGTACTTGAGCTCGCGGGCGACTTTCGTCTGCTTGGCCTTAGCTCGGCCGCGCCCCATGGCTCGACCCCCTCGAACATGACGACGGGGACCCGCCCCGGTGCTCTCACTGTCTCGTGCTTCCCGAGACTACAGGGACCGGAGGCTTCTCGGCACGCCAACCCGACAGTTGCCTGTCCTCGGACAAGATGTCCACGATCGGAAGCGCTCCGTGAGGCCTGCTGTCCGGCGGGTTCGAACGGGGAATCAGGGCCGCTCACCGGCTCGCATGCGGCGCGACCCGCCGTGCCGAGGTGTGCGCACCGTCACATTCCCTCGATCGTCCTGACCTGCGCGGACGTGCCGCGGCCCGGCCTCCGGGGCCGGCCGTGTCACCCGCCGCAGCCGCGCTCGACCCGGTGCGGCCGGTAGGAGTCAGCGCAGCAGCAGCCCCCGCAGTCGGCCCACCTCGGCCATCCGCCGCTCGGCGAGCCGCTCGGCCGCCCTCGTCGGCGTCACGCCCTCGTTCTCGGCGAGGCGGAGGACCTCGGCGGTGGTGTCGAAGATCCGGGCCGCCCGGGCCCGGGCCCGCTGCGGCGAGTATCCCTCGATCTCGTCGGCGACCTGGATGAGTCCGCCGGCGTTGACCACGAAGTCGGGCGTGTAGAGCACCCCGGCGTCGGCGAGCCGCCCGCCGATCTCGGGCGTGGCGAGCTGGTTGTTGGCCCCGCCGCAGACGATCTCCGCACGCAGCCGGCCGACCGTCTCGGCGTCGAGCACCCCGCCGAGCGCGCACGGCGAGTAGACGTCGAGCTCGAGGTCGAACAGCTCGTCGGGGTCGGCCACGGTCTGCGCGGTCGGGAACTCGGCGCGCAGCCGGGCCAGGGCCGCCGGGTCGACGTCCGCGGCGATCACCGAGGCCCCGTCCTCCACCAGGTGCCCGACGAGGCGGCGGCCGACCTTCCCGACGCCGCTGATCCCCACCCGGCGCCCGGCGAGGTCCGCCGTCCCCCACCGGTGCCGGGCGGCGGCGCGCATGCCCTCGAAGACCCCGTAGGCGGTCAGCACGCCGGAGTCGCCCGACCCGCCGTGGGCCGGCGAGCGCCCGGTCACCCAGCGCGTCTCGCGGGCGATGACGTCCATGTCGTCGACGTAGGTGCCGACGTCGCAGGCGGTGATGTAGCGCCCGCCGAGGGAGGCGATGTGGCGGCCGAAGGCGCGCAGCAGCGGCTCGGACTTGTCGCGGGCCGGGTCGCCGATGATGACCGCCTTGCCGCCGCCGAGGTCCAGCCCCGCGCAGGCGGCCTTGTAGGCCATCGCCCGGGACAGCGCCAGGGCGTCGGCGAGCGCGTCGTCGTCGGCGGCGTAGGGGTGGAAGCGGGTGCCGCCGAGGGAGGGGCCCAGCGCGGTCGAGTAGACCGCGATGATCGCGCGTAGCCCGGCACGCCGGTCCGAGCACAGCAGCACCTGTTCGTGGTCGCGAACGGCGTCGAACAACGACGTCATGGTGCACCTCCTGGGGGACGGACCCGGCTTGGGACCCGGACCGTCGCGGCGCCGTCCGCCAGGCGGACCTGCGGGTCGGTGGCCGGCTGGGCACGGGCGGCGGTGTCGGCCGGGTCCTGGCGAACCCTATGGCCCCGGTAGCGCGCACGGCTTGCGTGCGGACGTGCCAGGATCGAGGCATGCCAGGTTCCAGGGCATCCGCGTGGGTGTCGTCCGCGGTGCTGCGGCGCGCGACCGGGCTCGCCCCACGAGGTGGGCCGCCCACCGCCCGCGCGTGGCCGGGCCCGGGGCCGGACGCGGTCTGTGGGTGCTGAGATGGCCGTCGTCTCGCCCGCGGCGTACCTGCGCGTGTACGAGCCGCTCGCGGCGTTCCCGGCGGCGGAGCGGGGGCGCTGGCAGCGTTACGCGGCCGCGGGGCCGCCGTCCCGGCGGGCCGGCTCGCGCCGGGAGCGCGCCGTCGCCCTGGTCGCGACCATCCGGCCGACCCTCGACGTGGCCGACGAGTCGGCGTTCGTGCAGTGGATCGACGGGCTCATGTTCGTCTGCCCGTGGTCGACCCAGTTGCGGGTGTGGCAGGCGGCGTTGGAGTTTCGCGGCCTGATGCCCGAGCGGGTCGCCGAGGCGTTCCTGCCGCGGCGGATCACCGAGCCGGCCGAGATCGAGCTGGACCGCTGGAAGGCCCGCCGGCCGAGCCTGAAGGTCCACGTCCAGACGTGCACCTGGATGGTCCCGCCGCCGTGGTTCCTGCTGTTCGACCCGGCCGAGCGGTCGCTGGTGACCGGGGACACCGCCGAACGGTCGATGATCTACCGGACGACGATGAGCCTGGCCCGGCGCCGGGCGAGCCGCGCGGTGGAGGCGGTGGAGACGCTGCGGGGCGGTTCGAGCGAGGCCCCCGCGGTCGAGGGCATCGGCGATCTGGCCCGTTGGCTGGGGTCCTTCCATCCGCAGAGCAGGGTCGAACTGGACTACGACGGGCTAGTTGACCTGCTCGACGATGACATGCTTCGGCNCGACAGCTCGGTAGAGGACATCGTCGAGGCTGTCAGCGCGTTACGCCGTGGGCGAACAGACCTAGCGGTCGAAGCCTACGAACGGGTCCTGATGAGGTGGAGACCCTTGCAGGCGCGGGAATCCGCAAGCTGATCGACGCATTCCNTTAACTGAGAGTTGCCGTCCGCTTCGGACGAGCTGTGACTAGNCAGCAGATGGTCCTGACGTGCCATGTCCGAAATGCCCCCGAAGGATGCACGATCTGTATGGGACGGAGCGACGCTCTGTGACGGGAGGCCAACACAATGACGACACGAACGCCGGACGCCGAGCCGCTGCTGACGCCCGCCGAGGTAGCCACGATGTTTCGGGTTGATCCGAAGACCGTGACCCGGTGGGCGAAGGCCGGCAAGCTGACGTCGATTCGGACCCTTGGTGGGCACCGCCGGTACCGGGAGGCCGAGGTGCGTGCCCTGCTGAAGGGGGTCCCGAGCATCGGAGGCGACATCTAGATCGCNCCAACCCGGCGCGTAGCCGGAAGCACCTCCTTTCCCTCGTCCGGGCGGCAGTCGCTGCCCTTGCGAGGGTGTCGGTGGTCCGACCTCGTGGAACAGGGTCGAAGGTCCGAAAGGCTGTCCGTTCGGTTGAGAACCGGGCAAGCCGGCCGGTCCGGGCCCCCACCTTGGGGCCACGCGACGTAAAGGAAGTGTGAAGATCCGAATGCCGGGCTGCCCGGCCGGCGGGGAGGCCGTCGGGCGGGGTCCGGTTCGCGTCGACGTCCGCGTCAAGGGCCACCTGAGCACCGGGAGGGCGCAGGGTGGACCTGTTGGGGAACCGGCGGACGGCCCGATGGGCCGTCCGCCGGCCTCGGCGCACGCGGCGACGACGTCGGACGGGGCCGTTGCGGCCTGGCGGCGCGGTGCGCCGACTGCGGCGTTGCGCACCGCCTGCCGTGTACTGACCGCCGTGTACTGACCGCGCGTTCACCGAACGATGACCGGCACCCGCCGTCTGGTCTGGCCAGGTGGTGTGGGGTCGGGCGAGGGGCAGCACCATGGACCGTGACCGCCCCCAGAACTGGGTGGTTCGGTCTGCCGTGCCCGGGTTCCGGCCCGGCGTCAGCGCGTTCCGGTTCACGAACAGCTTCGACGTCCAGCCACTGCTGGCCCTGCGGCTGCCCGGCCTCCCCTGGGGCCTCGGGATCGGGGACGCCAGCCGCGGCCTGTGCGGCGGCATGATCTTCGCGGTGCGCGACCTGTTCGAGGCCGGTCTCGCCGCGCCGCCCGACGCCGACCCGCCCCGGCGGGGCTCCCCGCTGTACGGCTACCTCGTGCGCCGGCTGCTGGCGAGCTTCGACCTGCCCCGCGGCGTCGCCCGGTACTACGGCCTCATGCGGGCCGCCGACACCTACCCCCAGNCGCGCCGCGGGGTCGCGTGGTGGCCCGGCACTGGCCGGCAGGACCGCCGCGGCTCCACCTCTGACCCTCGCGGCTCCACCTCTGACGGTCCCGGCTCTGTCCCCAACCGTTCCGGGTCTGTTCCGGGGCGGCCCGGCGGCGCGCTGGGCCGCCTCGGCGTCGGCCGCCGCAGCCTCGCCNACGAGTGGCCGCGGATCCGGCTCGATCTCGACTCCGGCAGGCTCGCCCCGATCGGCGTCATCACCGTCCACTCGGCGGATCCCCTGAAACTCGGCCTGAACCACCAGGTTCTCGCCTACGCCTACACCCAGGTCGACACGGCGGTGACCCTGCGTGTCTACGATCCGAACACCCCGCTGGAGCGGGCCGACGACGTCACGATGTCCTTCGACCTCGCCGACGCAGGCNGTGACGCCGGCAGGGTGCGCATCACCCACTCGATCGCGATCGGCGGCCGGCCGGTGCGCGCGTTCTTCCACTCCCGCTACCGCTGGGCCGACCCGCGCCCGGCGCTGCGCGCCCATGTCGCCGGCAGACCCTGACCGCACCCAGCGCGGACGGGTTTGTCGGCTGCCCTGGCCATCCCCTATGCTTGCAGTGCTTCAGACGATCGACGATGTGGCTGAGNGCCTGCTCCGCCCCGGCTGTGATCGTCACCGCGCCCCCATCGTCTAGCGGCCCAGGACGTCGCCCTTTCAAGGCGGTAGCACGGGTTCGAATCCCGTTGGGGGCACCACGCAGACCCGTGCATGATCCCTTCCGAGATCTGCACGGGCATGGCCACTTCCTCCTTATTGATCTTTCTTGGGACGTCTTGCATAGCCCTGACCGCATCGACGCCGACGCGGGCGGTAGCCGGGATGGTCTCGCCTGTCAGGGTTACCCGGCAAGTTGCGATGTTAGTCGCGCGGTTGTAGCGGACTTCGAGCCGAAGCGCCTCGAAGAGGCGGCGGGACAGGTCCTCGGGCAGCTCGTCGAGTTCGACGAGCCCCACCGGCAGTGCCCGCAGTAGGCCGGGATTGGGTGCCGCGGCTTCCTCGTCCTCAAGCGCGGCCAGCTTCTGCTGAAGAGCCACTCGTTCAGACCTCAGTTCGATCCNCCGCTCGGCGATGTCGCGGCCCATGTCCTGGTCCGGGTCGTCTACCAGCTCGAAGTTGCGTAGCAGGCGCTTGCTACGGGCCTCGGTGTCGGCGATGGCCCGGTGTAGCGCCGCGACCTGTCGCTCCCGATCATGCCCTCGGTCCGCATCCACTGTTCTCAGATGAGCATCGAGGAGGTCCAGACGGTACTGACCGAACACCCGTTCAGCTAGGAACGCGTTGACGCCGGCGACCAGATCATCCTCNCGGAGCCAGATAGCCGCCTTCTGCGGATGNTCGGCCGCGACGTATCCGCCTTTTGGGGCGCAGACGTAGTAGCCGACGCCGCGCGGGGCCCGACCGCTCATCCTTCGTCCACACAGATCGCAGAACACGTAGCTGCGCAGGCGGTAGGTCCGAACGGAGTTCGAGTGCGCGCTNACGCCCGAACGCGTACGGGAACGTTCCCGCAGTGGCGCAACCTCCTGCGCTTGGACNAAAGTCTCTAGGTCGATAAGCGCCTCGTGCACGGGCTCGGGAGACCAGACCCAATTCTCGACGGGGTTCACCCGGTTCTTGCCCGCGCCCTTGCGTGCCCGCCGGTTCCAGACCATGTGGCCGGTGTGCTTCGGATTGGTGAGCACGTCTCGGACGTTAGAGTAGTTCCATTCGCCCCGAGCCCGGCTTGGTTCGACAGGTACCGGCGGGGGGTTCTCGGTGAGATCGAGGTTCAGCCTGTCCGCGATCGCGCCGTACCCAAGCCGCTCGGTGACCCTCCAGGTGAAGATCCTGCGGACCACAGCGCCTTCGACCGGTTCGACCGCGAGCAGCGTCTTCTTCACGCCTTTTGCTCGCCTGGCCGGAACGGGATGGGGTACGTGATGTGCTCGGTATCCGTAGCACGGTTTGCCGACGTTGTAGCCCTGCTCGGTGTGGGTCTCGAAGCCCGCCCAGGACTTCTCCAGCATCTCCACCACGTACCACTCAGCTACCCCCTGCTTGAGCCGACGGGTCAGCACCTGGGTGGCGGTCTTCGGCCGGACGAAACTCCCGTCCAGTCGAATCGGTTCATCTGCGGCGNGGAGGGGGACGCCGGCCTGCTCAAGGATGTGCTCGATCTCGGTGCCGATGTAGGTGCGTCGAGCGATCCGGTCAATGGACTCACAGATCACGGCGTCGAACCGTCGGTTGGGTCGCGCGGCTTCCTCAAGCAGATCGGCCACACCACCGTCGCGCGGTATGGGAATCTGGAACATTTCGTGCGCGCGGCCATGACCTCTATCAGCCAAGTCCTTACGCCCGGACTCCACGTCGTAGAAATGCGCGACGATCACCGCGTTCGGCGGCAATGCCCGCTGGGAAGTTCGCAGCTGCCGAGGCAATGACAATGTCGGGTCCTNCTGATCGTAGGTGGACGTGCGTCCGGCCCACGCCAGTCGGATGACGCCGGGGGTACCAGCCGCGCTTCCTGGCGTCTGGCCTCGGCCGTCTACGCGCCTGTTTCCTCCCCAGGCTTGTATCGCTTGTGGGCTAGCCACTCCAGCACCTCCATGAACACCTGAGTCTGNAACCTGGACAACCGCTCGCCTTCCAGCCCACCAACAGTAATGATCTCCAGTTTCATGACGGGAGTATCGTTACGACCCGGTGGTTCAGCGGCTTGATCCGACGGCCTCTCATCGGCCATCGCGGGCTTCTNCAGAATCTATTTCATCAAAGAAATCCTGGCAGCGGGTCGAGGTTGTGTGGATCTTCCATGAAGGGGTCCACGNCCNCATTGGGAAACCGGTTCCGAGAGCTATCGGCGAGTAGAACAAGTCCGGCAGGCGGAGAGCGACGACACGGGAACTGAGACGGTCGTCGACTCGCCGCCGGACGACCATGACG
The DNA here is from genome assembly GCF_001420875.1 of Frankia sp. AvcI1. Taxonomy (NCBI): domain Bacteria; kingdom Bacillati; phylum Actinomycetota; class Actinomycetes; order Frankiales; family Frankiaceae; genus Frankia; species Frankia sp. AvcI1. Next base: position 2,173 of record NZ_LJFZ01000015.1, on the reverse strand, counting down.
ATAATGGGGCCAGGGGGAACGTGGCGGCGGGGCTGCCTATCGCGGTCGAGCACGGTAACCCGGTGTGGCTGGTAGCCGGCGGACTCCGGGCCGAGGTGGGAGCCCGCGTGGACGAGCTCGACTTGGGCCTGGCGGGCGCGATCGGTGGTCCGGACGTGGGGAGTCGCAAGCAGAAGCGCCTGCCGCGCTGCTCGGGCGGGGTGGGAGTGGGTGAACCGCCGCCACCAGCCGGTCCGGCACTCCGGCGTGGCCGATGCGTGCGGCAGCGGACCCTCCGGGCGTGCTGTCACGCGATCGCCCCGAGGTGGCTGTTACCTGTTCCCGGGTCGGGCGGGGGGTTCTGGGGGAATTCCCAGGGCGGCAGGTGCGGGCTGAGGACCGTGGTGCCGGGGGGCGCGAGAAGTTGGGCGTGGAGGAACGTCCGCCCGTCGATGATCGGCTGGTGGGCGTGGGGGCAGATGATCCAGTGTTCGGGTGCGACGGGCTGGCCGCCTCGGGTGCGGCCCCAGACGGTGGCGCCGGTGTAGACGGGGTTGGCCAGGATGCGGCTGATGGCGGTCGGGGTCCACGGCCGCGGGAGCCCGCTCGCCGGTTCGCCTGGGGTGAAGAACTGGCTCCCGAGGCCATGCAGGNGGGTGGCGATGGACCGGGGGCTGAGCCGGTCGTCGACTCTCCATCGGTAGATCGCCGCGACGACGTTGGCGGGTCCGGGGTCGACGACGAGGCGGACGCGGCGGTGGGGCCGGCCGACGGCGTCGGGGAGGGTGACTCGGTGGGGCTGGTAGCCGAAGGGGATCGATCCGAGGTGGAAGCCGGCGCGGACGAGGTCGATCTGGGCGGCGCGGGCGCGTTCGGTGGTCCAGGTGTGGTGGGCGGCGAGGAGGCGCGCCTGCCGTGCGGCGCGGGGGTGGGTGAGCCGCCACCACCAGCCGGGCTGGCGCTGCGGTGCGGGCGGGGCGGGTGGCAGCGCGGGGATGGGCAGCAGGTCATCAGACATGCGGGGCTCCAACCAGAAGGCCGGCCGCGGCGGTGCGGTGCGCGCACGGGCCCGGCCGGCACGGAGTGCTAGGCGGCCGGGCGGTGCGAGGTGTTGAGGGCGGCGGGCGGCGCCGGTGGGCGCGGCGGGCGCGGGCGCCGGGCTGGTCGGCCCTCGATACGGAAGACGATCACGTCCTGGTGGACCGGGTAGGCGCGTGCCCGCCCGGGCGGGCGGTGGGTGCCGCATGCCCGGGTGTAGGGGACAGCGGTGAGCGCGACGGCACGCTGCACCGGCCGCCAGCCGACGTCCCGGCCGGCGGCGGCGACCTGGCTGGCGAGGTCCAGCCCGCCGCCGATGTGGTAGGCGGTGATGACGATGAGGTGGCCGCCGGGCCGGGGCAGGTCCCGGTAGGCGGCCAGCCGTGCGCGTAGCCGGTCCCTGGCCGGACCGGTCGGCTCGGCNGGGTCGGCCGGTCCGATNGCGGTCAGGACCAGGTCGANCGGTCCGAGTCCGGTCCAGGACTCGCCGTCGGGCAGCGCGTCGAGGATCATCCCGTCGCCGCGGGCGCCGCGGGCCTTTGCCAGGGTGAGGGCGGTGCGGGCGGTCTCCCACTGGTCGGGGTCTGTGGTGATGCCGATGCCGTGGCGGCGGGCGTGCACGGCTTCGGCTACGACTGTTCCCCGTCCGCAGTCCGGGTCGCACACCGTGTCCCCGGGCCGGCTGTAGGCGGCGATCGCGTGGGCGGCGACCGCCGCTGATATCGCCGCGTCGCCGTGCGGCGCATCGGTTGGCGGTCGCCGGGTCTGGTGGGTGGCGGCGTTGTGNCGGCCGGTGGGCCAGACCGTCGCCCACCGCGCGTCGCGGCGCCACGTCTCGTCTTCGGCGGTCATCGGGCCGCGCTCCCCGTCGGTGGCACCGGTAGTCCGACATCGCTGGGGTTCATCTGCGGCGGGTAGCCGTAGGTGCTGTGGTCCAGGTGGTTCTGGCTCTTGGCGGGCCTGCGTGCCGTGTTGACGCGGCCTCGGACTTCTTGAAGGTTCCTCACGTGGGTTGCGTTCTCCGCTGTCTGCGTGAAGGTGAGGTGCTCGGATTGGCGCTCGCGGTGGTACGCGATATTCGGGACGCGCGGCAGTCGGCGGCGTCCGCTGAGGAGTTGGCGACGTTCGAGACGGACGTGCTCGCGGGGTTCGTGCT
>NZ_LJFZ01000014.1:0-189579 GCF_001420875.1 Frankia sp. AvcI1 | reverse complement strand
ACACTGAAGGTCGCCGACTTCGGCATCGCGAAGATGTTCGAGGGAACCGCGGTCACAGCGACCGCGGTGGCCGGCACACCGTCCTACATGGCGCCCGAACAGATCACCGGCGGTCGACTGAGCCCGGCCACGGACCTCTACGCCCTCGGCGTCGTGATCTACCAGCTTCTGACCGGCGCACTCCCCTTCGACCCGACCCTGCCCGTGCCCGTGATCTGGGAGCATCACATCAGCACCCCGGTCCCGCCGCCGGCCGGCGTGCCCGCCCCCATCGCGCAGGTCGTCCTGCGCAGGTCGTCCTGCGGGCGTTGGNCAAGGACCCGACCGACCGCCAGCCCACGGCACAGGCCTTCGCCCTCGACCTCGCCAGGGCCGCCACCGCCATCCATGGCGCCGGCTGGACGAGCCGCGTCTGGCTCCCCCTGCATCTCGACGACCTGGTGAGCAACGCCGCCGACCAACCACCCGAGCCGGCCTCCCTGCCACCGCCGCCACCGCTGGCCACCCAGCCGAGCGCTCCGGGGGCAAGCACTCCCCGTCCCGACGCTCCCTCGTCCCGCGATCCCGATCCTGGCGGACGGACCAATCCGCGGTCACGGCGACGGCGCATCACGATCGCGCTCGCCGTGGCCTTGGCCGTCGCGATTCCCACCGTGCTCGTCGTCCTGCTGAACCGGCCCGACCCCGCCCCCGAGTCCGTCCGCCCGACCCTCGTGGCCATTCTGCCTGAGCCTGCGGCCACGCCGCGGGCCGAAAGCTTCTCCGCCGACGGCCACACCCTCGTCGTCACCACCGACTCCACCGTGCGGATGTGGAATATCACCGATCCGGCGAATGCCTCGTTCCTCGGCGGTTTCCGTGATTTCGCAAAGTCGGTCGGACGGGTGTCGATCCTTTCTCCCGACGGTCGCATCCTGGCTCATTCCGGCGTTACCACCGACGGCCAGCGAGCGATATTTCTATGGGACGTCACCCGCCCGGGAAGTCCGGTCAGCATCCAAACCGATACCTTCACCGGAGAATCGGGCGGAGACAACGGGAAGTTCGTCAGGGGGNTGGCCTTTTCTCCCGACGGCCTCCGTCTGGTCGCCGTCGGCGGCAACGAGATAATGTCCTGGGACCTCGCCCATCCCACCTACTCGCCTTCCGATGCGACCATTAGCACCGGGGCCGCCGCCGCAAACCTCCATGAAAGCGTCGCCGTGGGGCTCTCCGCCGACGGCCGCAACGCCGCCACCGCGGACCTCGACAACCAGGCAACGGTGCGGATATGGGATACTCAGCACATGGAGCACCTCGTCAACACCGTCACCTTTCCCACCAGGGGCGGTAAGGCGCGGTCGGTCCTGTTCCTCGACACCGACACGGTCGTCGTCACAGACGACGTCGGCACGGTGACCCTCTGGGATACCGCCGATCGGGCGAACCCAGCCACCATCGCCTTTCCCGACGGCGGGACCGGCCCGGTGGACGAGGTCCTGCTCTCCTTCGACCGCCATACCCTCGTCACGTTCGCCTGGGGCCGGGGAGAGATCCAGCGGTGGGATGTATCCGATAGGTTGCATCCCCATCGCACCGCCACGTTGCGCTCCGACATCGGGGCGGTGTCGCCAAAAACGATGGCGATCTCCACCGATGGTCGGCTCTTTTCTGCTGTTGATCCCGGGAAAGATGCCGTGAACCTGTGGACGCCGGGGTGAGATCGGCACCCGCCGCGCACTCCCGCGGCCGGCGTGGTGGCCGTCGAGCGGAGGCCGGCGTCCGCCGGCGGTGCCCTGCGGACCCCGTACCCGGCTCCGCCGGGCCCTTGGGGCAAGAAGTACGTTCATCCGAGGTGGTCGCTGGCGCGTGCGACCGCACGGACGCCGCGCCGGTCGTGGCACCGGGTGCACGGACCCACCGTCCGGTCCCCGTGTTGATGCAAAGGCAGGACACGAGGGAGATGTCAACCTTCAAATCCGACCCGGCCGGCCCTGCCACCCCAGGGGCACCCGCCGACCGGTCCGGGCCACTCTCTCGCGCCGCGGGTGCGGCGCCGGGCGGAGGCGCCCCGCAGCCACGGCGCACCCGCCCCGCCCCGCGGCGCCTGCAGGTCGTCCGGGTGGCCCCGCTGGCCGACGACATGGTCACCGTGACCCTGGGCGGCCCCGCACTGGCCGGTTTCGCCCTGCCCCGGCCCGCGCACCACATCAAGATCTTCCTTCCGGTGGACGGGCAGCGGGAGCCGACCGTCCCGGCGTGGGGCCCGGACGGACGGCCGGTCTTCCCCGCGGGTCAGCCCCGCCCGGTGGTCCGGACCTACACCCCGCGACGGTTCGACCCCGACGCCGGTGAGCTGGACATCGAGATGCTGCTGCACGCGGGGGGCCCGGCCGGGCGATGGGCGGCCGGGGCCCGCCCCGGCGACCATCTCGCCATCGCCGGTCCGGGGGGTGGTTACGAGGTCCCCACCGGCGCGGCCCATCACCTGCTCGCCGCCGACGAGACCGGCCTGCCGGCGCTGGCGACGATCCTCGAACGGCTGCCCGCGGCGGCAGGCGTCACGGTGCTGGCGGAGGTCCGCGACGCGGGCCGCCACCGTGACCTGCCGGTCGACCCGGCAGCCACGGTCACCTGGCTGCACCGCGGCACGCGGGTCGCCGGCGAGCTGCTCGCCGAGTCCGTCGCGGCGGCCGTCCTGCCGGCGGGCACGGCGGCCTGGGTGGCCTGTGAGGCCTCGGCGGTGCGCCGGATCCGCCGCCAGCTGCTCGGCTCCGGACTGGACCGCGGCCAGATCTCCACCCGCGGCTACTGGTGGTTGGGAGCGGCGGACCATCCCGACCACGACTTCGGCGAGGCGGACCTCGCCGACATCGCCCGCAGTGGCGGGGGCCGCGGGAGCCGGCTGCGTAGCACGCTCGGGCCACTGAGCAGCCGCGCCCGCAGTGCCGCCCGGGAGGTGCGTGCCGCGATGCGCGATCGCGGTGACGACCGGAGCCGATGACCACAGCCGACACGCCGCTGAACGGCGCCGCCCCCGCCCACGGTGCCCCGACCAGCGCGGCGCCGACCAGCGCGGCGCCGGCATCGCGGTCGGCCGTCGGCGCCGCGAACGGACCGCGGTCGGGACCGCCGGTGCTTCGCTGCGCGGGCGTCGCCCTGGTGCGCGAGGGCCGCGAGCTGCTCGCCGACGTCGATCTGACGGTCCGTCCCGGGGAGCACTGGGCCCTGCTCGGCGCGAACGGGGCGGGTAAGAGCACGCTGCTCGGCCTGTGCGGCGCGGTGCGCCACCCCACCCGCGGCAGCGTGGACGTCCTCGGCCACCGGCTGGGTCGGGTCGACGTCCGGACGCTGCGGGGCTGGATCGGGCACGTCGATCCCCGCCATCCGCTGCGCTCGCCGCTGACCGTCGAGGAGGTCGTGCTGACCGGTGCGACCGGATCGATCGAGCTCGTTCCCCGCTGGCGGCCCACCGAGGCCCAGCGGCGGCGGGTGGCGGAGCTGCTCGGGCTGCTGGGCATCGCCACGATCCGGCACGCACGCTGGCCCACGCTGTCCCAGGGCGAACGGGGGCGGACGCTGATCGCGCGGGCGCTCGTGCCCCGGCCGCGGCTGCTGCTGCTCGACGAGCCGGCGACGGGCCTCGACGTCGCGGCCCGCGAACGGCTGTTGACCAGCGTCGAGACGCTGGCCGGGGAGTTCGGCGAGCTGGCGAGCGTGCTGGTGACCCACCACCTGGAGGATCTGCCGGTTACGACGACCCATGCCATGCTGCTGCGCGGCGGGCGGGCGCTGGCGACCGGCCGGGCCGACGACGTGCTGACCACCGAGCTGGTCAGCTCCTGCTTCGACCATCCGATCGCGGTCCGCCGGGAGGACGGCCGCTGGTCGGCCCGCGCCCCGCGCCGCACGGGCTGACCAGAAGGTTCGACCTCACTGACCCGCGCCCACCCGGGAACCTTTCACGAAATCGGACAGTTTGACGGGAGCCGCACCGGGGATACAACCCGCGATCACACCGGCGAACAGGAAAGCGGCGCACCCCGGCACCGCCGCCGGCCACGGCAAAATTGCGGAGGCTCTCGTGCTCTGGTTCATCCTCACCATGATTCTGCTTGGGCTCGTCGCTGGCGCAGTCGCCCGCCTGGTTGTTCCGGGTCGCGACGCGATGAGCATTCCGGCGACGATTGTCCTCGGCCTTGTCGNCTCCTTCATCGGTGGTTTCCTCGGTTACCTCCTGTTCGNCCACGACTTCGACGAGGGCGCGTTCCAGCCCTCCGGCCTGATCGGCTCCATCATCGGTGCGATCATCGCACTGCTGATCTACCGCGCCGTGCACGGCCGTCGGCCGGTGCACCACTAATCTCCGCTGAGCCTGCGCCCGGCGACCCCGCCCACCAGCGGCGTCGCTCCGGGTCCGGGAGCTGCTCCCGAGGGCCGACCGGCCAGTCCGGTCGGCCCTTCGGCGTGCGCGGGGTCGTCCGCGGACGCCTCCCGCGCCCGCCGCAACCGTCGCCGGCCGGGCACGACGGCCGCCGATTCCGGCCGAACGCAGCCGTCACCCGCCGGACGGAGCCATTACCCGGGAGGCCGCGTCACCGGGCGACGGGGCCACCGGTCCCGGTGCACGCCGCCCCGGGCGCCGGCCGGCCGGAATCCGGGTGCAGCGGGCGCTGTCCGACCGATCCCGGTTTTGCCGACCGTCGAACCCCACGCGCGCAACCGTGAAAACACCACGCGCGTCCGGCCGACGAAACGGACCGTGCCCGGGTGGCGCCCCAGAAGGCCGTCAGCATACGGCCGACCTCTCGGACACGGTCGGTCCAGCGCGGCCGAAACGTCCGTGCCAGGAGCAAAGGGAGCTCCACCACGACGGACGAACGGGCCCGTGGCAGGCTGACGGCACGACACGGCAGCGCCCCAGCCGGGCCGCGGACGTCGGCGGAGAGGCACCTATGGCGGAGGACGACGCGACGCTGCCCGACGGGGACCACCACGAGGATCGGTCGGACCCGCCGGGGGACGGCCGCACCGGCGGCGCGGCCGGGTCCGCCCGGTGGCTCGAACCGACCGAGCCCACGCGGGCCCGCTTCACCGGTTCGCCCCGGCCCGGCGATGACGACGGCGACGAGGACGGCCGCGAGCGGGCCGTGGGCGTCGGTGCGGTGCCGGTCCCACGAACGATCTCCTCCCCCCGTCGGGGCCCCGCGCCCGGTGTGCCGCGCGACCCGCTGCGACTGCCCCGCCGGATCGGGCCACCCCCCGGTGCCACCCCACCGTTGCTGGAGGCGCCGAGCGTGCCCGTGGGGCTGCGGGAGTGCGCGGGGTGCGGCGCGCCGGTGGCCCGTCCGGGCCAGTCGGGAACGGTCGCGCTCGAGGGCACCTGCGGGGGATGCGGCCACCGCTACTCGTTCACCGTCAAGCTGCGTCCCGGCGAGCGGGTCGGCCGTTACACCGTGCACGGAGTGATCGCCCATGGTGGCCTCGGCTGGGTGTACGCGGCCACGGACGACAACCTCGGTGGCGANGACGTGCAGGCCTGGGTGGTGCTCAAGGGACTGCTCGACGCCGCCAACCCGGAGGCCCGGCGGATCGCGGAGGGCGAGCGGCNCATCCTCACCACGGTGTCCCACCCCGCGATCGTGAAGATCCTCGACTACGTCACCCACGAGGGCGAGGACTACATCGTGATGGAGTACGTGCCGGGGATCTCCCTGACCGGGCTGGCCGACACCGGNCCGCCCGGTCCGGATGGGCGACCCGCCCCACCACCCCCCGCGGACGTGCTGCGCTACCTGCTGCGGGTGCTGCCCGCGCTGGGCCACCTGCACCGGATGGGCCTGGTCTACTGCGACTTCAAACCGGACAACGTGATGGTCACCGCGTCCGGGGTGAAGCTCATCGACCTCGGCGGGGCCCGCCGCCTCGACGACATGGTCTCCGGCTACCTGTCCACGCCGGGCTACCGCGCGCCCGAGCTCGACGACGACGGCGAACGCCCCGGCGGCGTCGCACGGGCCGCACCGTCGGTCACCACGGACACGTTCGCCGTCGCCCGGACGCTGGCCCGCCTCGTCCTCGGCCGCTTCCCCGGGTTCGTCGACGCCTACCGGCACGTGCTGCCCCCGCGCCGGGCCCACCCGCCGCTGCGGGAGTTCGAGTCGCTGGACCGACTGCTGCGCCGGGCCACCGCGACCGACCCACAACGACGCTTCCAGAGCGTCACCGAACTGGCGGACGAGCTGGTCGGCGTGCTCTACGAGATCGTCGCCCGCACGGAGGGGCCGGTTCCGCCGCTGGCGAGCCGATGGTTCGACGCCGCCGGGCATCCCACCGGGGAGACCGGCCCGACCGGACCCCCCGCCGCCTGGGAGGTGCTACCGGACCTGCGGGTCGACCAGGACGACCCGCGCGCGCCGGCGCTGACCGCCGGCCCGGAGGAGGACCCGGCGGCGCTCGCCGCCCGGCTGGCCGCCATCGTTCCGGTGACCACGGAGGTGCGCCTGGCGCTGGCCCGGGCGCGGATCCGCGCCGGGCAGCTCGGCGAGGCGGCCCGCGCCCTGGACGCCGCGGCCGCGGCGGCCCCCCGCGAGTGGCGCGTCGACTGGTACCGGGGGCTGGCCGCCCTGGTCGCGCGGCGGCCCGGGCAGGCCGCGGCGGCCTTCGACCGGGTGTACTCGCAGGTTCCCGGGGAGCTCGCCCCCCGCCTCGCCCTCGCGACGGCCCTCGCCGACGTGGCGACCACCGCCGGCTCCGCCCGGGAGCGCCAGGCGGCCCGGGAGCGCGCGGGCGAGCTGTTCGACGTCGTCGGCGCCATCGACCCCGGCGTCACCAGCGCCGCGTTCGGGCTGGCGCGGTGCCGGACCGACCCGACCGNCAAGATCGACGCCTATCAGCGGGTGCCCCGTTCCTCCTCCGCCTACACGGCGTCGCGGGCCCGGATGATCGGCGTCCTGGTCGCCCGCGTCCCCGGAACGGACTCCCCGGCGACCGGCTCCGCGGCGCTGCTACGCGCCGCGGCACTGCTGGCCGATCCCCTGCTCGACCTCGGCGAACGACGCCGCGCCGAGCTGCGCCGCGACATCTTCACCGCCGCCCTGACGCTGGTCCCCGCGGGCCATCCACCGCCTGGCTCGCCCCGGCCCCCGACCCTGCTCGGTCGGCCCATGGTCGAGCGCGAGCTGAGGTTCGGGCTCGCCGAGACCTACCGGGAGATGGCCCGTCTGACCCCCGACCGGGCCAGCCGCGTCCGGCTCGTCGACCAGGCAAACCACGCCCGCCCCCGCACCCTGACCTGACGCCCTGCCCCCGTGATCCGCCTCGGCCACCCTGGCCGATCCGGCTGCCGGCCCGCCGGGCTCGTCTCAGGAGGTGTCGGCGTCGGCGAGCGGCGGGCGGCCCGGGACGCGCAGCCCGGGACGCAGCCACTCGTCGTACAGCCGTGACCAGGTGCCGTCGAGCATGATCTGCCGCAGCACCCCGTTGACGAACGCCACGAACCCGTCGTCCCCCGCGGTGTCACCGGTGATCGGCATCGCGATGCCGTAGGGCTCGTCGAGCCGCCCNCCGGCCGCGAACGCCGCCCCGAACGCCTGCGGGCCGAGCACCGTCGTGTAGGGGTCCTGGGCGGCGAGCCCGGCGAGCAGGACGTCGTCGCCGACGATCGCGTCGACGTCGCCGTGCTGGAGGGCGACCAGGCAGTCGGCGATGCGGGAGCGGGTCACCACGCGCGGGGCGGGCGTCGGCAGCCGCGCGAGCTTCTCGCTGGCCGTGCTGCCCGCCGACGTGCACACCGGCCGGCCGGCGAGGTCCGCGATGCCGGTGAAACCCGCCTCCTGGCGGACCAGCAGCCGCAGGGTCGATTCGTAGTAGACGCTGGAGAACCGGACCTGCCGCTTGCGCTCGCAGGTGATGGTCATCGTCGCGACGAGCATGTCGACCATGTTGGATCGCAGCAGGTCCTCCCGCTCCGACGTGGTGACCGCCCGGAACTGGATGTGATCGTCGACGTCGTCCGGCCCGAAGATCGCCGCGGCGACGGCGCGGGCGATGCCGACGTCGAACCCCTCCAGCCGCAGGGTGCGCCAGTTCATCAGCCCCGCGGGCGGTGCGTCGGTGACGATGCCGACCCGCAGGTAGCCCCGGACCTGGGCGATCGCGCGCATCCGGCTGCCGGTCGGCATGTGCCCCGGTGCCGGCAGCGGGTCCAGCGGCGGCTCCGTGGAGCGCACCGGCCGGCCGTCCTGGCGGCAGGTGCCGTCCGGATTGACCGCCCCGGCCGGCGCCGGTGTCGGCTCGGCCGGCGGCGCCGGGGAACGCGGCAGCGGACCGGCCTCGATCGGCAGCGGGCTGCGCGCCGTGCTGCAGCCGGCACCGCCCACCAGGGCCAGGCAGCAGGCGAGACCCGCCGCGACCAGCCAGGCATCCCGGCGCAGGCGAGCACCGCGGCACCGGCGGGCGCCGTCGCGGAGGCTCACAGGAACTCCCGCAGGCGTGGCCACATGCCGGCCGCGGCGGCGACGATGGCGGCGAGCACGAGGGCCGGGCCGGCCAGCCGCAGGGCCCGCAGTGCGTCGGCCGCGCGGCGCACGTCGCCCTCGAACCGACCGCGGGCGGAGTCGACGGCCACGTCCAGCTTGCCGAGAAAACGGGTGAACGCGGCCGTGTCCGGCCCGAGCGTGCGGGTGANCGCCTCGCCGAACGTGTCGGACGAGCGCGCGTCCCCACCGGTGGAGCCGGCGTCCCCGGGAGCGTGGGCGGCGGCCACGACCGAGTCGGGCGAGGAGGCCAGCAGTCTCACCACCGAGTCGCGCACCTGCAGCCAGGACCGCAGGTCCGCCTCCAGCCCGGGTGGCAGGTCCGCACCCTGGCGGCTGTCGAGCGCCACGACGAGGGAGCCTCGGCGGGTGACCGGCTCGGGCGGCAGCCGGTCGCCGGTCGCGTCGAAACCCAACCCCCGGGTCACCCAGGCGAAGTGCTCGTCGAAACGGACGCCGTTGCCCAACGCGGTCAGCGACAGGTTCTCGTCGACCCTGGCCTCCAGGGTCAGGGTCTTCGAGCGCGCGAGCAGCGTCATCTGCCGATAGCCGGCGTCGCGGGCGGTGTCCAGGCGGGTCTGCTGGGTGCCGAACGCCACCGCCGTCCAGACGACCGCCGCCAGCACCGCGCCGGTCGCGATCACCAGACCCGGGTTGATCAGGCGGTTCGTCCGGCGCACCAGCAGCAGCTGCACGCCGATCAGCGAGCCCAGCGCGAAGGCGGCGGTGATCACGATGGCCCACTCCCCCTGCGACCCGGTGGCCCGCTGGTAGGCGAGGTCGACGGCGTCGGCGTAGCGGGCGACGAGAACCTCGGTCGAGGGGAGGATCTCGGTGCGCATCATGGTCGAGGCGGCCCGCAGGTTGGCCTCGCCCACGGACAGACCGGCGCGGTTGTTCGCCCGGGCCCGCTCCACCATCCCGTTGTAGACGGGGATGCCCTGAGCCAGCAGGTCCAGGGGGCACGCCGGGGACGCCATGCCCCGCGAGGCGCCATCCGACGCGCCCCCAGACGCACCGGCCGGCGGGCGCGCCCCGTCGGACTCGCCCCCCGATGTGGACCAGGGTGGTTCCATCCCGCCGGCCTGGTCCACCCCGTCGACCGGGCCGTCCGGGGGGACCGTGAGATCGTCGCCGTCGCCGACTCCCGCCGCGGNCATCGGGTCGGGAGCGAGTGCCGCCGGGTCGGCCGCGGCGGGGACGAGGGGCCCGAGTCGGGGATCCGGATCCGAGGCGCACAGCCTCGGGTCGAGGCGGCGCAGGTCGAGGACGTCGCGGGCGGCCTCGGCCACGCTCGCCTCGAAGGGCTGGCCGGCCTTGATCCCGTCGTAGCGGGCCCGCAGCTCCGCCGCCGGCTCCCTCTTGTCGACCAGCAGTTCGACGGGGGCGAACAACTCGGCGGCTGCGGCGGCGTCGGCCTGGGACAACGCGGCACGCAGCTCCTGGGCCGTGGCCAGCGCCCGCCCCTGCCGGGTGACCAGGTCGTCGGTGGCGTCGAGCCGGTGGGCGACAACCCCGCGCAGGGTCAACCCGAACAGGGCCAGCGCGACGACGAGCACGCCGAGCAGCCCGACCAGCCGGACGCCGGCGTCGCAGTGTGCCGCGACGGTGCGCGCCAGCCGCGCGGCCTGGCGGAACCAGCCCGGGCCGGGCGGGACGGGTGCCCTGGGAGCCCTGCCCTCGCGCCGTCGCCGGACGCCCCCGCGGCGCCGGGATTCCGGCCCTCCGCTGGGAGCAGGCGGCGGCGACGCCACAACCGTCACAGTCACCGAGCGTATAGGTATCTCGTCGATCCGGTTACTTCAAGCAGGGATCTCATCCCGGTCGGGCGGGAAAGGCGTCATAGATGACGCAGGCGATCGTCACGAACNTCCACGGCAGGGACCGATCGTGCCGGGCGCGGCAGGGCCGGGCATCGGCCCGACGGGGTGACATCCCAGCAGGCCGTATCGTCGGTAGCCGCAACGCCGGGCGAGCACCGAGGAGCGACGTGTCGACGATCCCATCTCCCTCCCGCTCGTCCCCGTCCCCCCCATCGCCCTCCCGCGACGAGCCCGCGGGTGCGGTGGGACCGCCGGTCGAGCCGCCCCCGGGGATCACCGACGCGCGCCTCGCCCGGCAGATCGCCTTCCTGCTGGAGATCGACCAGCTCAAGTCGGTGCTGCGGCAGAGCCACCTGATCGACCGGTCTCGGCGGGAGAACGACGCCGAGCACTCCTGGCATCTGGCGATGCTCGCCGTCGTCCTCGGCGAGTACGCGGCGGCGGAGGTCGACCAGGCGCGGGTCATCCGCATGCTGCTGATCCACGACCTGGTGGAGGTCTACGCGGGCGACACGTTCCTGTACGACACGCAGGCCGCGGCCAGCCAGGCCGAACGCGAGCGGGCGGCCGCCGACCGGCTGTTCCCGCAGCTTCCCGGTGACCAGGCCGACGAGCTGCGGGCGCTGTGGGACGAGTTCGAGGAGCGGCGCACCCCCGACGCCCGGTTCGCCCGCGCCCTCGACCGGGTGCAGCCGCTGCTGCTGAACTTCTACACCGCCGGGAGCACCTGGCTTCCGCACCGGGTGAGCAGGGCGGACGTGCTGGCTCACCAGAAGACCGTCGAGGACGGTTCCCCGGCGCTGTGGGCCTACATCCGCGTCATGATCGACGAGGCGGTGNGCCGCGGGTACCTGCTCGCCTGACGGGCCAGCGTGTCGGCCTTGCCTGCCGGCCCACCCGGGCCGCCGGAAGGGCAGCCCGATCCGAGACGGCCGTCCGATCCGAGACGGCCGTCCGGTGCGAGACGGCCGTCAGGACAGCCCGCAGCGCTGCTGTGAGGTGTATTCGCGCAGCGCGGTCGCGACGGCGGGAAGGACCGGTACCAGGCAGAACACCGGGTTGCGCCAGAGCTGGCGGTACTCGCCGTCGCCCGCGTCGGCGTCGGATTCCAGCGCGTCGCTGTGGGCGTGGGCGACGGCGGCGGGTGCCGCCTGGCCCAGCACGCCCGCGAGCCACGGCCGGTCGGCCATGATCCTCGCCGCGGCGACGGCGAGCCCGGGGTCCACGGAGTCGCGGACCACCAGGCCGTTGGGGGCGCCGACCGTCGGCGTCGGCTGGTTCATCCCGGTGTACGTCCCGCCGGCGATCGTTCGGTCGGCGAAGATGCCCGGCGCGCCGTCGCGGCGGACGAACCCGGCCCCGGCGACCCGCTCGTAGTACCGGTCCCAGTGGGTGCCGAAACCCTCGCGGTACTGGTCGATCGGGAGGAGCTGCAGGTCCCCCGCGGCGCCGCCGAGCCGGCGGATCCGCTCGTCGAGGACCTCCGACGGCGCCGCCACCCAGACCACCGCCTGCACCGGGTCCGCGGCCGACGCCGGATCGGTCAGCGACCCCATCCCCTCGCCGAGCGACTGGTAGACGACGTGCGGCAGCGGCAGCGCCGGCGGCGTGAGCGCGCACACGTTGTCGAACAGCACGTCGNTCATCTGCAGGGAGCCGGACAGCTCCAGACCACCGGAGACGGTCCTGCCGCACAGGTCGCGCAGGTTCGACACCTCGCCGCGGCGGACGATGACGTGCACGAGATCGAAGTAGGCGGGNCCGAGCGTGCGCAGCCGGTTGACCTGGTTCAGGGTGCCCCGGCGGAACCGGGCCGCACTCTGGTAGTCGAACTGGTAGATACCGAAGGTGGCGTCCACGGCCACGTTGAGCTGGACCATCGCGAGGGAGCACGCGGCGGCCCCGTCGTCCTGAAGCCGGTAGAGGTTGTCGGCGCTGCCGTCGGTGGCGACCGGGTCGACGGTCAGTCCCCAGCCGGGATGGCGCCGGACGAGCTCGCGGCCCAGCTCCTGCGCGACGACCCAGTACGGGGAGTTCGCCTGCCCGGTGTAGATCTTCACATTCCGGCAGTGCGTCCCAGGATCGTGGGAGCTTCCCCGCGCCGGCACGAGCAGCACGACGAGCAGCGACGCTGCGAGCAGGCAGACCGCCAGGGCGGCGGCCGTCCGCGGCCGTGTCCGTCGCCCTGCCGGTGACGATGACGACACCCCGGTACCCCCGCCTCTCCCCGATCCCCGTCCCCCACGGCGACGACCGCCACGGCGCAGGCGGGTCCGATGTGCGCTCAGTATGCCCGACATATGCAGGCACCTTCACGCTGGGAGACCGACCGGCGTCACCGCGTCGGTGTCACCGCGTCAGCGTCACCGCGTCGGCGTCACCGCGTCGGCGTCACCGCGTCGGCGTCACCAGCGCGGTCTTGCCGGAGCACGCCGCGCGGCGGCATGGGGCGGGGCACGGGGTGGGGGCGGGGAGCGGGAGACGGGAACGAACGCGGGCTCAGGCGTCCAGCAGGGACTCCAGGAACAGCACGGTGCGCGCCGCGACGCAGCGCCGACCTGCTCCGGTGAGCACGTCGTGGCCGCCGGGGACCACGTCGAGTTCGGCGCGCGGCGCGGTCCGGGTCGTCATGCGTACCAGGGGCAGCGGGCTGATCTCGTCGTCGGTGCCGTGCAGCAGCAAGATCGGCAGGTCGGGCAGGGCCCGCGGCGAGGGCTCCTCGACGAGCAGGCCGGCCACGGGCAGGTGCAGCAGCGGCAGGCCGAGCAGGACCAGCCCGTCGGGACGGACGGCGGGCGAGCCGACCATCGCCAGCGCCGCCAGCGCGCCGGTGTCGGAGCCGAGCAACACGAAGGGCGCGCCCGGGACCCGTCCCTCGACCAGGGCGGACACCCGGTTACCGCCGTCGGGGACGACGGTGAGCAGGTAGCCGTCGAGCGCCAGCCGGTCGGCGAGCGCGTCGAAGACCGCCGGGTCCTCGCCGCGGCCGGGCAGGGCGGCGATCGTGGCGCGGATGTCGCGGCGGGCGACGGTGGCGCGGGCGACCGGCCGCACGGGCGTCGTGACGGGGCTGCGCGGGCCGGGGGTCGCGGTGGCGGTCGCGGTGGCGGCCACGAGCGGGCGCGCGGCACGGGGCGCCGCGACGGCGGGATACCCGCCCGCCGGCCGATCGGTGAGGGACAGGGGTTGGAACGGCGACATCATCGGCGCCTGGTCTCCTTTGGAGGAAACGGATCGCCGCGGCCTGATGACCGGGCGTGCCGCGGACGCGGCAGGAGCATGGTCGTGCGTCGGGTGGCCGATCGGGCGGGTCACGCGCGTGGCATCCGGGCGGTGGACCGGTCCCCCGCCTGTCCCAGGGCCGAACGCGACGATGCCGGCTCCGGGGACACGGCCGGGCTCACCGGCCGACGACCGGGGCGGGCCCGGCGGCCCGGATGGGGGCGGGTAGTGCGGGAGTGCGGGCCGGGAGGTCTCGGCGCGGTGGCGCCGCCGACGTCCGACGGATGCGTGTTCGGCGACGGGCCGAAGTCCAGTCGGGGAAGCTTCCGGCGGATCAGCTCAGCGACAGCGCCATGAGGACGATGACGGCGTCAGGGAGACGTGGCTGAGTCGAACGGACTGACGTGCGTCCACAGACATGGTTACTACCCTCGGTAGTCGCACCATCATCCGTCAACGGGTTCTCGCTGTGCGCTGCATCACTTTCGTGGATCACAGGGCGGCGGAGCGCGCAACGACGGCAGGGGCACCACCCGATCGGGTGATGCCCCTGCCGTGACTCGCCCGCGGCGCCGCGGCGCCGCGACGGGGCTCACCCCCGCCGGGTGCCTGGGCCCGCCGCCCCCACCAGCCCGGGCCCGGTGAACCGGACTCGAGCGGGCGTGGACCCGGGCGGCCATGGTGCCGCGCTCAGACGGCCGCCGCGGCCTTCGCCTTCGCGAAACGCTCGGCGACGTCGGCCCAGTTGACGATGTTCCACAGGGCCGCCGCGTAGTCCGCCTTGACGTTCTTGTACTGCAGGTACCAGGCGTGCTCCCACGCGTCGAACACCAGCAGCGGGGTGTTGCCGACACCGACGTTGCTCTGGTGGTCGTACACCTGCTCGATCAGCAGCCGCTGGCCGGTGGCGTCGTAGGCCAGCACCCCCCAGCCGGAGCCCTNCACCGTCGTGGTCGCAGCGTTGAGCTGCGCCTTGAAGGCGTCGAAGGATCCGAAGTCGGTGGTGATGGCCTCGCCGAGCACGCCGTCCGGCTTGTCGCCGCCGTCCGGGGACAGGTTCTCCCAGTAGATCGAGTGGAGAATGTGCCCGGAGAGGTTGAACGCGAGCGTCTTCTCCAGGCCGACGATGGCGCCGAAGTCGCCCTTGTCGCGCGCCTCCGCGATCTTCTCAAGGGTGTCGTTCGCACCCTTGACGTAGGTCGCGTGGTNCTTGTCGTGGTGCAGCTCGACTATCTGTCCGATGATGGACGGTTCCAGTGCGCCATAGTCGTACTTCAGGTCGGGCAGCGTGTACGTCGCCACTAGAGCACGATCCTTTCCGTTCGCAAGGGATTTGTTCGGGGGCACCCACGGGGGGACTCCCGGCGGTTCAGGTGGGCGGTTCCGGCGACGTCGGCGGCCACCGGCCGGGCAGCCGGGGTCGGCGGGGCCTGGCGATGCCCATCGACCCTCTCCTCCTCCGGCGAGCCGCCGAGACGCCCATCCTGTGGACGTCGACGTCAGGTGCTACGAACGCCCGCCTGGACACTATCGCCAGGAGGATCGGTCCTGCATAGCGAGACCGGACACCGTCACGCGGGAAGGATCGTCCGTCGCTCCGGCCAATAACAGCCGGTGACGGCGACGAGGAGGTGGGCGGGATTCGGTGACCCAGGGAACAGCCGAGCGAGNCGGCCGGGGTGCCACCCCGCACGAACGTCCCGAGAATTCCCGGCGCCGCCCGTCCGGCCCCGCCCGTCCGTGCGCCGCACGGGCGGGCGGACCGCACCAGGACCGGCCGGGCAGCCCGCGAAGCACCCCGGCCGGCAGGGTCGGTCGTCGGGCGCCGCGCCCG
Organism: Frankia sp. AvcI1; assembly: GCF_001420875.1. Lineage (NCBI taxonomy): Bacteria > Bacillati > Actinomycetota > Actinomycetes > Frankiales > Frankiaceae > Frankia > Frankia sp. AvcI1. Next base: position 174,184 of record NZ_LJFZ01000014.1, on the reverse strand, counting down.
CGTGGACCGCAGGCGCGCGGGGGTGGGCCGGAGCATGCCGCGAACCCTTCCCGCCGACGGGGCGACTGTTCCGACCTCCGCCCCCGACGCCGCGGTCAGTCGTCCTCGTGGATCTGCTGGCTGAGGTAGTTGGCCGCGCCGAGCTGGGAGATCAGTTCGAGCTGGGCGTCGAGCCAGTCGATGTGCTCCTCCTCGGAGACGAGGATCTGCTCCAGCAGGACCGCCGAGNCGATGTCGCCGCGCTCGCGGCTCAGCGCGATGCCGCCACGCAGCACGTCGACGGCCTCGAATTCGCCGGACCGGTCGATCTCGAGCTGCTCGGGAACCGTCTCGCCGATGCGCAGTGTGTGCAGCCGCTGCAGGTTCGGCAGACCACCGAGGTAGAGGACACGCTCGATGAGCTGGTCGGCGTGCTTCATCTCGTCGATGGACTCNTGGTAGTAGTGCTCCGCGATCNGCCGGTAGCCCCAGTTGCGCTGCATCCGGCTGTGCAGGAAATACTGGTTGATGGTTGTGAGCTCGTTCGTCAGCACACTGTTGAGCAGTTCTATGATTTCCGTGTCGCCACGCGTCGCCATCGGTTCCACACCTTTCCGTCGACTGTTTCCAGCCGGACGTCCCCACACCGCGCCGGGCGGGGCGNCCAGCTGCTCNGGTCACCCCGGCGNCCCGCGACCGGACACCGACCATCTGCGACGACGAGNCCACAGATCGACCGGACCGGGCAGGCTTACGAACCTCGAGGCACCAGCAAATCACAAGGATGCGTAATTCGCAGCGAGCCGACACTCCCGACCGGTCACAACGATCGGAACATCGCTACGGGTAAGGCTGCCCGAAGTAAGGAGAGGCTACCCGTAGGTGGTGTGCACGGCGGGGACGATCCCTCGCAATCACAACCGGCTTCACCGCCGGGCGATCTCTGGTAATCGACCTGCGATGCNCCCCGCGCCCACTAATACGGCGGGACGGGAGGAGCTCAGCTTCCGGGCAGACGGACCAGGCCGAGATAGAAGTCGTCGATCCGGTGCAGGGCAAGGATGAAGGCGTCGAAGTCGACGGGCTTGGTGACGTACGCGTTCGCGTGCAGGCTGTAACTGCGCAGCACGTCGGTCGGGGCGTCCGAGGTCGTCAGGACGACGACCGGAATGGTCAGCAGGGCCGGATCCTCCTTGACCGACAGGAGAACCTCCCTGCCGTCCATCCGGGGCATGTTGAGGTCCAGCAGGATCAGATCCGGCCGGGGTGCCGCGNCATCGCGCAGGAAACNCATCGCCTCGACGCCGTCGGAGGCCACGTGCAGCTCGTGGTCGAACCCCCGGTCCGTCAGCGCCTCGGTGACCATGAGCGTGTCACCGGGGTCGTCCTCGACGAGCAGGATCCGAAAGGAGCGAACGGCGGTGGCGGACACGGCTTCGCCTCTCCTGGCAGTCGTCGGCGTCCCGGGAGGACGGGCGCGAGGTCAGCGCTCCCGCGCCGTCGCCCACGATATCGCCGGGCGCCCGGTTCGACCGGACCTGTCCGCGGGCCGTTGCCGGCCTGGCCCGGGCGGGCGGCGGGCCGTCCGCCTCCCCGCGTCACGCGGTGTAACAATCCCGCCACGACCTCCGCCGCGCGGAGGGGGCTGGTTCGCGCGGCGGGTGCCTGCCCGGCCGGCGCCGCACCAGTTCGGGCCGGTCGGTCGGGAGGAGCCGCGTTCGATGTCCACGAACCAGCGCGCCACCGCCGTCCTGTTGCTGATCTGCGCGGTGTGCGGCGCGGTCGGCCTCACCGAGTTGCGCCATGCGCTCGACTACCCCGAGGTGCTCAGCGCGCCCCCGGCCGACACCCTCGCGGTCGTGCGGGAGCACTGGCTGGCGATCGGCGTCGGTGTCGTGCTTGCCGGCGTCGCCGCCGGACTGCTGCTGCCGATCACCGTGGGGATCGTCCGGCTGCTGCCGCGCGGCCCGCATCGCCCCCTGCTGACCGTGTTGGGCGCGGCGACCGCCGGCGCGCACCTCACCGGCCTGCTGTTCTGGCTGATCACGGTGCCGGCGCTGGCCCGGCGCGCGGCGATCCCCGCCCAGGCGGACCACGCCTCCGCCGTCTTCGACACCGCACGCACCCTGTTCGGAGTCATGATCGGCGAGGTCCTCGCCTGCCTGCTGACCGCGAGCTGGACGGTCGCCCTGCTGACGCGCGCGGCACGGGCCGGCGTGACCCGGCGGCCCGCTACCCGACCGGCGTTGCCGAGAGTGGCCGGCGTCGTTCTCACGGGTTGGGGCGGCCTCGCCGCGGGGGGTGTGCTCGGGGGGGTCCTGCTGCCGTTCGGGGTGGATGCCGCGGTCACCGGGCGCGTCGTCGGAGAGCTGGTGTGGTACCTGTGGCTCGTCGGGCTGGCGGTCGCCGTCGGGCATCTCGATCCCGGGTGGCTCGCGGCGGACCCGACCGCGGCGGCGGCGGCCGACGGCCCTGCGTTGCCCATCGAACGGGTGGGCGGCGACGCGGCCCTGCCCGCCCCGGCCCTGCCCATGGTGGAGCTCCCCGTCGCAGACCTCCCCGTCGCAGACCTCCCCGTCGCAGATCACCCCGTCCCGGCCCTTCCCGTCGCGGACCCAGCCCCCGCCGGGGACCCACGTCCCGCCGCCGCCGTCGCCGGGCGCGACACCCGACTCCGCGAGCCGCAGTCGGCCGACGACGGCTTCTTCGACGCTGCCACCGAGATTTTCTGGGAGGATCCGACCGCCGGTGGTGGCGGGGCCCGTTCGGGCGGGCCGGGCCGTGGAAGCACCCACCGGCAGGAGCCCGACGGCTCCGGCCCGGCTGATCCCGCGCTCGCCGACGCCAGCACCGATCCCGACCGCCGACCACTGCGCGCCGCCGCCCAGCCGGCGGGTCGGCTGCTCGGCGACGACGCACCCACCGACCCGGTGATCGACGTGCCCGCCGGCGAGCGCCCCGACCGGGCCACCGGACCAGCGCCGCGCGATGGCCCGACCTGAGTCGGCGACACGCGCACCGCCCGCGGGAAGGAGACGGATCCGGTAGCCGTCAGTCCGGNCACAGCGCGTCGACGACGGTGCGCGTGTCCGCCCCCGAGGCGGCGGCCCGCGCCCGGCCGGCCTCCCTCGCACCGGGCCCCCACTGCGGGGGGCGCGGCGGCAGGACCTGCTGGGTCCNCCCCGCCTGGTGCACGTTCCAGCCGTCCCGATCGCAACCGGTCACGGTCCACGGCACCGGTCCGGCCGGCCCCACCCCCCGGTCGGCTGGGCCCGTCCCCCCGTCGGGCGGGGCCATCCCCTGGTCGGGCGGGGCAGCCACCCAGGCGGCCACGTCCCGCATGGCGACGTCGAGCAGATGGNCGCCGCCGCGGAGCACGGAGGCGGCCACGGCCACCGCGGCGAACAGACCGGTGAGCGGGTCGGCGATGGCGTCGCCGCAGAACACCGGACTCACGGCGTCCCCGCCGGAGCGGTCCCACGCGACGAGACCACCCGCCACCGCGGCATCGTCGCCGAACGCGACGGGGTCCGGGCCCGGATGGGTGTCGACATAGGCCCGCCCGTAGCCGGTGATGCTCACCCAGGTACGCCCCGGTCGGGCGGCGACGAGCTCCCCGGCGTCGAGCCCGAGCTGGGCCAGTGCCCGCGGCCGCGACGACTCGATGACGACGTCGGCGCGCTCCACCAGGCGCCGCAGCAGGGCCCGGNCGCCCGGGGTGGCGAAGTCCAGGGCGACGCTTTCGTGGCCGGCGTGCAGCCAGTCGTAGAACTCCGGGTCGCCGCCACGTGCCCCGTCCGGTCTGTGCACGCTTTCGACCTTCACCACCCGCATCCCGGCCTCGCCGAGCAGGTGCGCGCACAGCGGACCCGCCCACATGGCGGACAGGTCGACGACCAGCAGTGGTTCGGCGCCGACACCTGCCGCGGCACCCGCGGCACCGATCCGGGGCGATGCCGGTGCCGACGGCGTGGGCCGGGCGGCCCGATGCGGCCGCGAAGCCTCGATCGACCGGCACAGCACTGTCCGAACCGGCCTGGGTCGGCGGGGCCCGCCCAGCTCACCGGCCGGGATGGCGAGCAGCCGGGCGACGTCGACCACGTCCGCGGCCGGCCGGGCGGCCACCGCCACGCTCAGCGCCGTCCACGCCTGCTCGACGGGATGCAGGCACGGGTCGGCCGACACGAGCCCGAGCTGGTCCCCGAGTGCGCCGACGAGGGCGTCCACGGCGTCCACGTCGTGGGGCCGCGCGAGGTTCACGGCGATCCAGCCGTCCGCGGCCGGCAGCAGCCGGCAGCTTCCGTTCGCCGACCAGGTGCCCCGGCGATGCAGTCCCAGCAACGCGGCCCGGCCGCCCAACAGCGTGGCCACATCGGGCCACACAGCCCGGCCGAGCTGGCGGGACAGCTCCCCGAACAGCCGGGCCGCCGCCTCGGCGCGGCCGAGCACCGGCCCGTCGGGAACCAGCGGGGCCCGTCCGGGCGGACCCGTGAGCCACATCAGCCCACTGGCCGCCCACCTCAGCGCGGCCGGCAACCCGGCCGTCCCCTCGGCTCGGGCCGCGTTCGGCGCCGACGGGTCGGCGGCGACCGGCAACCCCTGGCCGGCGAGCATCGACCGCAGCTCGTCGAGCAGCACGTCGGGCCCAGGCTCGACGGAGCCCGCCGGGCGTGTACCCCGCGCGGGCCCTCCGGCTTGTCCGGCCAGGGCGGCATCCGCCGGAGGCGTTGCTGGCGACGACATCTCGGCTCCCTGCACGATCGCGGTTCCCTGCGCGCCGGTCCCTACTCGGCGGTGCATGCACGGCGATGCGTCGCGATGGTCTGTGCGCGGCGCGTACGCGATGGTGCGTGCACGGTTGGTACATGCGCGGTGGTACGTGCGCGGTGGCGCGGACAGGCGGGTCAGTGCCTTTCCTGGGTCGTGCCGGCCGCCGGAGTCTCGCCGCACTGGACGACGACGAAGCCCCCCCGACCGGAGTACTCGATCTGCGCGAGCTCCCCGGAGCTACGCCCCACCAGGTTGCCCATCTTGAAGGTGGACACGACCCGGGTGCGCACGCCCGCCGTCCAGGCGACGGCCGCGTCCCGGTCGACACACACCGGCTCGTCCGTCGGAAGCACCAGCGGGGAGCCCAGGCAGAGNACGGCCACCCCACCCGTGCCCGAGACCTCGGTGTTGAACACCCCACCGGCGATCATCGCGCCGAGGCCACCGGAGGTCGTGGTCACCTTGTAACGCACCCCGGACTCGAGCGCGAGCAGGCTGCGGCCGTTGACCGTCAGGCTGTCGTGGTCGAGGGTGAAGATCGAGATGTGGCTGCCCGACTCGGCGAACCAGACGGTCCCGCGGCCGGTGACCTTCATCAGGTCCTGGCCCTCGCCGGTCACCGCCCGCCGCAGGAAGCCNCCCACGCCCTGGCCCTTGTAAGCGAAGTCGAGCCGCCCCCGGTAGGCCACCATCGACCCCTGCTTGGCGTAGGTCTGCCCACCGTCGAGACGGACCCGCAGCATCCGGTCGCCCTCCTCGAGGGCGAACGGTGGGCCCGCGGGCTGTCCGTTCGCGAAATGTCCCAGCGGGTGTGTCATGCCTCCATTGAACGCCCCGCCACCCCTCCGTTCGGGCGGTACGTCCCGACGCCGGAGGGCTGTGCCGCCGCGGCCGGCCGGAATGCCGCGTCCGTCCCAGGACCCGGACCAGGGTCGCGTTCTCCCTTCGGGCGGCCACGAGTGCGCCCCGCGTCGGAAGGAGGCCTCGGCCCNGCAAGCCGGCAGGACGGCGTCCCCGGNTCCGCGTCGACGGCACCGCACGCGATGGCACGGCACGCGATGGCACCGCACGCGACGAAATCAGTCGCGCGGTGGTGTGTACATCCCGGAACGAGGGGAGAAACGGGATATTGAGTTCCTGCGATGAAACGGTGTGCTATGCGAGCTCTGGGTGCGGTAACCGCGTTCTGTGCCGTCCTGCTCGTCGGGGCCGGCGTCGTCGGCCGGCAGACCGCGGACGGTCGGTGGGGTTACGTGGTGGTGATCGTCCTCGCCGCGTTGGCGGCCGTTCTCGCCGCGCGCCTGATTCCCGGTCGCCACCATGGCGCGGTCGAGCTGGACTGCCCGCGCTGCCGCGGCGAGGGGCAGGCCTTCTACGGCCGGGGCCGCGAGACCTACCGGCGCCGCTGCCGCGTCTGCCACGGCCGGGGCTCGGTGCGACACGGCCAGGCGAGTGCGATCCGTTGGCCGGTTCCGGAGACGGCCGGGGACCCGCCCACCCTGCCGCTGGCGGAACCGGAGATGAGCACGTCGGCACGCTGAGCGCTCAGGACGCCCTCAGACCAGCATGAGCAGCATCCCGCAGGCCATGATCAGCCGAGACGCGGCGGGGGTGATCGGGGCGGGGGCGACGTCCCAGGCCGGCCGAACCCGGCGCAGCAGCGGGCCGCCGACGGCCGCGACCGCCGCGACGGAGAAGACGACGGCGAACCAGCCGGACAGGTCACCGAGGTCACCGAGGTCGCCCACCGGCCACCGGCCCGCGCGGGCCATGCACGCCATCGCCAGCGCCTCGACGACGAGCATCGAACAGCACGACCAGCGAGCCGGCTCGCAGCAGGCGGGGTTCGTCAGGACGAGGACGAGGAACACCCCGGCGAGGGCGAGATAGGTCAGCGCGAACGCCCCCGAGGACGCCACCCCGGAGGGACCGACGAACATGATCGCCATTCCCGCCGCGACGATCGTGTGGCCGATCTCGACCGGCACGAACGCGGCCGCCCGACCCCGCNGCACCTGGCGGACGAACGCGGGGACGTGGTGCGCCCGGCCCTCGTCGGTGACGATCCGGGTGGCGTGGAACAACGCGACGATGCCCATGGCGACGGCGGCGACGAGCGCCACGGCCGTCGGAAGCTGTTGCGGGGACAGCGCCGCGGAGTGGTGGTGCGTCACCGCGGCGGTTGGCAGGTGCCGGACGCCCGGCCGCACGCCCGGACGGTGNCCCCGCCCGCGACCCACCCGCTCCCCCTGCGGAGCAGGCCGCCGGGCATCTCAGCCCACGCCCAGGGCGAGTTCCGCGTCGACGAGCTCGGTGATGCGGCCGGCGCGCNCCTCGTCGACGATGACCTGCAGCTGCTCGACGCTCATCTGGATCCGCTGGCCGAAGTCGTCGGTCANCACGATGCGGCGCTCGGCGGGCGCGGCGTGGTCGACGAACAGTTCCGGACAGCCGCAGCTGCACTTTCCGCAGAAGGTCAGGACGTGGCGGGAGTTCTCGGCTGCGGGCATGTCGACTCCTGGATCGGAGGAGGGAGCGATGGCGCCAGTTTAGAGATCCACAGATCCCGTTGTCCCTACGTTCATCAGGTTTCCGGCAGTTGTCGTTTTGTTCACTAACGTTTGCTCATGGACAGCCGCCGCGCGTGTCAGCAGGCGGATCCGCACCGTCCGAGCCGTCCGAGCCGTCCGAGCCGGGAGCGCGGCCCACGCCGCCACCACCGCCAGTACCCGCCCCACCAGCACCCGCCCCACCCGCCGCCGCCACGCGGCCGGCCGCCCGGGCCGTCGCCACGAGACCCGAGGCGACACCGCCGCCGCCCATGTGCGGGTGATCGTGCACGACCGGCGGGCACAGGTTCTCCTTGACCACCCGGGAGCTGACCCAGCGCAGGAGGTTCTGGGCGGAGCCGGCCTTGTCGTCGGTCCCGGAGCGGCGCGCCCCGCCGAACGGCTGGCGCCCGACGACCGCCCCGGTCGGTTTGTCGTTGATGTAGAAGTTGCCGGCGGCGAAGCGCAGCACGTCCTCGGCGCGGGCGATCGCGGCGCGGTCGGTGGCGATGACCGCGCCGGTCAGCGCGTAGGGGGACGTGGCGTCGACCAGGTGCAGGACGTCGTCCCAGGCGCCCGGCCGGGAGTCGTCGTAGACGTGGACCGACAGGATCGGGCCGAACAGCTCGCGGGTGAACCACTCCCGGCCGGGGTCGGTGCCGACGAGGATCGTCGGGCGCACGAACCAGCCGACCGCGTCGTCNCACCGGGCACCCGCGAGCACGGTGACGGTGGCGTCGCTGGCGGCGCGGGTGCAGGCGGCGGCGAGCCGGGTGTAGGCCCGGGCGTCGATGACGGCGCCGGTGAAGTGGTCGAAGTCGTTGACGTCGCCGACGGACAGGGCCTCGGTGGCCGCAGCGAGCTCGGCGTCCATCCGCCGCCACAGGCTCGCCGGCACGTACGCCCGCGACGCCGCCGAGCACTTCTGCCCGCTGTACTCGAACGCGCCGCGGACCAGCGCCGTGCGCAGCACGTCGACGTCGGCCGAGGGATGCGCGACGACGAAGTCCTTGCCGCCGGTCTCCCCCACGATCCGCGGGTAGGACCGGTAGCCGTCGAGGTTGTCCGCGACGGCCCGCCACAGCCGGGTGAATACGGCGGCGGAGCCGGTGAAGTGCACGCCGGCGAGGTCGGGGTCGGAGAACACGACGTCGCTGACCGGCTCCCCAGAGCCGCCGACGAGGTTGATGACCCCGGGCGGCAGGCCGGCCGCCTCCAGCAGCCGCATGAGGAAGTGCGCGGCGAGCGCCTGGGTCGGCGCCGGCTTCCAGACGACGGTGTTGCCCATGAGCGCGGGCGCGGTCGGCAGGTTCCCGGCGATGGCGGTGAAGTTGAACGGCGTGACCGCGTAGACGAACCCCTCCAGCGGACGCAGGTCGAGCCGGTTCCACTCGCCGGCGGCGCTGCGCGGCTGGGCCTCGTGCAGTTCGGCTGCGAACATCACGTTGAACCGCCAGAAGTCGATCAGCTCGCAGGCGGCGTCGATCTCGGCCTGCTGGCAGGTCTTCGACTGGCCGAGCATGGTGGCGGCGTTCAGGGTGTCGCGCCAGGGGCCGGCGAGCGCGTCGGCGGCGCGCAGGAACACCGCGGCCCGGCCGGTGAAGCCCAGGTCGCGCCAGGGCCCCGCGGCCTGTTTCGCCGCGGCGACGGCGGCGGCCGCGTCGGCGTGGGTGCTCTCCCGCAGCGTGCCGAGCACCCGGCGGTACGCGTGCGGCTGGACGACGTCACGCGGCGCCCCGCCACCCGGGCGGCTGTGCCCTCCGATGGTGTTGGTCAGGTCGAGGTGGTCACCACCCAGCCGGAGCAGGGCCCGGCGTAGCCCGGCGCGCTGCGCCGAGCCGGGGGCATAGGTGCGGACCGGTTCGTTGTCGGCCACGGGCACCGACCCTGCGACCACTCCTGCCGCCACGGCTGCCCCTCCTCCCTCCCCGCGCCTGCCGTGCACGGGCCTGTGAACGGTGCCCGGCCGGACGCGGGCCTCACGAACCATGCCCGGCCGGGCGCGGCCTTCAGCAACCGTGCCGGCCACCCAGCGCCCGCACGGCCAGCAGCAGGTTGGCGGGCTTCTCCACGAGCCGCCGCGTCAGGTAGGGCACGCTGTCCGGCCCGTACGGCAGGTACACCCGCACCGTCGCCCCACCCGCCGCGAGCCGCCGCTGCTCGCCCGGCCGCACCCCGTGCAGGAGCTGGTACTCGTACGTCGTCGGCGCCCGCCGCAGCTCGGCGGCCAGCCGACCGGCCACGCCGATCAGCGCCGGGTCATGGGTGGCGATCATCGGGTATCCCGGCCCGGCGAGCAGGATGCCCAGGCAACGCGCGTAGGCGGCGCGGACGGACGGCCGGCCGCGGTGCACGATGTCGGCCGGCTCCCGGTAGGCCCCCTTGCACAGCCGCACCCGCGAACCGGCCCGGGCCAGGTCGCGGCAGTCGCCCTCGGTGCGCAGGAGCTGGGCCTGCAGCACCGCGCCGACCGAGGGGAAGTCCCGGCGCAGCTCGACCACCGTGTCCAGCGTCGCATCGGTGGTGGTGTGGTCCTCCATGTCAACGGTGACGGTGGCGTTCACCGCCGCCGCCCGGGCGCAGACTTCCGCGGCGTTCTCGTAGGACANCTTGCGTCCGTCGCGCGGCACGGCCTGGCCGAGGGCGGACAGCTTGACCGACACGTCGAGCCCCGCGGCGATGCCCGCCCGGTCGGCCAGGTCGAGCAGGCGCAGGTAGGCCAGGACCGTGGCGAGCGCATCGTCCGGCCGGGTCACCCCCTCGCCGAGCAGGTCCACCGACGCCCGCAGGCCGAGATCGGCAAGCCGCGCGGTCGCGGCGACGGCGTCGGCATCCGTAGGGCCGGCGACGAACCGGTCGATGATGCCGGCGGCGAACGGACCGTGGGCGAGTACGGCGCGCACGGGCGGGCTGCCGACCAGACGGGGGGCGAGGCGGCGGATCACCGAGTCCCCTCGCGCGACAGCAGGCAACGATCCAGGCACACCCAGTAGCGTCACGTAGTCGACGAGTCCTGTCNAGCCCGGCACCGCACCGGCACCGGCACCGGCACCGGCACGAGGTTCAGACGACNGAGTCGTAGCCGAATCTCCGCAACGCGGCGAGGATCGTGTCGTCGGACACGCCGGACAGATCCTCAACTCTGCAGAAGAGCAGCACGCCCGCGTCGTCGATCTGCGGCGGCTCCGAGCGACCCCGATAGCGCGCCGCGCCGGTCGGATCCGACAGGACGACCTCGATGCGGCCGGCGTGGACGCGGACGCCGCTGACCTGCTGGTGGGGTAGGACGTGTTCCTCGGCCCCACGGCGGTACCGCAACGACGTCTCGTCGAGCACGAGCACGTCGGGTCGGCAGAGAAGACAGACAAAGGCGGCGGCCCAACATCCGAAGAAACTGGACCAGAGGACGGCCGGTACGTAGGCCCAGGTGGGAAGACCGATGGCCGGTCCGAGGATCCAGGGGATGACGGCAGCCGCGAGNGCGCAGGCCGAGAGAACGCCGCCGACGGCCCGGCGCAGCGGAGCCTCGCGATACCGGATCGACCCCGTCGCCTCGACCGAGTCCGGCTGCACCGNCCGAGCCACCCACGGCTCCCCCGGCCGGTCGTGCACCCCGATGCCCGTCGCGTCGGTCGCCGGCTTTTCCACCTGCGCACGGACGGCGCCGTCCGGTGCTGCGGACGCGCGGGGTGTCGACGGNCCGTCGGTTGTCGACGCGGCGTCGGACTCCTGCGGCGACTGCCGGAGTTCGGTTTCCGCGGCCCGCAGGGCCGCCAACCCCGCATCGTCGGTCAGGCGGCGCTCCGGATCCTTGTTCAGAAATCCCAGGATGGCGCTGGCCAGCGGTTCGGGAGCCCGCACGAGGCGGGGATGTTCGGCGAGAACAGCCTGGATCGTGGCGGCTTCGGTCGAGCGGGAGAACGCTGAGAATCCCTCGACCGCGTAGTAGAGGGTCGCCCCTAGTGAGAAAAGGTCACTCGCCGGCAGCATCCGGGTACCCGCGAACTGTTCCGGCGCCATGTAGGCCAGCGTCCCGATCGGCCCCTCCGTGATGGTCGGTTCGGAGGCATGGACGGCGACCCCGAAATCGACCAGCACCACGCGACCGCCCTCGTCGACCAGAATGTTCGCAGGTTTGACGTCTCGATGGGTGATCCCTGCCTGGTGGGCGGCGACGAGNGCGGCCAGCACCGCGACCCCGATCCGGGCGGCCTCGCCGGGCGGTAATGCGCCGCGTAGGCGGATCGCCTCCGCCAGTGAGACGGACGGAACGAACTCCATGATTATCCAGGGCAGGCCCTCGTGCCGAACCACGTCCAGCACGGTGACGACGTTCGGATGGTCGCGAAGTTTCGCGACCATCCTCGCCTCCCGCTCGACCCTGGCCAGTATGCGCGCCGTGTTTTCACGGGAAGCAGCCGGAGACAGGCGCACCTCCTTGGCCGCCACGGTGACACCGAGAATCTCATCGAATGCCTGCCAGACCGTTCCGTAGGCACCGGCGCCGAGTTGCGCGACGAGCCGATACCNCCCAGCCACCCTGCGGTCGACGGTATCGCCGATACCTGCGGTCACACGCCTTCCCTTCACCACGGTGCTCGGCAGCCCTGGCAGAGCTTTCCACTATAGGCGAGCATCAGCGGAAAGCAGCGGTCGGCCCAGTGGCGATGCAAACAACAGATCCGTGATGCTAGGGTTCCCCGAGGTGCGCGTTCTCGCTTTCACCGGTTCAGGGAAGGGGGCGCGGTGGGAACAGGCAGATCACCGGGCGCACCGAACCTCGCTGGCCGGACGTTGCGCGAGTGCAGGTCCTGGCTACGAAACGGCGCGCGGACCTTGGCGGCGGTGCTCGGCCCGGGCATTCGGCCGTGGCTGACCGGCCTGACGTTGCTGGCCATCACCGCCGCGACCGGGCTGTGGGCAGCGGCCGGCGGCATGGCCGGGTCCGACCGCGCAGGAGGAGCCGCCAGCAAGCCGGCCGGGTCCCGGACGAGCGTCATGCAACACTTCGCACCGTCCACCACACCGTCGTCGTCCCACTCGGCCACGCCCTCGCCGTCCCAGGCTCCGCCGACCGCCTCGGTACCCGTGGCACCGTCGCGCCTCACCGCCACCGGCGGACAGGGCATGGTAAGGCTGTGCTGGACCGCGTCGTCAGGCGCCGACGCCCACACCCTCTACTACCGCGACACGACCGCCGGCCAGGGCTGGGCCGCATGCCATACCCGATCACCGGCACCTGCTACACCGCCGAACAACTGACCGACGGCCACACCTACGAATTCCGCATCACCGGAAGCAACAGCACCGGCGAGTCGGACTCCTCGAACACGGCCGTTGCTACACCGCACGGCTGAGACGCGAGGATCCGCGGCGCCGGGTTTGNATGCGTCTGCCTCCGTCTGCCCGGGCCCACTGGCGTCCCGACGGTTCGACATCGGCTGCTTTCGGCTAGTACGGCACTAATACTAGAGTCGGCGAAGGTTTGTCAGGACGCGGTCGAGCAGCGCCAGCTCGGGCGCGCCGGTGGGCATCGTGAGCTGGGAGATGTCGACGAGGCGGTCGGCCGCCGCGTCGGCGACGAGGACCCGGACGACACCCACCGGTAGGCGCAGCGCCGCAGCGATCTCGATCACCGACTGCGGCTGCACGCACATCGCGACGATCGACTTCTGTTCCAGAAGCAGCGCGGGCAGCCGCGCCCGGCCGAACGGCGTCGTGGTCACCATGGCCTCGAGCGCCAGCAGGCGGGACGGCCGCGCCCGGCCGCGGGTCGCCGTGTACGGCCGGACGAGTTCCCCCGACGGCTCCACCGCGTCCCCGTTCATCCGTTCACCGCCTTTCCCGAGGCCATGGCTGTCATCGACGGACGGTCGGCGTCAGACGCTCTCGCGCGCGTCGGCCCGCCGCGCCGGGGTCAGCGCCTCCCGGGTGCGGGCGACGAGCACCGTCATCTCGTACCCGACCAACCCGATGTCGCAGGTACTCGTGGCGAGCACCGCCAGACAGGAGCCCTCACCGACGGCCATGAGCAGCAACGACCCCTGCACCATCTCGACAACCGTCTGGGTCACCGAACCGCCCTCGACGAAGTCCGCGGCCGCCAACGTCAGGCTGAACAGTCCCGAGGCGATGGAACCGAGCTGCACCGCCCGCTCGCGGGGGAAGCCGCTGCACACCGCGAGCAGGTGACCGTCCGAGGACGCGACGATCGCGTTCGCCACTCCGGGCACGAAGTCGACGAAGTTGTTGACAAGCCAGTCGAGTGAGGGGTTGTCCGGCTCCGCGTCGGTCACGGCTGTCCTCCAGGCTGCGGGTTCGGGGGCAGGGGGAATCGGGGGCAGGGGGAATCGGGGTCGGGGTTCGTTCGGATGGGGCTTCGGCTGTGCTCAGCCGCCTCCTTCGTCGTCCTCGACGGCGGCGGGTCTGGTTCCCCGGGCGTGGTGGACGCCTTCGTAGAGCCTGCTCAGCCGCCCGCGGATCCGCTCGGGTGCGAAGCCCGGGTCCGGCGTCGTCGACGACGGGGAGGCGGAGCCGAGGAACACGCTCGGACCGGTCCCGCCGCCGGCCTGCTCGGTCGGCGGACCGAGCGGGATCCGCCCGGGGATGGGCACGGTCTTCGGGGTGCGGATCGGCAGCCCGGACGCTGTGGTGGTCCGCCGCGGCCCGGCGACCGACCCCGCACCGGATCCTGTCCCGGCACGGCGAGACGACGACCCAGGCGACGAAGGCCCGGGCTTCGACGCGGCGAACGGCCCCGTCCCGGCGGCCTGCTCGGGTGTCGCGACGGGGAACCGCCCCCGATTCGGGGCCGGCGTCGCGTCCGACTCTGACGCCGCGACCGGTCCAGGCACCACCACCCGTCCAGGCACCGCCACCGGTCCGGGTTCCGCGAACGGATCGGCGGCCACGGCCGAGCCGGCCAGCGGCTCGGAGCCGGCATGCGGCCCGGCTGCGTCGAACGCACGGGGCGCGGCGAACGGCTGGGAGGCCCACCGCTCGACTCCGTCCACCCGGGCAGCGGGCGGGATCGCCTGGCCGGGCGCCACNGCAAGCTCGTCCCGGACGAACCAGTTGAACGGCTCAGCCGACTCACCGAAGGGCGGCGGCTGCACCCCGGGGGCAACGGCGAGCTGCGCCCACACCCCGGCGAAGGGCGATCCCGCGGCCGACGTCGCGGCCGCCGCCGTCGCCGTCGCCGCCGAGGGTGCGGGCGCTGCGGCCACGGCCCAGGCCGGATGGTGTGCCGGGGCCGGGAAGGCCGACAGGAGGGTGGGGGGCACGGCGAGGTCGACGTCCACGTCGGAGGTGTCCGTGGTGGACGAATCGGTGCTGGACGAAACGGTGCTGGACGAAACGGTGGGCTCCGCCGCGGCGGGCACGTCGGCGGGGGCGACGGCGGTCGCCCGGATCGGCTCGACCGCGGGCGTCGCGTCCTCGGCGGCGCCCGGGTCGGGCTGCGCCGCGTCGGCACGTGCGCGGCGAGCGGCCCGTGCGCGTCGCCGGTCGAGCGCGGCGACGGCCTGGGCGATCGAGGGCAGCCCCGCCGCCTCCCCGGCCGCGGCCTGGGATGGTGCGGCAGAGCTCGCCTTCGAGCTGCCGGTGGGTCGGTCGACGCCGTCGCGGTCGGCGAGATCCACAGGGTCCGCGAGATCCACAGGGTCCGCGGGATCGGCGGGGTCCGCGGGATCGGCGAGGTCGTCGAGGTCGTCGTCGGTGAGATCGACGCCCCGTGGCCGGAACCATTCGCCGGTCGGCGTGTACGGCGCGAAGCCATCCGACGCGGGCTGCTCGCCGGGCGCGGGCTGCTCGCCGGACGCGGAGACGTGACCGAAGCCGGGGCCAGCACGGAGCGAAGACAAGTCGCCGTGCGAGGACACGTCGCCGAGGGAGGACGGGCCACCGAAGGTGGTGCCGTGGCCGTCGCCGTCGGTGCGGACAGCGCGCCGCGGCAGCGGCTCGGCGGAGCCGTCGGTCATCGTGGCGTCGATCAGCGGGACGCCCGGGTGAGACGCCGGCGCGGCGACGGGACTGCGCCGGGCCGCGACCGGCGGGAGGTCGGCGAGCGGTGCCGCCGGCGCACCGGGCAGGCCGGTACGGGTCAGCTCCGCGCTGGACAGCGCCAACCCGGACGGCGCCGACCCGGGTATCGCCGCCCCGGGTGTCGCCGCCCCGGGTGTCGCAGCCCCGGGTAGCTGCCCGCGCCGCACCGGCGCGGGCGGGCGGGCGGCGGGGGTGGAGCCGGGTGCCACGAGAAGCGCCGCGGGCAGCCGCACGCAGGCCCGCACCCCGCCGGCGTCCGAGCGGCTCAGCCGCACCTCGATGTCGTGGCGGTCGGCCAGGCGGGCGACGACGAACAGGCCCAGGCGCTGGGCGATGGAGAAGTCGAACAGGGGCGGGTCGGCGAGACGCTGGTTGACCGCGGCGAGCTCGCGCTCGGACATCCCGAGCCCGCCGTCGTCGATGGTGATGAGCACCCCGCCGTCGTCGAGGGCGGCCGCGAGGTCGACGGACAGGTACGGCGGCGAGAACTGCGCGGCGTTCTCCAGCAGTTCGGCCACCAGGTGGACGACGTGGTTGACGGAGTCGGCGGCGATCCGCGCGTCCGGCACGTCGACGATCTGGATCCGCTCGTACTGCTCGATCTCGCCGAGGGCGGCCTGCAGCACGTCACCGAGAGGCACCGGCCCGGCGCGGCGCCGCCCCGGCCCGGTGCCGGCGAGGACCAGCAGGTTCTCGCTGTTGCGGCGCATCCGCGTCGCGAGATGGTCGAGCCGGAACAGGTTCTCGAGCTGCAGCGGGTTCTCCTCGGCGGCCTCCAGCCGATCGATGAGGGCGATCTGCCGCTCGATGAGGCTCTGGCTGCGCCGGGAGAGGCTGAGGAACAGGCTGTTGACGTTGCGGCGCAGGCTCGCCTGCTCCGCGGCGAGGCGCACCGCCTCCCGCTGCAGTTCGTCGAAGGTCCGCGCGACCTCGCCGATCTCGTCGCGGGAGTCGATCCCGATCGACCGGATCGTCGTGTCGACCTGCTCTGGGTTCGCCGACTGCAGCTCGGAGATCAGGTGCGGCAGGCGCACCTGGGCGACGTCGAGGGCGCCGCTGCGCAGGCGACGCAGCGGGACCGTCATCGTCCGCGCGATCAGCAACGTCCACACGATCGCGCCGACGGTGATCACGAGAAGAAGCGCACCGATCATGGCGGTGCGCCGCCAGGCGTCGGAACGCAGGTGCCCGGCCGAGTGGCTGACGTTGTCGAGCAGCTCGGACTCGACGGTGCGCAGCAGCTCGATGTGGGTCGTGCTGGCCGCGAACCACTGCTCGGGATCGATGTCGAGGTCGGTCAGCCGCTGACGCTGGACGGCCCGTTCGGAGATGCGCTTGACCGTCAGCACCGCCTGACCGTTGACGATCTGGTCGAAGCGGGCGCGGTCGTCGGGGCGGGCGGCGGCGCGGAAGCCGTCCTGCGCCGCCTGCTCCTGGGCGATCAGCCCGGCGAGCCGGTCGGAGGCGCCGAAGGCGAATCGCTGCGCGAAGCTCGTGGCGAACAGCTCGCCGCGGATCTCGGAGTCGATCTCCTTCAGCGCCGACACGTCGTTGAGGACGGTCGCGGCGTACCGCAGGTCCTCGTCGTCGCGGTCCTGCCCGATGCGGTCGTCGAGGCCGAGCAGGTCGGTGATCGTGGTCGAGTACTGACGGAAGATCGCGTCCGTGGACAGGCCGCCGGTCTGCACGGACCGGCGCAGCGCGGGCAGGCCGGCGAGGTCGCCCTCGGCCCGGTCGGCCACCCGCCCGGTGCCGGTGCCGAGATCGCCGACGGAGGTGCGCAGGGTGCCGCGGAGCCTGCCCATGGCCGCGTCGACAGCCCGCTGCTGGCCGTCGAGCCGACCGGTGAGCGAGGTCTGCGGGTTCGCACCGCGGCCGCTGCTGATGAACCCGACCGCGAGGTCACGTTCCAGCTGGAGCTCGTGCACCGTCGCCGTGACGTCGCGGCCGAGCCTCGCCGCGGTCACGTCGCGGCCGTAGCTGGCGGCGTTGGACAGCCAGGTCGCGCCCGCGAGGATCCCGAGCGCCAGGAACGCCGCCGTGGGCACGGCCAGCGCGGCGAAGAGCTTCCCGCGTACGGGCAGGTCGCGCAGGCTCATCCGCCGGCGCCGGCGCGGCCGGGCGCGTCGGCCACCCGTCCCCGGACCGCCGGAGGCGACCGGCGGCGGCGTGGAGCGAGCCGGGCCCCGACCCCCGTCGAGGCCCCGACCGGCGCCGCGGCCCCGACCTCCACCGCGGCCCTGCCTCGCGCCGAGATCCCGACCCCCGTCGGGGACCCCTCGGGCGGTGTCCGGCGGCTCGCCCGTCACGTCCCGCCCCTTTCTGGCTCGATCACGCGCCCCGTACCTCTCCGCCTCTCGAACGCCCGAATCCCGGCCCCGGAACCCCGGGCGGCGCCTGGTGAGCGCCACCGCCGCACGGGGCCCAGCGCACCCGACCGCGCGACGCCTCGGCATCGCCGCGGTTGACGAACCAAAAGGCTATTTGCGCACCGGACGCGACTGCCAGCGGGGTCACTTGACGAACGGGCGGGCAATCGTCCGGGATGAGCCAACCCCGCTGCGACTGACCGGCGTCAAACCACTAGTGTCGTCGCGGTCGCAGTAGCTTTCACTCCTCACTCCAGCCGGGCGCACGGGGAGCGTGATGATCCACGGTTTTCGAAGGGCGGGCGCGGCGGGTGTCGCGCTGCTCTGCCTCGCCGCACTCGCGGGCTGCGGCGGTGGCGACAATCCCGGGCCGCCGGTGGTTTCCGGCGAGGTCAAGATCGGCCTTCTCGCCCCGTTGACGGGCGGGAACACGGAAGCCGGCCGCGACGCCCAACGGGGAGCGGAACTCGCCAGCCGGCTCATCAACACCGGAGAAGGCTGGTCCGGATACTCGCCCGAGCGAATCTGGGGACTCACCGGTCACGCCCGACTATCGATTGTGACGTTGGACACGAAAAGCGATCGCCAACGCGCGGCGGACGGTGCGTCAACACTGGTGAACGGCAACGGCGTGGCCGGCATCGTCGGAGCGTTCGGCGCCGAGGCCACTCTGGACGCCAGCCAGCGGGCCGAACGGCTGCAGACGCCGTTCCTCAGCGGCGACGCCGCGAACACGGCCCTCACCGAGCGCGGGCTGAGTTGGTTCTTCCGTGCCGGACCCGANGCCGCGGACTACGGCGGCGCCTTCCTGTCCCTGCTACGAAACGCCGAACTGCCTGGTCAGGAGCGTAGACGGGTGGCCGTGCTGTACAGCAACGACGCGACCGGCACCGACCTGAACTCGATCATCGCCGAGTACGGGGAGGAGGCCGGGTACCAGATCGTGGCGAGCGCGCCCTACGAACCAGGCGACGCCGATCCCGCCGCCGCGGTGGGGGCCATCCAGGCCGCGGCGCCCGACGTCGTCCTGCTGGCCACGGCCGCCGGCGCCGGGGAAAGGCTCGGAAACGCGTTCCGGACCAGCGGGTATACGCCGCCCGCCGTCGTCGTTTACGGCGCCCCCGCGGAGGCCGCCCGGCTCGCCGCAATACCCGGGTTCGCGGGCCGGGTGAGCAGGCAGGTCTCGTGGTCGCTACCCATCACCCGCGCCAACCCGCTCGCCGCGGCCGTCACCGAACGTTATCAGCACGACTTCGGGGTGGCGATGACGGCCGAGGCGGCGACCGCCTTCACCGCGGTGACAATCTATGCCCGGGCAATCGAGGACGCGGGCAGTTCGGCCCGGGAACGGATACGCTCCGCGCTTGTCGCGATCGACCTCCCGGGGTCCGCGACCATCATGCCGTGGAACGGCGTCCGTTTCGACGGAACCCACCAGAACACTCTTTCCGCAACGGCCGTCGAACAGGACACCGACGGGAGCTTCGCCACCGTCTATCCACGCGACCTGGCCACAACTTCGGTCAATTGGCCGCCGCCGGGAAGCGCCGCCCCAGCCACCGCCCTGTCCTCGGCCGGATCGGGAACACGGGCGGCATCCACCGGAGCACGGAACGGTTAGGCCCACGGGTCATGCGCCATCCCATTTGGACATACGGCAACGAATCGTGCGAGGCCGGCGCTGTCGGGGAGGCCGGCACCGTCGGACAGACCGTTCAAACCGGGCAGGCCGGGCAGGCCGGGGAGGGGAACGCACCGGCGGACGGCCCCCCGCCGACGCTGGTGACGTTCACCGGCGTCGAGAAGCGCTACCCGGACGGCACCCAGGCCCTCGCCCCGGTCGATCTGGCGGTTCGTGACGGCGAGTTCGTGAGCATCGTCGGCGCCTCCGGCTGCGGCAAGAGCACCCTGCTGCGGCTGGCGTCCGGGCTGACCACGGCCACCGCCGGCGCCGTGTCGCCGGCGACCGGCCGGATCAGCTACGTCTTCCAGGATCCGACCCTGCTGCCCTGGCGCAGCGTGCGGCGCAACGTGGAGACCCTGGCCGAGCTGACCGGGGTGCCCCGCGCCGAGTACCGGCCGCGGGCCGCCGAGGTCATCGACCTGGTGGGGCTCGGCGGGTTCGAGCGGCACCGGCCCCGCTCGCTGTCCGGCGGGATGCGGATGCGGGTGTCGCTGGCCCGCTCGCTGGTGCTCTCCCCCGACCTGTTCCTGCTGGACGAGCCGTTCGGCGCCCTCGACGAGATCTCCCGGGAGCGCCTCGGCGGCGAGCTGCTGCGGCTGTTCGAGCTGCGCCGCTTCGGCGCCGCCCTGTTCGTCACCCACTCCGTCGCGGAGGCGGTGTTCCTCTCGACCCGGGTCCTGGTGATGTCGCCGCGCCCGGGGCGGGTGGTGGCCGAGTTCGCCGTCCCGTTCGGCTACCCGCGTCCGGCGGAGCTGCGCTTCCGGGAGGACTTCACCCGGTTGACCGCCGCGGTCTCGCGCCGCCTGCGCGACGGGGAGGCCGGGTGAGCGTGCCGGGGGGCGTGGGCGGGCGTGCGAGGCCCGGGCAGGGAGGCGGACCCGTGCCCGCACCCGGCGGGCGGCGCGGCGCGGGCCGGATGACGGCCCTGGTCCGCGCCGCGAACCGGGCGTTGCGCACCGGGCGGCCGCGGGCGAGCTGGCGCGACCGCCTCGCCCCGCTTGTCCTGTTCGCGATCCTCATCGGCGTCTGGTACTTCGTCAGCCTCGTGGTCCTCGACCCCGACCGCCGGTTCCTGCTGCCGAGTCCCGACTCGGTCGTGCGCGTCGCCTTCCTCGACGGCGACAACCTCGCGCAGCTGCTGCGGGCGCTGTGGCTGTCGACGTCGGTGGCGCTCATCGGCCTCGGGGTGTCGATCGTGCTGGGGATGGCCGTGGCGATCGCGATGAGCCAGGCCAGGTGGGTCGAGAAGTCGGTGTACCCGTACGCGGTGATCCTGCAGACCATCCCCACCCTGGCGCTGGTACCGCTGATCGGCTTCTGGTTCGACTACGGCTTCCTCAGCCGAGTGATCGTCNGCGTCCTCATCGCCCTGTTCCCGGTGATCAGCAGCACGCTGTTCGGCCTGCAGTCGGTCGACCAGGGCATGCTCGACCTGTTCCGGCTGCACCGGATCCCCCGCTGGCGCCGGCTGGTGTCGTTGCAGCTGCCGGCCGCGATGCCGGCGACGTTCGCCGGATTCCAGGTCTCCGCNGGGCTGTCCGTCGTGGGGGCGGTCGTCGGCGACTTCTTCTTCAAGCAGGGCAGGCCNGGCATCGGCGTCCTGATCGATCTCTACCGGGCGCGGCTGCTCTCCCAACAGCTCTTCGGCGCGGTCCTCCTCGCCTCGCTGCTGGGCGTCGTCGTGTTCACGTTCTTCGGCTGGCTGAGCCGGCTGGTCACCGGCCGCTGGTACGGCGCCGAGACCCCCTGACGGCCGCGGGTGGCCGCGCCCACCGCTCACGGTGGCGCCGGCCGGCCCGCGGGGCTGTGTCACACCCGGGCCGCGGAGGTTCCACGGCCCCGGGGTCTTCACGAGAGGGAGCACCATGGGACGTTTCCGACGAGGAGCCGCCGTCGCCTTCGGCACGGCGCTCGCCCTGACCCTGTCGGCGTGCAGCGGGGACTCCGGCGGGGGGTCCGCCGCCGGATCCCCCGGCGGGGGGTCCACCTCCGCGGCGCCGGCCGTCGCGTCCGGCGGCGCACTCGACCTGACCGGCGCCTGCCCCGCCACCGTCGTGGTCCAGACCGACTGGTTCGCCGAATCCGAGTACGGATTCCTGTACAACCTGCTCGGGCCGGACGCGAAGGTCGACACCGGCAAGAAGCGGATCACCGGCTCCCTCGTCTCCGGCGGCAAGGACACCGGGGTGAACATCGAGGTCCGGTTCGGCGGNCCGGCCATCGGCTCCGAGCAGGTCAGCGCCCAGATGTACCTGGACAAGTCGATCAACCTGGGGATCGTCTCCACGGACGAGGCCATCCAGAACTCGGCCTCCCAGCCGACCAGAGCGGTGTTCGCGCCGTTCGAGGTCAGCCCAGGAATGATCATGTGGGAAAAGAGCAAGCACCCGAACTTCACGACGCTGGTCGACATCGGCCAGACCGACACCAAGGTCCTGTACTACGAGACCGACGCCTACATGCAGTACCTGCTCGGCGCCGGCATCCTGCGCCGGGGCCAGGTCGACGGCAGCTACGACGGCTCGCCGTCACGCTGGGTCGCCGAGGACGGCAANGTCGCCGAGGCCGGCTTCGCCACCTCGGAGCCCTACATCTACAAGAACGAGCTCGGTGACGGGNACAGCTACGACGTCGACCTCCAGCTNGTCAACGACACCGGCTACCCGGTGTACGGCCAGGCGCTGTCGGTCCGTACGGGCGACGAGGCGAAGCTCGCCCCGTGCCTGAAGAAGCTGGTCCCGATCGTCCAGCGCTCACAGGTCGACTTCCTCGCCCACCCGCAGGCGGCGAACGGGCTCATCATCAGGGCGGTCAAGGCGGACAAGGCGTCGGTGTGGAACTACTCGCCGGGGCTCGCCGCGTTCGCCGTCCAGACGATGAAGGACCGCGCGCTGGTCTCCAACGGCTCGAACGCGACGATCGGCGACATGGAGCAGAGCCGTGTCGCGCGGATGATCCAGATTCTGACCCCGATCTACGCCGGCCAGAAGAAGCCGGTGCGCAGCGGCCTCACCCCCGCCAACCTGTTCACCAACCAGTACATCGACAAGAGCATTGGACTTAGGTGACCGATCCCGCCGCCGTCGCCGCACCCGCTCCCGGCGTCCACGGCACCACCGCCACCGCGGCCACCACCGCCATCACCACCACGGCCGCCACCACCGCCACCACGGCCGATCCGACGAGCGCCGGGAGTCCGGCGAGTTTCGTGCTCCGGGCCCGGCATGTGCTGACCATGGGCGCGGNCGGCCATGTGCGCGACGGCGCTGTCGCGGTGGTCGACGGGCGCATCGCCGCGGTGGACGGGTACGCCGCGATCGCGGCGCGGTTCCCGGGCCTGCCGGTCCTCGGCGACGGCGGCGGGATCATCACCCCCGGCTTCGTGAGCTGCCACGGGCACTTCTCGGAGGGCCTGGTCACCGGCATCGGGGAGACCCACACGCTGTGGGAGTGGTTCGTCCACGTGGTCGAGCCGATCGAGGCGCACCTGACCCGCGAGATGGCCTACGTGGGCACCGTGCTGAAGGCGACCGAGATGGCCCTGTCGGGGGTGACGACGGTCGGCGACATGTTCTGCTCCGCGCCGGGCCGCTCGCCGGTCACCCCCGGGATCGTCGACGCACTCGACGTCGTCGGGGTGCGCGGGGACGTCTCGTTCGGCCCGGCGGACGTCCCGCACGACCGCTCGATCGACGCGATCGTCGCCGAACATCACGCGCTGGCGCAGGCCGCGGCGGCCTCGCGGCGCACCCGGTTCCGGGTGGGCCTGGCCACCATCCCGGCCAGCAGCGACGCGCTGCTCGCGGCCACCCGGTCGCTGCTGGCCGAGACGGACCGGCTGCACGTCCACCTGCACGAGGTCCGGGAGGAGGTGACGGCGTCGCGCACGAGCCGCGGGGCCAGCTCCATCGAGGTCNCCGCCCGCCTCGGCCTGCTCGACGCGCAGACGGTCGCCGCGCACTGCGTCTGGCTCTCCGACGACGACGTCGCGCTGCTGCGCCGGCATGCGGTCGCGGTGGCGCACTGCCCGGTGTCGAACATGATCCTGGCCAGCGGGGTGTGCCAGGTGCCGCGGCTGCTGNGGGACGCGGTGCCCGTCGGCCTCGGGGTGGACGGCGCGGCCAGCAACGACAGCCAGAACATGCTCGAGACCGTCAAGGCCGCGGCGCTGCTACAGAAGGTGCACCACCAGCAGGCCGACGTCCTGACCGCGCCGGCGGTGCTGCGGATGGCGACCCTCGGCGGCGCCCGCGCCCTCGGCCTCGACGACACCGTCGGCAGCCTGGACGTGGGCAAGGCCGCCGACCTGGTGCTGTTCGCCGAGGCGAGCCCGTCGATGGCGTTCGTGCACGACCCCTACCAGGCCGTCGTGTACTGCGCGGGCACCCGGGACATCGCCGGGGTCTGGGTCGACGGCGAACGGATCGTCGCCGACGCCCGCATCCTCACCNCCGACCTCCCGGCGATCCTGCCCCGGGCCCGCGAGCTCGCCGTCGAACTCGCCACCCGCGCCGGCCTCGCCTCGGAACTGGCCATCACCTAGATCGTGTATCCGATTGTGATCTGACGGCCTGTCTGTGCCACGAGATCCGGGCCCGTCGAGCGTGGATGCGGGAACACGTCGTGATCATGAAAACCATGATTACCGGAGTTGAGGCTCGTACGGAAGCATTCCCCGCACCCCACCGATCACGCACAGATACGAACATCGGTCACGGTCGTCTCCGTCACCCCGCAGCCANCAGATGCAGGAGGTTTTGGGCNCCGGCGGCGGCGAAGACCGTCACCAACCTCCTGCAATTGCCAACGCAACCACGACCGGCACCAGTCACGGCGCCTTCCACCCACCACCCCATGACCGAAAGTGGGTACGCGCCCTGGTGCTGCGAGGGGTCTCGGAGACGGTCGATCAGGGGATGGGACCTGCAGGCAGATCCTCTCCAGTTGCCACCTTCGCGGTGAAGGCGTTGACGGCATCGATCCGGTTGGTAACACCGAGCTTGCCNTAGATCGACCCCAGGTGCTTTTCCACCGTGCGGTGCGACCTATTCAGCCGGATGCCTATCTGACGACTGGTCAAGCCATCCCGGACCAGGTGCATGATCCTTCCCTCGGTGATTGTCAGTGGGGTTGGCCTCTGCTGCTGGAGTCGCCTCGCCTTGCCATCCATGGCGATCAGAAGCGGGTGGAGAGCGAGTATCAACTCCCGCTCCTGGTCCGTGAACGGGCCATCGTCCCGCCCCAGGGCGAAAGAACGCATCGTACCCGGAGGCGAGTCCAGGGGGATCGCGATGTGATCGTAGAAGTTGACCGCGGCNTAGATATCCGAGCCNGCCTCCGATGATTTCCATTCCCGTAGGGAGATCCAATCCGTCACCGTCAGCGGCCGACGGTCGGAGGTTTTCACGTAGTGTCGGATCAGCGGGTGNCGTCGCATATTGCGCAAGGTAACCGCGGTGATCTCGGATGCATCGATTCGAGTTGTCGGCCAGCCAACACCAAGCGCGCCATCTTTCGACATACCCACCTCGGAGAATACGCACACAGGGCACTCCAGAACGTCCTGCAGGACCTGCGCCATCACCCCGTAGTCGATCTCCGCCGGATGGCGACTGTAGAGCTCGCGAGCAAGATCGAGAACCTGGTGGTACCTGCGAGGACTGATCATCGTGCATCCCCGATCGCTACGTAGTTCTACTCATTCCGTTTTAGCTGGGCGGGACCTAGTGTCNCACCTGAGGCCATGCCTGGCGNCCAGTTTTCCCGGGCCGCTCTCGACTGCGCGCAGCNGTGAACCAACGGACCGGAGCACCCGAGGGACCACGACGGACTGCAACCTCGCGCAGGACTAGGTCCGCTTCTGACGCCGATCAACCGCTGCGCCGACTCCACCAGGCACTCGACGAACCCAGGAGTGAGAGTTGACAAGACTCGGAAGACAGGCGGGGGCCGCGGCAATGCCTCGTCGACCACGGAAACGGATTCCGACCGCATTCGGCCAGGCGGGGTCAGCGGCTCCCCGTCGGTTTCGCGCTACGTCCGGTCCCGCTTCAAGGCTGATAGCTGTCGCCGGGGTCCTGACGGTCGCCCTGCTTGGCGTCGCGGCGGTACCGGCCGGCGCGGCCACCTCGTCTCCGCCTCAGCGACTGCCTGGCAATGCGGACAGCTTCGAGCGGACCTTCCAGCCGGCATACGACTATGACAGCGACGGCTGCTATCCCACCCCTGCGATCGGCCCCACCGGAGTGCTGAACAGCGGGCTCAAGCCAACAGGCTCGCTCGGTGGCAGCTGCCACGACCGCAGTGACCTCGACAACACCAACGGATACTCCCGCCATTACTGCAGCAATGGCTGGTGCGCAATCCTCTACGGGCTCTACTTCGAAAAAGACCAGTTCACCTTTGCCGGAGGCGGCCACTGGCACGACTGGGAACACGTCGTCGTCTGGGTACAGAACAACCAGGCGAAATATGTCGCAACCTCGGCACATGGAGAATTCGACACCTACCCGGCCAGCGCGATCCGCTGGACCGGCACCCATCCGAAGATTGTTTACCACAAGGACGGCGCGTCAACCCACAGCTTCCGTCCCGCAAGATCTGGTGACGAGCCGCCGGAGAACGCCTATCACACGTGGCGCTTCCCGGACCTCGTCGGCTGGAACGGATATCCCGCCGGACTACGCGAGAGACTGTCCGCAGCCGACTGGGGAAAAGCTACCTTCGGNCTGAAGAACGGCGAGTTCTTGAAGAATCTCCTGACAGCCAAGCCGAAAGCCGTCACCTTCAACCCCTTCAGCTCCTGCTCCATATATCAAAACTTTGCCACTATTCTGAAATGCCTGGCGGCAACTGAAACGCGGTCCTGATTCTCCTGGCGATGACCGTCGATGTCAGTGATAGTGGGTCGATCTCAGCCTCGGGGGGTGAGGTCGGCGACGAGGACGGGGTCGAGGCCGCCGGGGGTGCCGTCCGGCTCGGTCTTCGACACGGTCAGCCGGGCGGCGCGGCCGTCGAGCTCCAGCACGGCGAGCTGGCTGTCGAACCAGGGGCCGTCGGTCACCTTCCAGCGCAGCGCCCGCCGCGGCACGCCGGCCAGTCGCGCGACCGCGCCCGAGGCGACGGCGAACGGGGCTCGGCGGGACAACGCGTCGATCCGACGGATCCCGGGGCCGAGCGGGTTGCGGAACGGCGAGCAGACCGCCTGCCAGACCGGCACGCCCGCGCCGCCCGGACTACGCGGATTGGCCGGACCGACCTTCG
This sequence comes from Frankia sp. AvcI1, assembly GCF_001420875.1. Lineage (NCBI taxonomy): Bacteria > Bacillati > Actinomycetota > Actinomycetes > Frankiales > Frankiaceae > Frankia > Frankia sp. AvcI1. Next base: position 147,527 of record NZ_LJFZ01000014.1, on the reverse strand, counting down.
ACAGGTCCGCGCGGGCGAGGTAGGCGTGGTGAACGTCGCCGGACAGCACGACGACGCTGGCCGGGGCGGGGCCGTGCTCGCCGGCGCTGACGGCGCGCAGCAGCTCCGTCATCGCGTCGAAGGACGCGCCGAACGCCGCCCAGTGTTCGAGGTCCAGCGCCTGGCGCAGCCGCTCGGCCGCGGCGGCCGCGCGGTGGCCCCACCGACCCGCCGCGATCTGCTCGTTGGCCGCCTCGACGTTGTGGATCAGTGGGCTGAGCAGGTACGGNACCGACGTGCCGAGCAGCAGGTGGTCGACCTCGCCGGTGTGCTCGGTCTGCCGGCGCACCCAGGCCCACTCGGCGGCGTCGACCATCGCCCGCGTGCCGTCCGCCGCGACGACCCGCGTCGCCCGCGAATCGATCACGACCAGCCGGGTGCGGCCCAGGTCCCAGCGGAAACTCCACCGCACCGCCCGGTCGGCGTCGACGTCCGCCTGGTCGGGGCGGGGCCGGTCGGCGTCGGCGTCCGATCGCCGGGCGAAGGCGCGCAGCAGGTCCTCCGCGGACGGGCCGGGGCCGGCGGTGCCCGTCGGGCCGGTCGGGCCCGGCGTGCCGGCGGCGACGACGGCACGGTGGACCGGGTCCCGGTCACGCTCCCGCGGGCTCAGGTTGCCCAGGTGCTGGTACAGCCAGTAGGCCATGATCCCGCCGGTGATCCGCGCGTCCCACCAGGGCTCGGTCCTGATCCGGGCGCGCCACGCCGCGGAGATGTTCCAGTCGTCGCGCACGTCGTGGTCGTCGAAGATCATGGCCGTGGGGACCGTGGACAGCAGCCAGNGGATCTCCGGCTGCGACCAGGCCTCCTGGTAGAGCCAGGTGTACTCCTCGAAGTCGGCGATCTCCTCCCCCGGCGCGGTGGCGACGTCGCGTCGCCCCCGGATCCGCGCGGCGGTCCGCGGGGAGACGTGGTCGGCGTAGACCTGGTCGCCGAGCAGCAGCAGGGCGCCCGGCCAGCTGGCGGGGTCGCGCGTGGGCAGCTCCAGCGCGAGGGCGTGCAGGGCGTCCGTGCCCAGGCCCTGGCTGTCGTCGTCGGCGTTGAGGGTGAACGGCGGCTCCTGCGGCGCGGTGACGCGGCACGAGCCGAAGACGATCCGCACCGGCGCGTCGCCGCCGACGGGCCGCAGCAGGCTCGGCGGCGCCCCGGGCTCGGGCCAGACCCGCACGGGCGCCGGCTGCGTGGTCCCCGTCAGCCACACCTCGTACGCGACCCGCTCCCCGGGCGCGAGCCCCTCGGCGACGATCAGGCCGTAGTGGTGCCCGGCCACCTCGAACGTCGACGCGCGGCCCGCGACCCGTCCCACGAGGGCCTCGCCCNCCGCGTCGTGGACGGTCTCGCCCCCGCCCTGCGAGGGGATGGCGAGCAGGATCTCGCAGGCGGCATCGGTCTCCACCCAGACGGTGACACCGGAGCCGTCCGGGTGGCGCTGGATGGGACCGAGGACGAGACGAGTCATTCGTCTACTCTCACCCTTCCCACCCCCCGTCCGTCACCCGCCTCGACCGCACGCCCGCCCCCAGGCGTCCGGATCACGGGTGCGCCGGGCAGGTGTGTTTCACCGATGCGACCGGGGGGCGAACGGGGGGCGACCGGGGGGCCGGCGGGCGCAGACAACGGCGCGTCGCGCTGCTAGCGTCGTCAACCGTGAGGTCACACGTCGGACATCCGCNACGGTTTCGCGCCGCCGTGCGATGTTCCGTGGGATGCCCGAACTCCGGCGTCCAGGCCGTCCGGTGGCCGCGCGGCGCCGCCCGCCTCGTGGCGTTCTCCGGTCGCTGACCGGGCTGTTTCGTCGCGACCGTTCGTCGGCATCCCGCCCACCGACCCCGGGCGCGCCGGCGCCGGTGACCGGCCCGGCCGACGTCCCGCCACGGGCCGCGGCACGCTCAGGCCACGTCCGCGTCACAACCACGTCACGTCCCTTGGTGGTGGACGGCGGCCCGGCGAGCCCGGCATCCTGCCGCCCGCACCCGCAACTGTCGCCCCATCACAGCGCAGCCCTCACCACAGCGCAGCCCTCACCACGGCGCAGCCACACCACAGCGCAGCCCTCACCACAGCGCAGCCACACCACACCGACACGGGGAGAGTCACCCACAATGAGTGCCGAGAGCTGGTCGTTCGAAACCCAGCAGATCCACGCGGGCGCGCAGCCCGACCCGGCGACCGGCGCCAGGGCGGTGCCGATCTACCAGACGACGAGCTACGTCTTCCGCGACACCGACCACGCGGCCGCCCTGTTCGCGCTCGGCGAGCCCGGCAACATCTACACCCGGATCATGAACCCGACGCAGGACGTGTTCGAGCAGCGCATCTCCACGCTGGAGGGCGGCGTCGGGGCGCTGGCGACCGCGTCCGGACAGGCCGCCGAGACGCTGGCGATCCTCAACCTCGCCGAGTCCGGCGACCACGTGGTGTCCTCGTCCAGTCTGTACGGCGGGACGTACAACCTGTTCCACTACACGCTGCCGAAGCTCGGCATCGAGGTCACCTTCGTCGCGGACCCGGACGATCTGGAGCAGTGGCGCGACGCCGTCCGCCCGAACACGAAGGCGTTCTACGGCGAGACGATCGGCAACCCGCGCGGCGACATCCTCGACACCGCCGGGGTGTCCGAGGTCGCCCACGCCCACGGCATCCCGCTCATCGTCGACAACACGCTGGCCACCCCGTACCTGTACCGCCCCCTGGAGCACGGCGCGGACATCGTCGTGCACTCGGCGACGAAGTTCATCGGCGGCCACGGCACGGCGATCGGCGGTGTCATCGTCGACGGCGGCCGGTTCGACTTCGGCGCGTCCGGCCGCTTCGCGAACTTCACCACGCCCGACCCGAGCTACCACGGGCTGGTCTACTGGGAGGCGCTCGGCCACGGTTCCTACATCGCCAAGGCCCGCGTGCAGCTCCTGCGCGACATCGGCGCCTCGATCTCGCCGTTCAACTCGTTCCTGCTGCTGCAGGGGCTGGAGACGCTGTCGCTGCGGGTCGAGCGGCACACCGCGAACGCCCAGCGGGTGGCCGAGTGGCTCGAGGCGCGCGACGAGGTGAGCTGGGTGGCCTACCCCGGGCTGCCGTCGTCGAAGTGGTACGACCGGGCGCAGCGGGTGCTGCCCCGCGGCGCGGGGGCCATCCTGTCGTTCGGCATCGCCGGCGGGGCCGCGGCCGGGCGGAAGTTCGTCGAGGGGGTCGAGCTGTTCAGCCACCTGGCCAACGTCGGCGACGCGCGCTCACTGATCATCCATCCGGCGACGACGACGCACTCCCAGCTCACCGAGGCCGAGCAGGCCGCGACCGGGGTCACCCCCGACCTGATCCGGCTGTCGGTCGNCATCGAGGGGATCGACGACATCCTCGCCGACCTCGACGCGGGGTTCCGTGCGGCCAAGAGCTGAGCCGACAGGCGCCGGTCCGGCCGCCGCGCCGACCGGACCGGCGTCGCAGACGGCCTCCCCCGACGGGGCGACCCTCGACCCCCGTGGCGGGACGCCGCAGGACGACCGGATGCTGGCCGTGTCCGGCGCGTGGCGGGCGGGGGTCGACCCGGTCGGGCGGCGCCGCTTCGCCGAGTTGCCCGGCCCGCTGCGCCTGGAGCGCGGCGGCGCGCTGGCGGGCGTGCGGGTGGCGTACGAGACCTGGGGCCGCCTGGACGCCGACGCCGGCAACGCGGTGCTCGTGCTGCACGCCCTCACCGGGGACAGCCACGCGGCCGGTCCCGCCGAACCGGGCCATCCGAGCGCGGGCTGGTGGGATGGGCTGATCGGGCCGGGCCGCGCGCTCGACACCGACCGGCTGTTCGTCGTCAGCCCCAACGTCCTGGGCGGCTGCCAGGGCACGACCGGTCCGGCCACGACCGCGCCGGACGGCCGCCCCTGGGGCGGGCGCTGGCCCGAGATCACCATCGCCGACCAGGTCGCCGCCGAGGTGGCGGTCGCCGACGCCCTGGGCGTGCGGCGCTGGGCGGCCGTCGTCGGCGGGTCGATGGGCGGGATGCGGGCGCTGGAGTGGGCCGTCGGCCATCCGGACCGGGTCGGGCGGGTCGTGGTGCTGGCCTGCGGCGCCACCGCGACGGCGGAACAGATCGGGCTGTACGCGGTGCAGGTTCGCGCGATCACCGATGATCCGGGCTGGCACGGCGGCGACTACTACCGCCTGCCGACGGGGCAGAGACTGACCGCGGAAACGGGGAGAGGGCCGGACGCGGGGACGGGGCCCGCCGCGGGGATGGGCCTGGCCCGCCGGATGGCCCAGATCAGCTACCGCAGCGAGGAGGAGCTGGAGGATCGCTTCGCCGCCCGGACCCGCGCGGANGGCCAGTTCGAGGTGGCCTCCTACCTCGACCACCACGCCGGAAAGCTGGCCCGCCGGTTCGATGCCGGCAGCTACGTCACCCTGACCCGGGCGATGATGACGCAGGACGTCGGGCGGGGCCGCGGGGGGTTCGCCGCGGCGCTGCGCGCCTGCCCGGTGCCGTTCACCGTCGCGGGCGTCGACTCCGACCGGCTCTACCCGCTGCGGCTGCAGCAGGACATCGCCACGCTCACCGGCGTCCCGCTGCGCGTCGTGCACTCCCGCAGCGGCCACGACGGCTTCCTCACCGAGACCGACCAGGTCGCCGCGCTCGTCCACGAGGCCCTCGGCGCGATCTGAACCGGCAGCCCGGGAGGGTCACCCGGCTCGTCACCTTCAGCGTGTAAGACCTCCATCATGGCGACTCCCTTCACCGGGCCGGCCGGTGCAGTCCGTCCGGGCGGGCTGTTCGCGGCCATCCGCGCAACGCTGCCGAGCCTCGTGCCGAGCGAGCAGCGGGTGGCCGAGGTGTGTCTGGCCCGTCCGGGGGAGGTGGTGGAGTGGTCCGCGGCCCAGCTCGCGGAGGCGGCGGGGACCTCGGCGGCCACCGTGGTCCGGGCCTGCCAGTCGCTGGGCTTCCGCGGGTTCCAGCACTTCCGGGTGGAGCTGGCCCGGGAGGCGGGGGCGGCGGCGCTGCGCGGCGAGGTCGGCCGCGCCGGCGCCGGGGATCCGGTCGAGCGCCTGGTCGACACCGTGTTCGAGGCGGCTGCGAAGGTGCTCGCCGACGCGTTGGGGCCGCTGGACCGCGCCAGCCTCACCCCGGCGGTCGACCTGCTGGACTCCGCCGGGCGGCTGCTCATCGTCGGCAACGGCGGCTCGGGACCCGTCGCCCAGGACGCGGCGCTGCGCTTCCTCAGCATCGGCCGCCCCGCGGAGGCGCCGGGTGACTCGATCATCCAGGAGATTGCGGCCCGACTGCTCGCGCCCACCGACGTCTGCCTGGTCATCACCTCCTCCGGCGCGAACGAGCCGACGCTGCGCGCCGCCGAGGCCGCCCGCAGCGCCGGCGCCCCGGTCATCGGGATCACCAGCTACACGTCGGGCCCGCTGGCCGAGATCGCCGACATCACCCTCGTCATCGGCACGCCCGACTGGCCGGTCGGCACGGACACGATCGCCAGCCGGCTGGCGTCCCTGCTGCTGCTCAACGCGCTGCAACTCGCCGTCGGGCTGCGCCGGGAGAACGACCCGCAACGAGCGTCGTCCCTGGTCCCGGACGTCCTCGGCCACTCGGTGCGGGCCGAGCCGGCAGGTCCGCCGGAGCCGTAGGGGGCCGAGCACGGCGACGGGCTCAGGCAGCGATGGACACCTGGCCGCAGGTACACATTCCACCGATCTTCTCACTGTCCGTAGCAGGCAAGGGTGGCACCGTCAGCGCCGTGACCAGGTCGAATCGTGCCCCTCTCGCCAGACGCCAGGCCGAACCGTTGCGATAAGTGACCANCGTCCGTTTCCCGTCCGTCGAANACCGTTCATCTCGGTGTTCGACGCTGCCCAGGTAACAGGAAACCGGGAGCTGTCCTGCTTCCGGAACGGACGTTACCTGGAGTGCTGGTGGNAGAGATCCGGATCGAGGGCCTGACGAGGACCTTCGGCGATGTCCGCGCCGTGGATGACATCNCCCTCGAGGTGGCCGACGGCGACTTCCTCGTGCTGCTGGGCCCGAGCGGGTGCGGGAAGACGACGCTGCTGCGGATGATCGCGGGCCTGCTGGAGCCGAGCGAGGGCCGCATCCTGCTCGGCGAGCGCGACATCACCCACCTGCCGGCCCGCCAGCGTGACCTCGCGATGGTCTTCCAGAGCTACGCGCTCTACCCGCACCTGTCCGTCGAACGCAACATCGGTTTCCCGCTGCGGGCCGCCCGCGTGCCCCGGGCCGAGATCCGCCGCCGCGTCCGCGAGGTCGCCGGGCAGCTCGAACTCGACCACCTGCTCGCCCGCCGACCCCGCGAGCTGTCCGGCGGTCAGCGCCAGCGGGTCGCCCTCGGCCGCGCGCTGGTCCGCGACCCGCAGGCGTTCCTCATGGACGAGCCGCTGTCCAACCTCGACGCCAAGCTGCGCACCGCCACCCGCACCGAGCTCACCGCCCTGCACCGCCGNCTCGGGCGCACCTTCGTCTACGTCACCCACGACCAGGTGGAGGCGATGTCGATGGCCACCCGGGTGGCGCTGCTCAGCGGCGGCCGGGTGGAGCAGGTCGGCACGCCGACGGAGGTGTACGACACCCCGGCGTCCGTGTTCGTCGCGGGCTTCCTCGGCGCGCCGCCGATGAACCTGCTGGCGGCCCGCATCGAGGCGGCCGGCCCGATGCTGACGGTGCAGGCCCCGGGCCTGCGCCTCCCGCTGTGGCCGGGCACGGCGCCGCAGCGCGAGGTGACCCTCGGCATCCGCCCGGAAAGCCTGCGTCGGATCCCGGCCGGCAACCCCACCGCCGAGCACCACCCGGACGCGGAGATCGACGGTGTCGTCACCGCGATCGAGAACCTGGGCAGCGAGGAGGTGGCCTGGTGCGACGTGCACGGGCAGGCGTTGGCGCTGCGCGGGCCGCGGCCGATCGGACTCGCGATCGGTGACCGGACCCGCCTCGGCGTCGACCCGGCCCGCGTCCACCTGTTCGACCGGGCCAGCGGGCGTCGCCTGACCTGGCAGCAGCCGACCGACCAGCCGACGGTGACGGCCGCCGTCGCCGCCGGGACGCCGGTACTCCCCGATCCGACCACCGCGACTCCGGCCGCCGCCGGCGTCTGACCCGCCGCATCCGAGCCACCCGCCACACCCGCCACACCCGAGCCACCCGCCACACCCGAGCCAGGACCCAATCGATCCCCCAGGGAGCATGACCGTGGCCCGACCACGCCTGCTGCGTGCCGCAGCCGGCCTCGTGCTGATCGCCGCGCTGGCCTCCGCGTGCGCGACCTCCTCGTCGACGCCGTCCAGCGCGAACGCCGGTGCCGGCGCGACCGCGACGATCCCCGAACTCGCCGCCGACCAGAAGGTCTCCATCGTCTTCGAGAGCTACAACCTCACCAGCACGGGCACCTGGAAGCCGATCATCGAGGGGCTGCTGCGCGACTTCCAGGCCGCGCATCCCAACATCACCGTCAAGGGCCAGCCGCCGCAGAGCACCACGAACGGCGACTACGTCACCAGCGTCAAGAACCAGGTGCTCGCGGGCAGCCCGCCCGACGTCGCCCAGGTCACGTTCGACGCGCTGCGGTTCGCCGCCGGCAGCCTCGGCGCCCAGCCCCTGGACACCCTGGTCGGACGGGACGCCGTGCAGGCCAACTTCGGCGGCGCCCACCCGTTCGCCCCCACCGCGCGCACCCTCGGCGACGTCAACGGCAGGACCTACGCGGTGCCCTACGTCTTCTCCACCCCGGTGCTCTGGCTGAACAGGACGCTGTTCACCCAGGCCGGGCTGGATCCGGCCAACCCGCCGAAGACCTGGGCCGACGTCAGGACCGCCGCCCTGGCCATCAAGGCCAGGACCGGCAGGGACGGCATCGTCGTCGACTGCCTGACGAAGGCCGCCGTCTGGTGCTTCCAGAGCCTGGTCCGATCCTCGGGGGGTCGGGTGATGTCCGCGGACGGCCGGACCCTGTCGTTCGGCGACGCGCCGGCCGTCGCGGCCGTGTCGACCGCGGCCGACCTGGCCCACAGCGGCGCCATGCCCAACCTGGACCAGCAGCAGGCGTTCAAGGCGTTCAGCGGCGGGCANCTCGGGATGATCCTGGAGACCAGCGCCGTGCAGGGGCTGTTCATGGCCGGGGCCAGGGCGAACAACTGGGAGCTCGGTGCCTCGCAGGAGCCGTCGTTCGGGTCGAAGCCGGTCGTCCCCACCAACTCGGGCTCCGGCCTGGCCGTCTTCAGCAAGGACCCGGCCAAGCAGCGCGCCGCCTGGGAACTGATCAAGTTCCTCACCAGCGACCACGCCTACACCCAGATCTCCTCGAAGATCGGCTACCTGCCGCTGNGCACCGGGCTCATCGACGACCCGAACGGCCTGCAGGCGTGGGCGAAGGCGAACCCGCTCATCAAGCCCAACCTCGACCAGCTCACCCGGCTGCAGCCNTGGGAGTCCTTCCCCGGCGNCAACTACCTGCAGATCAGCGACACGATGATGTCCGCGGTCGAGGGCGCCGTCTTCGGCGGCAAGGACCCCGCCGCCACGATGGCCGCCGCGCAGAAGCAGGCCACCNCCCTCCTGCCGCCCAAGTGACCCCGACGGACATGCTCGCCACGTCCGCGGAAGGGACGCCCGTGCTCTCCCTGCCCGCCTCGAACGCCCCCACGCCCACCCACACCCTGATCCAGATCAGCGACACCCACATCGTCCGACCGGGCGAGCTGCTGTACGACAAGGTCGACACCCACGCCGTGCTGGCGGCCGTCCTCGCCCAGCTCGAGGCGTCCCCGCTGCGGATCGGCGTCCTGCTGCTCACCGGCGACCTCGCCGACAGCGGCGATCCGCTGGCCTACCGGCGGCTGCGGGAGCTGGTCGAGCCGGTCGCCGCCCGGATGGGGGTGCCGGTCCTCTACGGGATGGGCAACCACGACGCGCGGGGCCCGTTCCGGGCGGGGCTGCTCGGCGTGGAGCCGACCACCGAGCCGCACGACTACACGCGCTGGGTCGGCGACCTGCGGGTCGTCGTGCTCGACAGCACCGAGCCGGGCCAGCACGGCGGTCTCCTCAGCACCGCCCAACTGGACTGGCTCGCCGACGAGCTGGCCACCCCGGCGCCCGCCGGGACGGTGCTCGCCCTGCACCACCCGCCCGTGCCCTCCCCGATCGCCGCGGTGAACACGCTGCTGCTCGCCGAGCCGGAACGCCTCGCGGCCGTCCTCGCCGGCAGCGACGTGAAGATCGTGCTGACCGGGCATGCTCATCACGCGTCGGCGGGCGTGCTCGGCGGGGTCCCGGTGTGGGTGGCGGGTGCCACCGCCTACCGGGCCCAGGTGGTGGGGCCCGCCGACCGGATGACGGGGCTGGTGGGCGGCGAGTACACCCGGGTCGACGTCTACCCGACCGGCGCGGTGGCCACCACGGTGCCGATCGGCCCCGCCGACGTGCTCTACGACATGAGCCTGGACGATCTCACCCGCCACGCCGCCGAGTACACCGCCCACGCGGCCCAGGCCACCCACGCCGCCCTCTAACAGCCCAGCGAGAACAGCCCAGCGAGCGCGCGGGAGCGCGTAGCCCCGTGCGTGGCCCGGTCGGGCCCCNCACGGGGGTGGCGTCCGTCTGCCGGAGAGGAAGTTCCAGACCGTGTTTGTCGAAGTCGCGCCGTCCGGCGCCGCGAGGATCTCCGGCGGCGGTGGGGCCGCGGTGGCGCTCCCGGCCCGGCGGATCCAGGCGGCCCGCCCGCCGCTCGCCCGGCGGGCGCTCGGCGCCCTGCCGCCCTATCTCTACCTGCTGCCGGGCCTGGCCTGCCTGGTGCTGTGGACGTACAAACCGATCGTCGAGGCCGTCCAGCTCTCCTTCTACCACTGGAACCTGCTGCCCACCTCGCCGCGGACCTACGTCGGGCTCGAGAACTACCGGCGGGTGTTCACCCTCCCCCAGTTGCGCGGCGCCGCCACGAACACGCTCTGGTACATGCTCGGCCTGATCCCCTTCTCGATCATCCTGCCCACCGCCGTCGCCCTGGGAATCCGGAACCTGGGCGGCCGCTCGCGGTCGACGTACCGTGCACTGATCTTCCTGCCGATGCTCATGGCGCCGGTCNCCACGGCCGCGGTGTGGCGCTGGCTGCTGGACCCCAAGGGAATCGTCAACCACGCGCTCGGACTCGGCTCCTACAACTGGCTGCGGGAGGAGCGGACGGCGCTGCTTTCCATCCTCGCCATCTGTGCCTGGCAGATCCTCGGTTTCGCCACCCTCGTCGTCTCGGCCGGCCTGACCGGCATCAGCGCCGACTACGCCGAGGCGGCCGAGATGGACGGCGCCTCCCGCTGGCAGGTGACCCGCTGGGTGACGTTGCCGCTGCTGCGCTCGACGCTGCTGTTCATGCTGCTCATGACGGTGCTGCTGNCCGGCCAGTGGACGTTTCCGCTCCTCGACGTGCTCACCCAGGGCGGGCCCGCGGACTCCTCCACGAACGTCTACTACCTGCTCTGGGAGTACGGCTTCCGCAGCCTCGACTCCGGGCTCGCCTCGGCCGCCGGCATCGCGTTCTTCGCCATCTTCGCCGTCGTCGCCGCAATTCTGGTGAAACTCGCCGACCGCTACAGCTTCGCCGACAACTGAGCGGCGCCGCGCCGCCCCGACCAACGCCCGTCCGCCGCCCCGACCGACACCCGTCTGCCCCGCCGAGCCGAGGACACGAACACGATGAGCAGCGTGCGGACATCCCGCCTGCGGGCCGCGACCAGCCATTCCATGCTCGCCCTGGTGAGCCTGATCAGCCTCTTCCCGGTGTACTGGATGTTCGCGAGCTCGTTCCGCCGCCGCGGCGACACCTTCGACCAGTCGTTGCTGCCCTGGCCGCTGAGCCTCGGTAACTACCGGCAGGTCTTCGACAGCCTGGACGTCGTGGGCCTGCTCGGCAACACCCTCGTCATCGCCGTCGTCACCGCCGCCGGCCAGCTCGTCGTCTGCCTGCTCGCCGGGTACGCCTTCGCCGCCTGGGAGTTTCGCGGCCGGACGGTGCTGTTCATGGCGTTCGTGGCGACGTGGCTCATCCCGTTCCAGGTGACGATGATCTCCAACTATCTGGTGCTGTCGAACCTGGGCCTGCTGAACACGCTCGCGGGCGTCATCGTGCCGAACCTGTGCTCGGCGCTGGCCGTGCTCATGCTCCGCCAGCACATGCAGGCGTTTCCGCGGGAGCTGCTCGACGCGGCCCGCATCGACGGACGCGGGTCGTGGACGACGCTGTGGACGGTGGTCGTGCCGAACCTCCGCCCGGCGTTGGCGTCGCTGTCGATCCTGCTGTTCATCTCCGCCTGGAACGAGTACTTCTGGCCCGCGCTCGTNCTTCAGCGCGCGAACTCGGTGATCCAGCTCGGCATCCGCGGCTTCCTCACCCAGGAGGGCGACGACTGGGGCGCGGTGATGGCCGCCTCGGGCCTGGCCTGCCTGCCGGTGTTCGCGCTGTACCTCGCCATGCAGCGCCAGGTCATCGACGCCTTCGTCCGCTCCGGGCTGCGCTGAGAACGCCCGGGATCCGCAACGCCCGAAGACCGGAACGCTCGAAAACCTGTGGTGGGCCCGGACGGACTACCGCCATGCTGGCGCCATGCCTGGCACACCCCCCGACTGGACCATGCCGACACTTGCCGGCGGCAGCGTGCGGCTGGAACCGATGCACGCCGGCCACGTCGACGGTCTGGTCCGCGCCGCCACCGAGAACCGGCGGACCTACGGCTTCACCGACGTCCCGGCGACCCCGGAGGCGATGGCCCGGTACGTGGCGACGGCCATCGCGGAACGCGAGCGCGGCCTGGCGGTCCCGTTCGTGCTCCGGGAGCGGCCCGCCGGCCCCGGCACCGCGGGTACCGGCGGCGCCGATTCCGGCAGCGCTGATTCCGGCAGCGCTGATTCCGGCAGCGCTGATTCCGGTAGCGCTGATTCCGGTAGCGCCGGCCGGATCGTGGGCGCCACCCGTTTCCTCGACCTCGGCTTCTGGCGGCCGGCGACGAACCCTGCCGGCGCGAACCCGGCCGGCGCGGACCCGACCGACGGGGCGGAGCGAACGACCTCGTTCCACTGGGCGACGACCTCGGACGGAACCACGGCCGCCCACACCTCGATCACCACCACGACCACCACGACCACCACGACGACGACCGTCACGTCGACGACCCCGGCCGGCGGCGCGGCTGCGGCGAGACCCGCCGGGGCGCCGCCGTCGTCGGACGAGCTGCCGTCGGTGGCGGAGATCGGCTGGACGTGGCTGGCGGCGTCGGCGCAACGCACCGCGGTCAACACCGAGGCGAAGCTGCTGCTTCTCGGCCACGCCTTCGACGCGTGGGCCGCGCTGCGGGTGTGCCTGAAGACCGACGCACGCAACGCCCGCTCNCGCGCGGCGATCGAACGGCTCGGCGCCCGCTTCGAGGGCATCCGCCGCGCCCACGTACTCGCCTCCGACGGCACGGCCCGCGACTCGGCCTACTACTCGATCGTCCGCGCCGAGTGGCCCGTCGTACGAGCCGCCCTGATCGCCCGGCTGACACGCCCCTGATCCCGCAACCCCGNCACCCACCCTTACTGGGGACTACCGAGTGTAGTCAATATCCCACGGAAGGACCGCCTCCCTCCCCGGGGAGGGAGGCGGTTGGACCGGTGCTGTCAGCAGATCGCCACCAGTCGTGTGCACCATCGACGGCCGGCCAGCACTCGGTCCACACAAAGATCGAGGATGCCGCCGAGCAGGAGTTTCCGCGATCCTCGAGCCCCGAGGCGCCCCTCGAATCCCGGTATTCCTCCCGCAGATCCACACAGCCGGCCGGCGCCCGACCCGATGGGCGTGAATGCTTCACGTCCAATGGCGACCGGAGTTACGCAACGGAGTCGCCACCGAGTCTTTGAAGATCGACGACTACGAAGATGACGGTATCGGTTTCTCCGTGCCGCCAAAAGAGTTATGGTCTCCCGGTTGCATCAATGGGCTGATGCTTGCCCCGGGGGAAATGCATGACACTTCCATACTCGGCCAGACCGCCGCGATGACTCCCGCCGAGATCCACCGCGCCGAAAACGCCGCTGAACAGGTAGAGACGGGCGACGCGCCACGTACCCGCGACCAGGACAGGCGCCTGCAGCTCGACCGCAAACTCAGCCTCCTCGATCCGGCTCGTGCGGCCGCTCGTCCAGCCGGTGACGGGCAGCCTGACCAGGCCGCCGCACCAGAGGAGACAACGGAGCGCGGCAATCGAACGCCCGGCGGCGAAAAGCGGCCGCCCGGCAAACATTCAACCGGCGAGAATGCGGACATCGAATCCCGCGGCGGGGCGCCCCCCGCCCAGAGAGACTCGTCCGGCCGCGGAGAGTACTCCGGGACCGCAGCGTCGACCCACACCGATGCCCGTGCCGACACCACACCCCGGGCGCCGACCGAGAGAGCGACGGCCCCGGATGCCCGATCAGCGGTGCGATGGGCGGCACGAGAGGCACCACCAGCACTGGAGCGCGACGATCCGCGCCTGACGCCGCGGGACACCGACAACAGTCCGGAACGCCTCGCACTGCGACAGAAGATCGTGACGGATCTCCTGGGCGACGTCCAGCCCCCGGAACGGGGTCGGCCCGCCCTCTACCTGCTGGGTGGCGGTGGAGGATCCGGNAAGAGCCGGTTGGCCGCGGGACTCACCGAGAAGACCATCCTGCCGGCGGAGAACGTGGTGCGCCTGGACCCCGACGACGTCAAGAGGCGCATTCCGGAGTTCGAGGAGATCAGAAAGCTGCGTGATCCGCGCGCTGCGGACGTCGTCCACGAGGAGAGCAGCACGCTCACCAGGCAGGCATTCGCCGAGGCGCTGGACCGCGGGGTCGACATCATCTTCGACAGCGTTCTCGCCGACGCGGAGAAGGGGATCGCCCGTATCGACGCCGCGAAGGCGCGCGGATACCAGGTTCACCTCTATGGCGCGATCGCGGACGTGGAGACCGCCATCCAACGCGCGATGGCCCGAGGCGAGGAGACCGGCCGGTACGTACCGGTCGACCGGCTCCTCGCGGCGCACCGCGGATTCGCGGAGGCCTTCGACCGGTACATCGACCGCGTGGACACCGCCGTCCTCTTCGACACGAACGGCGACGAGAAGGTCATCGCAGTGAAGGAGCTCGGCGGGGAGTTCACGATCGTCGATCAGACCGGCTGGCAGAACTTTCTTCGCAAGCGGGACATCAACCCGGCCGCCACCGGTCCAGCCTCGTTGTACGGCGACGCCGGTCCGCACTCCACGGCAGCTCATGACCAGCCGCCCCGGGACATCGCAGTCGCGGAACCGAAGACCGTCGTGGAAGGAGATGACCATGCCTGACGAGGAGACCGACGAAGAGTACCAGGCCCGCCTGGACCGTGAGCACAACGAGAAAATTCGGGGATTCACGAAGTTCTCGCCGGAGACCGTCGAGAAGATCCGGGAGCAGGAACGCCAGCAGGACGAGGACGAGCGGCGGCGGCTCTTCGGCGACGACGAACCGGCGGTGTGGATCGACCGTTACATCGACCCGTGACGGGCCCCGCCGGGCGCGGGCCCGACTCCCGCGCGGCCAGCGGACGGGCGCGCCTGCACGGTGATGCACCATCCCGTTCGTCGACCACCCGGTTCGCAGCAGATCCCCACGTCGCCCGGCGTGCCCGTGAGGCGCCGGTGGTGCAAGGTGGAGATGCCGCGTGAGCGGGGACGTTCAGGGTGAACGCGTCGAAGGGATGTGCAGGTGCGCATGGCGTGGATCAACGATGACACGATCGCGGGACCGTCGACGGTGGCCGCATGACCGCCCAGGGTTCCACGGGTCGGCTGCTGGCCAGGCTCGTGTCGTCGGTACCGGCCACCATCAGCCCGGCGGACGCTCGTGCGCGGATCGCCGCGTACTACGCCAGCTACGCGGCGGGTGACGTCGCGGGCCGCGAGGCGCTGTTCAGCGACGACTGCCTCGTGGAGGATCCGGCCGGGTACGTCGTCGCCCGCGGTGCCGACGCCCTGCACCGGTTCTTCGTCGAGGGCATCCCCCCGGACTGGTCGGTCTCGTTCCGGCTCGACCGCGTCGCGGTGGTCGGCAACGAGGCGGTGGCCACGACGCTGTCGGTGATCGACGCCGGCGCCCGAGGCGGGCTCGAGAACGTCGTGACGACGCACTTCGTGTTCGACGACGCCGGTCTCATCCGCAGCCTGCGCACCTTCTTCGACGCCGACTCGATGAACGATCCCCCGACGAGCGGCCTCTCGGGGAGCGTCCCCTCGGCGAACTGACCCCGCACGCGGCGAGGCCGGGCCCGCGGTGCGGACCCGGCCCCATGCCGATCTGGTCAGGCCACGCCGACGGGGGCGCGGCTGTGGGCGACCTGCTCGCCGGCCACGTAGGCCATGGTCATGCCCGTCCACAGCGTGGTGCCGCCGCCGGGGTAGCCCCAGNCGAGCGGGCTCGCCGCGGCGTTGCCCGCCGCGTACAGGCCCTCGATGACCCCGCCGCGCGCGCGGCGGACCTGGCCGTTGACGTCCGTGCGCAGGCCGCCGTTGGTGCCCAGCGTTCCCGGGTAGATGCGCACGGCGTAGTACGGGGCGCGGTCGACGGGACGGATCTTGGAGCCGGTCATGCCGCGCGGCCGGTCGAAGCGCGGGTCGACGCCGTCGGCCGCGTACTTGTTGAACTCGGCGACGGTCTCGGTGAGGTGGTCGGCGTCGATGNCCAGCTTCTCGCCGAGTTCGGCGATGGTCTCGCCGGTGACGACCCAGTCGGGGATGGGGTCGCCGGGCTTGAACGACAGGATCTGCTTGCGCGAGCGGACACCCTCGTCGAAGACCATCCACGCGATCTCGTTCGGGAAGTCGATGGTCGTCGCGTCGAACTCGCCGAAGGCGTGGGCGAAGTCGTGGTACGGCTGGGCCTCGTTGACGAACCGGTCGCCGTGCGAGTTGACGATGATGGTGCCGCCGGCCGCCCGGGCGTCGTCGAAGGTCGGCAGCGGGACGCCAAGNGTGAGGTCGGTCGGGTCCATCATCGCGCCGGAACCCCAGAACGAGTGCATGTTGCCGAGCAGCGCCCCGGCCTCCATGCCCATGATCTGCCCGTCACCGGTCGCGTGCTGGGGGCTGATCGGGTAGAGCTCGAAGCCGATGAACGCGGACACGAGCTCGCGGTTCCACTCGAACCCGCCGCTGGCGAGCACGACGCCGCGCCTGGTCTCGATGGTGGAGGTCGTGCCGTCCGCGGCGGTGACCCGGATCCCGCGCACGACGCCGTCCTCGCCGAGGAGCTGCTCGGCGCGGGTCTGCATGCGCACCTCGACGCCGCGATCGAGGACCCCGCGCAGCAGGCCCGCGACGATGGCGCTGCCCTTCGTGCGGACGTCCTCGCGGTTGCGCCGCTCCAGCTCCTCCGGGGTGCGCTCGCGCTGCCCGATGTCCTCGGCGAGCATGTTGCGGGCCACCTGACCACGCACGGCCACCTTGGTCTGGATGCGGGCGGCCCAGTCCGGGAGCAGCTCACCCACGGGGAAGGGCAGCGGCTCACACGAGCGCCCGCCGTACTTCTTCCCCGGGATGTCGTAGGCGGCGTAGTAGTCGGGGTACTTCGCCATGGTCGTCATCTTCAGCGGGGTGTGCGTCTCGATGTACTCGAGCATCTCCGCGCCCCGGTCCACGCACAGCTCGAGCAGCTCGGGGTCGGCCACCCGGCCGGAGAGGCGGCGGATGTAGGCGAGCGCCTCCTCCCGGGTGTCGGAGATGTCGAACTCGGCCTGGTGGGAGTTCAGCGGCACCCACACGATCCCCGCCGAGACCGACGTGCTGCCCCCGACGACGCCGGTCTTCTCCAGCACCAGCACGCGCGCCCCGGCGTCGGCGGCGCGGACCGCCGCGGTGAGCCCGGCGGCGCCGGTGCCCACCACGACGACATCGGTGGTCTCGTCCCAGGAGGTGGGGGTCGTGTCCATGTAGCTCCTNGTCATCGCGGCTCTGCGTCAGCGTCCTCGTGCGGCGGCGGCGCCGTCGCCGCCCCGTGGCACGCGGATCGTCAGAGGCCCACGAAGGTCCTCGGAGGCACGCAGCCCGGGGNCGGCCGGCGGGGTACGCCCCCGTCGGGGAGAGGAATAGAGCATCCTGAACATAACCGCGCTGTCAGAAGCGGGCAACCCGCGACGACCCAGGCACGTCCGGTCTGCGTGCCGCTGGCGTCGAGTGCCCAGGTGATCAGCGGAGGGCGCGACTCCCCGTGCGTGGCTCGAATGTCAGAAACAGATGACCGGCCTGGCCCGGGCCGGTTCAGGTGGAGCCGGCGGGACGGGAGTTCCACGCCTCACCCGCGAGCGCGACCGCGGCCCGTGGAAGGCGGCGCGCTNATCGCTGCGACGGCCCCCCGGCCACGCAGCAGCCCTGNCCTTCCAGAGGGTTTCATGTCCGATTCGTCCCTCTGGACAGGCAAGGACGTCGGAGGCTACTCGAAGTGGGGGGGCTGGCCGGTGGCTTCGAGGACGGACATCCACAGGTCGCCGGCGGGGTCGACCTGGTTACGCTGGCTGACGGCGAGGGCGATCGGAATGTGGATGAAGCGGCGGCGCCAGCGGCCGACGACCATCTCGGTGCGCCCGGACATCGCGGCGTGCACGGCGGCATGAGCGAGCCGGATCGTGTAGACGTTGTCGTACGGGTTGGCCGGGACGCTGCGGATCAGGTAGCTGGGGTCGATGTACTTCAGGTTCAGCTCGACGCCCTCGTTGGCGAAGTGTTCGGTGATCCGGCGGGAGAGCACCGGACCGACGTCGTGCAGCTTGCGGTTGCCCGACGCGTCGGAGCCCTCGGGCTGGTCGGTGATGAGCTCCTGGCCGGCGCCCTCCGCGACGACGACGACCGCGTGCCCGCGCTCGACCACGCGGCGGCGCAGGTAGTTCAGCAGGCCGCCCTCGCCCTCCAGCTTGAACGGCAGCTCCGGGATGAGCACGACGTCGGCGTTGCTCTTCGCCAGGGTCGCGTAACAGGCGATGAAGCCGGAATGCCGGCCCATCAGGCGGACCACGCCCATGCCACCGGGAGCGGACGTCGCCTCGGCATGCGCAACACGGATCGACTCGGCCGCCTTGCCGAAGGCGGTCTGAAAGCCAAAGCTCTGATCGATGTAGGGGATATCGTTGTCGATCGTCTTCGGGATGCCGACGACGGCGATCTTCTCGCCGCGTTCGGTGGCCACACGGGAGATTTCCTTGGCGCCCCGCAGGGTGCCGTCCCCGCCGATGACGAACAGAATGTTGATGTTCATGCGGGAGAGACAGTCGACGATCTCGCCGGGGTCCTGCTGGCCGCGGGAGCTGCCGAGAATCGTCCCGCCGTCGTCGTCGATGTTCGCGACGCTCTCCGGGGTCAGATCGACGACGTCGTGGCCGTAGCGGGCGATGAAGCCCTGGTATCCGTTGCGGAATCCGAAGATCCGCCGGACGCGGTAGTGCGAGGTCAGCTCCAGCACCAGCCCGCGGATGACGTTGTTCAGCCCGGGNCACAGACCGCCGCAGGTGACGATGCCGACCCGGGTCTTGGACGGGTCGAAGTAGATCTTCCGGCGCGGGCCGGCCGGCTCGAACCCCGGTAGCTCGGCGAGGTCGACCTCCCGGGCGGCGATCATCGACGTGGTGTCGTCGTAGAGGACCTTGTCCGCCTCGTCGATGTAATGCTGTGTCGTCGGCCGTTCCCCCAACAGGGGCATAAGAGGAGAATCTATCCGGCAGGCCCCCAGGGTCTTCACCGACAGATCGGCATTATCCACAAGCAGTGGCGCACCCACCGTTGCCCGGCCCTCACGTCTCACTCGGCGCTTCGTCTCTTGGCGACTTCGCTCCATACATACCCCGGGCGGCCCGGCGACGGACGCCGCCGATCAACCCAGTTCTGCCAGACCGAGACTACCGGGCCAAACCAGCCGTCACGGGGGCATCGCCGGGTCAACCCGGCCACCAGCGGACCGAAACATGCGCTTCATCGCCCGGAAACCGGCGAAACGCCCGCCGAACCCACCCCGTACTTGTCCCCGGCGGACACCTCTGTGCCCGCCTGCGAGCCGGCCGCCCGAGCCGGCGCCGACGGCCGTCCCCCACGGGTGCGAGGGCCGTCCGAGTGGCCGGACCTGCGCGAACCCGGCCCGGCCCCGCGCGCAGGTCGGAGCGCGATCGCCCTGCTCGCGGTGCCCGCCGGGCAGTCGGAGCCGGCGCCACCAGCATCGGCGCAGAACAGCTCGGGCCCGCCTGTCACCCCGTCCGCGGGCCGTCCCGTCTGCCGACTGGCCCGTTCTCCGACCGCCCCGTCGGTGGACCTTCCTGCCCTGCCACCGTTTCGTCCGTCCGATCGGGCCGTACCCGGAATGCCGTGTCTCGAGACCATTCGCTGCAATAGTTGTCTGATTCGCGGTCCGCCGGGCGTCACCGAGGCATGTCAGGAAGATGACGGCGACGACCCGTGGCGATCCGGCTGGCATCTGCCGGACACGGGCGTTCTCCTCGGCCGGCCGCGCCCCCCGTTCCACCGAGCCGCCCGGATCACACCCCACGGTGTCGTCGCCTCACCACCCGTCCGGGCAGCGTCGTCGCCGGACATCAGCACGACAGTCGGACCTCAGAGCGAGGGTCGGACGGCAGAGCGACGTCGCCGAGGAACGGGGTGGTCCCGCTCGGCGACGGGACGTCGGACCCCTCCGCGGGGGTCGATCGGACCGGTGTGGCGGCGGCCTTTCGGCGCCCTGGATGCGGTCCGGTCGCCCCTGCCCCACCGCCGGCCGATCCGGGAAGCTCAAACCACGCTCACGCCGACCACGGGGGCGCCACAGGCTGACACCGGACTCGGGATCGTCGCACCACCGTCGGTCCGCCACGGACCAGCGGTCAAGGATGCGGCGTCACCCGACGCAGACGGCTGCGACCCGCGGAGGGATCGGGTCGGAGCCAACCAGGCACGGCGCGGCGGCCACCGACGCGATGGCGAGCGTGTCGGTGGGGACCGACCGCCGCGCCGTGCCCGGACCTCATCTCGCGAAGAGCGGCGGGCAGGGAACTACTCCGCCTTTCCACCGCCCTCGGCGCCGCCTCCTCCCACGCCGCGACATGTAGTGGATCATGGTGTTCCGCGGAACCAGCACGACCTCGATCCCAACAATCCTGGCGTGTCCAAGGCCCGCAGCCGGGCCCTCAGCCCGGTCCATCGAGACGCCACAGACGCAGGCCGCCCTGGCCAAACGTCCACACACTGCGCACCCCGGACTCGCCGAGCCAGCCGCAGGCATCGACCCGCCCCTGGACTCGCAGGGCGGCGACCCACTCGGCCGAGCGCAGATCGAACACCCGCACCACGTTCGCCCCGTCCACGGACGCGAGCATCGTCTGATCACCACTGACCGCNAACGCCGTCACCCCGCCCNCATGCCCGTCGAACGACCCCGTCCNCGCCCCGCTCCGCAGATCCCAGACCGTGATGGACGCCAGCGGGCTCTCGTCGCCGGGCTCGCGATCCCCGATGGTGAGCAGTCCCAGAATCGGACCTCCCCGATCGCGCTCCCCAGAAATCCGAGCCCGGACGCGTGGTGCAGTGTTCCGCGGAAAACCTGGATCATTGAGGCCGGGACCGACGTGCTCGTCCAGGACGACCGTCTCACCGGGAGTCGGCCCGCTCGGCGAAACACGAGGTCGGCCTGGGAATCGCAGCGGTACGGCGGGAGGTGATGCCGCCTCGGCGATCGGGAAACCGGCGGTGTTGTCGGACGCAGGCCGTAGTGTCGCCTCAGGCGGAGGCACAGACCTACAGCCGGCCCGTGGCCGCCGCGCCCTGACCCCGCTTGTCCGCCCGAGGAGCCGATGTCCGTTGTCCGCCCGTGACCAGGTGCGCAGCCGGTCGCTTCGGCTGTTGGACTATCTTGCCGCGCTCGCCGCCGAACGGCGTGGCGCCCCCCGCCGCCAGCTCGCCGACTACTCCCCCGCCCCGATCGGCCCGGCCGCCGTGCCCACGCACGCGGACGTCCGCCTCGGCCCGACGGCCCGGCGCGACTCCTGGCTGGACATCGACCGGACGGCGCCGCCCCGGCCACCGGCCTGGCCACGCGCGCTCGACGCCATCCTCACGTCCACCGGGGTGAATCCGGACGCGCCACCCACGCTCCCCTCCCCCGCTCCCCCCGCCAGGCCCAGCAGGCCCGACGGCACCGGCCCGAACGTCGCGACCGGCGTCGATACAGGCGCCGGTGTCCCGGTGCAGGCGGCGGTGCTCGCGGAGCCGGCCACGCGGCACGGCGATGCCGCGGCCTCGCTGACGGATCCGACGCCCGAATCTGAGCCGCCCGATCCGCGGGCCGCGTTGCTGGACGCCTGGGTGCGTGACGTCTGGCGGCCCTGGGCGCCGGGGGCGCGGGCGGCGCGGGATGCCCGCGCGCTCTACCAGCGCCTGTTCGACCTGCGGCTGGCCCTGCAGCGCGACGACGCCACCACCGAGCTCGTGTGGGGGCACGGCGTGCTGTGCTGGCGGGTCGGCGACGCCGTGATCAGCCATCCGCTGCTCGTCACGCGGATGGTGGCGACGCTCGATCCCGACTCCGGCGTCATCCGCCTGCATCCCGACGGGCCGACGAGCCTGGAGACCGAGCCGCTGCACGGCCTCGGGCTGCCCGGCCTCGACGAACTCTCCGCCCTGCGCGACCGGCTGCGCGGCGCGCCGGTGGATCCATGGGACGCCCCCGGCCGCGCGGAGGTGTTCCGCCAGATCATCGCGCCGCTCGGGCTGGACGCCCGCCTCGTCGAGGGGCCGGTCCTGCCGTCGCCCGGTGCGGCGCCCGTCCTCGTCGACACCTGGGTGCTGTACGCGCGGCCGCGGCCCGCCCTGCAGGCGCAGTTCTACGGTGACCTGCGCACCGCCCTCACCGAACGCGACGTCATTCCCGAGGCGATCGCGGCGGTCGTCGCCGAGGAGGCGCTCGTCGCCGAGGCCCTCGGCGGCGACGGCGCTGGCGCTGGTGACGGGCCACCGTCCGGCCCGGGTCGCTGGGACCGCGGCGGTCCGGGCGCGGCGCCGGGCCTCGGTGTCGACGCCTCCGGTGGCCTGGGCGAGCGGCTGCTCATGCCGCTGACGGCCAACGCCGACCAGGAACGGATCGCCCGCCAGCTCGCGGTTTCCCGCGGCGTGACCGTGCAGGGCCCGCCGGGCACCGGCAAGAGCCACACCATCGCGAACCTGATCTGCCATCTCGTCGCGCACGGGCAGCGCGTGCTCGTCACCGCGCAGGACGAGCAGGCCCTCGGCGTCCTGCGCGCCAAGATTCCGCCGGAGCTGCGCGACCTGAGCGTCGCCGTGCTGGGGTCAAGCCGCGCCGACCTCGACGAGCTGCGTGCCGCCGTGGTGGAGATCTCCGGGGCGCTCAGCGACGTCGACCCCGCGCGGGAGACCGCGGCCGTCAAGGCGCTCGCCGAGGAGCTCGACGCGGCCCGCGCCCACGCCCGCACTCTCGAACTGCGCATGATCGACCTGCTGGCGGCCCAGGCCCGCGAGTTCGAGCTGCCGCACGGGCGGGAACGGGCCCCCGCGGTGGCGGCGTGGCTCGCCGAGCGGGACGGCGAACTGTCGTTCATCCCCGACCGGCTCGACCCGACCCGGGCGCTGCCGCTGGACCCGGCGGAGCTCGCGCTGCTCTACCGCACGGCGCGCGAGATCGGCCCCGCCGACGCCCGCGCGCTCGCCCAGGAGCAGCCCGACGCCGCCGCGCTGCCGGACGCGGTCGCCCTGGCGCGGCTGTATGCCGAACTCGACGAGGTCCGCGACGGCCTCGCCGACCTGGAGCTGGCGGGCCTGTCGGTCACCGCACTCGACGCCCTCGGCGACGCCGGGGCGCAGGCGCTGGTGGACGACGCCCGCGATGGCGCCGAGCGGGCGCGGCGGCTTTCGGCCGGCTGGCTCACCGCCGCGCGGGCGCAGTGCGCCGACTCCGACGCGCAGGCCGAGTTCTGGGCCGCGCAGGCCGCGGAGCTGGCGGCCGAGGTCACGCGGCTGCGCGGGCTCACCGCGCGGACCTTCGGCCGCCCGGTCGAGGTGCCCGACGGCGACCCGCGGGTGCACCTGCGCCTGCTCGGGGAGCTGCGCGAGCGTTACGCCGCCGGGCGCGGGGTGCCGCGGCTCGGCGGGCGGGAGCTGCGGGAGCTGCGCGACGCGGTCCGCGTCGACGGGCTCGTCCCGCACACCGCGGACGACGTGGCCGTCGCCGAAGCCGAGGTGCGCCGCCGTCAGGCGCTGGCCGCCACGGTGTCCCGCCAGGGCGCGATCGCCGCCGCCCTCGGCGGCGAACCCGTGCAGGCCGGTGCACTCGACGTCCTGACCCGGCTGGACGCAGTTGCCCGAGACCTCGCCGACGCCGTCGACTGGGAACGGCGGGGTCGCCCGGAGCTCGCCGCACGGCTGCGCGCCGTGGCCCCCGGCGCCGGTGACGGCAGTGATCCGGCCGCGCTGTCCCGGCTGGCCGACCTGCTCGCCGCCGCGGCCGGCCGCCGCCGCGAACAGGAGGTCACCGAGCGGCTCGCGGCGCTCGCACGGACCCTCGACGACGGTGGCCGCAGCCCACGGGCCGGCCGGCTGTGGGGCGAGCTGCAGCAGGCGCTGACCCGCCGCGACCTCGCCGCCTGGGATGCGCTGCTCGGCGCGGCCACCCGGCTGGCCGCGCTGCGTCCCGACGCGGCCGCGCGCACGCGCCTGGCGGAGCGGTTGCGTGCGGTCGCGCCGCTGTGGACCGACGCCATCCTCGACCGCCCCGGCGACGCGGCCGCCGCGGCCGGTGGTGACCCGGCGCGGGCCGCGGCGGCGTGGCGCTGGCGGCAGGCCCAGACCTGGCTCGACGACCTGCATGCCGACGGCGATCTCGCGCTGCTCGGCCGCCAGCTCGGCGACGCCTCCGAGCAGGCCCGCCGGCTCGTGCTCGACACCGCCCGCCGGGCCGCCCGCCTCGGGCTCGCGACCCGGCTCGGGGATCCGCAGCGCCGCGCGCTCACCGGCTGGGTGCAGGCCCTCGACCGGCTGGGGAAGGGCACCGGGAAGTACGCCCCGCACTGGCGGGCGCAGGCCCGCGCCCACATGCGCGCCGCGATGGGCGCCGTACCCGTGTGGATCATGCCGACGTATCGGGTGATGGAGAGCTTCGACCCGGGATCCGACGACCTCTTCGACGTCGTCATCGTCGACGAGTCCAGCCAGTGCGACATCCTCTCCCTCGGCGTGCTCAGCCTGGGCCGGCGCGCCGTGGTCGTCNGCGACGACGCCCAGACGAGCCCGGAGGCCGTCGGCATCGACCGGGCCCGGGTCGGGGCGCTGATCGACGCCCACCTGCCCGACGTGGCCCAGCGGTCCCTGCTCGACGTGGAGGCGAGCCTCTACGACACCGCCGCCCGGGTGTTCCCGCGGACCGTGGTGCTCAAGGAGCACTTCCGCTGCCTGCCCGACATCATCGGATTCTCCAACCGCTTCTACGACCATCAGATCCTGCCGCTGCGGGAGGATCCGGAGCTCGCGATCGGCGCCGCGCTGCGCCCCGTGCGCGTCACCGACGGCGCCCGGACGCAGACCCGCTTCGGCGACGCCAACCCGGCGGAGGCACAGGCGATCGTCGAGCAGGTCCTCGCCTGCTGCGCCGACCCCGCCTACGACGGGATGACGATGGGCGTGGTCACCCTGCTCGGCGCCGGGCAGCCCCGGCTCATCGAACACGCCCTGGTCGAGCGGCTCGGCGAGCGGGAGTTCTCCCGGCGGGCGCTGCGCGTCGGCGACCCGTACCAGTTCCAGGGCGACGAGCGCGACGTCGTGTTCGTCTCCGTCGTCGCCGATGACAACCGTTCCGCGGCCACTCGCCGCCGTGACCTGCAGCGCGTCAACGTCGCCGCGAGCCGCGCCCGCAACCAGATGTGGGTGTTCCACACCGTCGACCCGGCGACGCTGCGCGAGGACGACATCCGCCGCCAGCTCATCGAATACACCTACGCCGGCGCGACGCCGCAGGCCACCGGCCGCCTCGTCGACCGCTGCGAGAGCGAGTTCGAACGCGCCGTCCTGCGCGAGATCCTCGGCCGCGGCTACCGGGTCCGCCCCCAGCACCCCGTCGGCCGCTACCGCATCGACCTCGTCGTCGAAGGAGCACCCCGTCCGCCGGCACCCGACGGCACGGGCGCCGGGCGCGTCCGCGGCCCCCGGCTCGCCGTCGAATGCGACGGCGACCGGTTCCACGGCCCCGACCAGTGGGAGGCGGACCTGCGCCGCCAGCGAATCCTGGAGCGGCTCGGCTGGACGTTCATCCGCATCCGCGGCTCCGAGTTCTACCGCCATCCCACCCGCACGCTCGACGGCCTGTGGCGCCGGCTCGCCGAGCTCGACATCCACCCGGATGTGGGCGACTGAACGTCACCGCCCGGTCACCACTCGGTCAGCGGTCCGCGCCGGGCATGCCCGCCCGCGGGGCGATCTCGTCGACGAGCCCCCAGGCCAACGCCTGCTCGGCGTCGATGGGATGCCCGCGCAGGATCAGGTAGGCGGCCCGCTGCGGGCCGATCCGCCGCGGGATGCTCGCCGTTCCCCCGGCACCGGGGACGAGCCCCATCGCCACCTCGGGCAGCCGGAACGTGGCGTCAGGGGTGGCGACGACCCGGCCGCAGAACGCGGGCAGTTCCGCCCCCGCGCCGATGCAGAGCCCGTGGACGTAGGCGGTCACCGGCAGCCCGGTGGCCAGCAGCCCCAGCGGGATGCTGCGGGTGGTGCGCACGGCGTGCGCGCCGACCGGATCGAGCATCGTGCCGAACTCCGTCAGGTCGCCGCCGCTGGAGAACGACGGCCCCNTACCGGCCAGCCGGATCTCGGCGAGCTCGCTGTCGGNGGCGGCCAGCCCGAAGGCGGCGACCAACCCGTCACGCAGGCTGATGCTCACGGCGTTGTGCACCCGCGGCCGGTTGAGGATGACCGTGAGCACCGCACCGTCCCGCTCGACCAACACGGCTGGTGCCGCCGTCGACCCCGGTGCCGCCGAGGCCGCCGGTGTCCCCGGAGTGCCGGGAGTGCCCGGAGTGCCCAGAGTTCCGGGAGTTCCGGGAGTTCCCGGTGTCGCGGTCCCGGCGGTCGCCGTCGGGGTCGGGTCCGTCGTCACGTCGGCCGCGGGCGCACTGTCGGCGGGCGGGACCGCGGCGGCGGAGGCCGCGGCGGCCGGGTCCAACCCCGGCCGGGCCGCCGCGCGCGCACTCTGCCGGGCCCGTCGCCGGGCCAGCCAGCCGGCGAACTCCGGGCCGGCCTGCAACGCCGAGTAGGCGAACGACTCGGCGACGACCGCGTCGCGCACGTCGATACCGGTGCTCACGCGCAGCAACTGCACCAGCGCGACGGCGGCGTAGGGGTTCGCCGCGGTCGCGGCGGCCAGCGCGTCCACCGCGGCGTCGATCCCGTCCGGCGCGGTCACCCACGGTCGCGGCGCACCCGGCTCGTCGGTGAGCAGGATGTCGAAGCCGCAGGTGGCGATGCCGTCGGGCACCCACCGCAGATCCTCGGCCACGGCGACGCAGACGCAGGGCAGCCGGCGGCCGAGTGCGCCGACCCTGATCGCCGCGGGGGAGGCGGCGTCGACGATCAGGATGGGCCGGCCCCCGAGCGGGCTGAAGGCCTCCGGATCGGACTGCAGGTCCGCGAGCACTGCCTCGGGGTCGGTGACCCGCCGCCCACCCACGCCGTCCAGACCGTCGAGCAGGTCTGGCCCCACCGGGCTGGGGCTGACGACAAGCGGGTCGGCGTCGACCGGTTGCGCGGCCGGCCCGGGCACAGGAGTGTTCACGGACGATGACGCTAGTGCCCCGGCGCCGCGGATTCGCGCAGTCCACCTCGCCGGACCGCCGGCGGCGGGGCACCGCTACGGCGTGACCGCAGCCGGAGCCCGCACTCGCCTCGGGCGAGGCCGTCGGGTGAAGCCGTCGGGTGACGCCGTCAGGCGGGATGGCCCGGCTGCATGTCCCGGACCTGTTGGAAGCCGAGCTGGGTGAACGGCCTGCCGGCCGCACCGTCGACCGGTTCGAGAACGAACGCCGTGTGGTCACCGACGCCGACCCGGGTGTGCACGGGGCCGGCGAACCACGCGCGCGGCTGCATGAGGACGGGCAGTCCGAACGGGCCCTGTCGCCAGGCGCAGCGCGCGAACTTGTCGATCTCGTCCCCGGTCTGTTCGCCGAACAGCGTCGCGAGCCCCTCGTCGGCCTCGTCGAGGAGGTGGACGGCGAGGTGACTGGCCGCCAGGGCGATCCGGTGGGTGTGGTTGGCCTGCGAGATGCACAGCAGGTACCGCGCCGGCTCGATGCTNCACTGGGTGTGGAAGCCGACGAGGCAGCCGCTGNGCTCCCCGTCCGGCGCCGCCGCGGTCACGATCACCATCGGGTAGCTGATCGCACTCACGGCCTCGTGAAACACGCTGGGCTCGGTCATCGACTGTCACGTTCCTCCCATCGGGCGGCCTGGTCAACGCCCACGCGGACTACCCGACCTTGCCCCGCCCGGACCACCGGCGACCCGCGACCCGGCCGCCCGTGCGGTCAGCCGCTGGTGGCCGACCGCGGCTTCGGCCCGGCGGCGCGCATGTTGACCAGCCGGCCCAGCAGCTCGAACCAGAAGGGGGCACCGGCGGTGAGGGCAAAGCAGGAGATCGCCAGTCCGGCGATCTTCAGCGCCCAGCCGCCGACCGTGTGGCGAACCTCCCTCGGGTCGTCGCGGTCGTCGCTCGCCCGGACCCACCCGATGGGCAGGGCGAGGCCGGAGGCATCCCGCACCGACCTGATCGCGATCTCGACGGCGTCGCCCCCACCGGCGTCGCTCCCACCGGAGTCGGAGGTGCCGCCGGTCGCCTGGTCGCCGGACCGCGTGGCGTCCTTCGTGTCACCGGACCCGGCACCGCTGGACCCCGCGTCGCCCGAACCTGCATCGCCCGTGGAGCCGGCGTCGGCGGGCTGGCCGAGCTGGCTCTGGCTCGCGGTCACCGCCGCGTCGCGCACGGTCCCGTCCTGCCACAGCGTGCGGGAGATGGACACCGCGTCGAGGTTGAACACAGCGGCCAGAACGATCGCGTAGGCGAGCAGGAACACGGCGACCCGCCGCTTGTACCACCCGGACAGGCGGTCCATCGCCTCGTCGTACCACTGCGCCAGCTCGGTGACGATCTTCTCGCGGTCACCGCNCGTTCGGACCACCNCCGCGGTCAGCGCCTCCTTCGCCAGGGAGGGCGGCAACGCGGCCAGNCCGTCCTCCAGCGTGCCGACCGTCCCGCCGCCGACAGCGGACACCAGGGCGGCGGCCACGACCCGCCCGGTCGGGTGGTCCGCCGGCATCGCGGCGTACAGCGCCCGGGCGGTCCCCTCGTCCAGCGAGCGCCGGGCGGCCTCGTACGCGGCCCGGTAGGCCTCGCGGGTCTCCTCGGCGATGTGCGCGGGCAGCCCGTCCGGGCGTAGCTGAGCGAGCATGGCCCGGGCGGGTGGGTCGACCCGATCAAGCAGGGCCCGGGCGAACGCGGTGGACGGCACGTAGGAGGGCAGCCGCAGCCGGCGCGCTCGGCTCACCGCGGCCCAGGTGCGCTGTACGGGCGGATGATCGGCCATGTTCGCCGAGGCCTCGTCCCGGCCGGCGATACGCATGGCCCGCAGGGGCCCGTCGAGCATCTCCGCGGCGACGTCCACGGGCGGCGGGGCCCCCGGATCGGGCGGTGCGCTGCCCGGCGGCCGGCCGCCGAGCAGCCTGCGCAGCTCCGACTCGAGGCGGNGGCCCCGGTAGCGCACGAGGCCGAGCACAGCCTCGTTGATCCGCGAGACGGCGAGGCTGAACGCGGCGAACAGCAGCGCGAGGCCGATCAGAACGTCCAACGCGGACGAGTCAGGCATCCGATTCCCCCGATCCCACCGCGCCGACGACGGCCGGTTCGCCACCCGCGACCACGAACCCCGCCCGGAGCTGCGCGGATGCCAGCCGGCCGCGGGGTGCATCCGGGCACCGCGGGTGCATTCGGGCCGGACCGCGCATTTCTACACCGAGAGGCAGGATCGCCACCCAGCGGCGCCGGCCAATCCCACAGCCGACACGATCCGTCACAGCAGGACGAGGTCGGACGTGGGCACGGGGCCGCAGCCTTGAGGTGCCCCTGGCGGCCGCGGTGCCGGGGAGGCGGTGAAGTCGGCGAACAGCGAGGTCGGCGAACCCAGACCTCGGCGAACCCAGACCTCGGCGAACGGGGACGTCACGGAACCTGNCCGGGAGGGTCACCGTCCTGCGCAACGCGGTCGCGGGCGGGTACACCGCCCGGATGGGCAGTGACGACGCCGGTGGCGACCACGCGCGAGGGTCTCGGCTGGCCGAGTACCGGTCTCGCCGGCACAGCGGGCGCACCCCCGAACCGGACGTGTCACCCCTCGCCGATGCGGGCGACGATGGCGCCCGGCATACCCCCCGTTCGCAGGAGCGCCCGACCTCCCCCGCACCCCCGCCGCCCGATCACACGGGAGACGACCAGAACGGCCGCGGCGACCGGTTCGTGATCCACGAGCACCACGCCCGCCGGCTGCACTGGGATGTCCGCCTGGAACGGGATGGGGTCCTGGTCAGTTGGGCGGTGCCCCGCGGATTGCCGACGGATTCCCGCAGGAACCATCTGGCCGTCCNCACCGAGGATCATCCCCTCGCCTACGCCGACTTCGCCGGGACCATCCCGAAGGGGGAGTACGGCGCCGGTGAGGTGAGTGTCTGGGACCGTGGCCGCTACCGGCTGGAGTCCTGGTCGGCGGAGAAGGTCAAGGTGACGCTGCTCGGCGAGCGGGTCCAGGGACGTTACGCGTTCTTCGCCACCGGACGCGCCCACGGCGGGGGGACCGGATCGGACCAGAGGTCGGACCGGGGGGACCGAAACTGGATGGTTCACCGGATGGACCCGCGGGGCGACACGGACCCAGGCGACACGGATCCAGACGGCACGGGCCAGCCACGCCGCGCGGGCCGGCCGGCCCGCACAGACCCGGCGCGCAGCCCGGACCTGCCGGGGGGTACGGAATCGCGGGACAGCATGGACCCGCCGGGCGACCCCGAACGCACGCCGATGCCGGGCCGGATGGCACCGATGCTCGCCGTTCCCGCCGCCGCACCGCCGGAGGGGGACGACTGGGCCTACGAGGTCAAGTGGGACGGGGTACGGGCACTCGCCTTCGTCGACGGCGGCCGGCCCAGGCTGCGCAGCCGCTCGGGGCACGACGTCACCGACGTCTTCCCCGAGCTGCACACGCTCGGCCCGGCGTTCGGCGCCACCCAGGTGATCCTCGACGGGGAGATCGTCGCCTTCGGCCCGGCGGGTACGCCCGACTTCGAGTTGCTCAGCCACCGGGTACACATCGCGACGCCGNCCATCGCGCGTCGTGCCGCGGCGACGATTCCCGTCCGGTACCTGGTGTTCGACCTGCTGTTCCTCGACGGGCACTCGCTCCTCGCATGGCCCTACTCCGGGCGGCGGGCGCTGCTGGCCGACCTCGCCGACCGCGGGCGGCTGCGCATCTCCGAGGAACTGGTCGGTACGGGCGACGAGGTCGTGGCGGCGAGCGCCGCCGCCGGCCTGGAGGGGGTCGTGGCCAAACGGCGCAGTTCCCCCTACCAGCCCGGTCGGCGGTCGGTGGACTGGGTGAAGGTGCGGCATGTCCGACGGCAGAGTGTGCTCGTCGGCGGGTGGGAGCCCGGCACCGGTCGGCGCGCCGACCGGATAGGGGCCCTGCTCGTCGGTGTCGCCACGCCGGCCGGCCCCCGCTACGCCGGGCAGGTCGGCACCGGCTTCAGCGAAGCGACGCTCGACCGGCTGGCCGCGTTGCTGGCGCCGTTGCGCCGCTCGGACCCTCCGCTTCGGGATGTCCCCGCCGAGGTCGCTCGCGGCGCCGTCTGGGTGGATCCCGAGTTGATCGCCGAGGTCGAGTTCACCTCGTGGACGACGGACGGCCGGCTACGTCACCCGTCCTTCCAAGGGCTGCGCATCGACATCTCCCCCGCCGACACCGCCCGTATGGAGGAGACCTGACCAGCCGACCGACCCACACTCGCGACCAGCACGCACTCGGACCAGCCACCCATCCGGCGACTGAGGCTGACCAGGCGAGCCCGTTCGGGCCCTGACTCCCGTTCGGACCAGACGCGCTCCACGGGGGCGGGCACGGGGGCGGGGGCGGGGGATGGCATGGCGTCGGCCGCGCCGCCTGCCCCAGACGGTGCGGCCGACGCCATGCGACTGTGGTGCCCCCGGGCGGTGGGTCCGGCCCGCGGGCAGCCGGGGGTCAGNCCGCGGGTGCCTCGCTGAACGGCCCCTGCGGGCCATACGCGNCGACCTCGGTGTAGATCGCCGGGCGGCGCTCGGGATCCTGCAGCGGCCGCAGCGGGGAGGTCGTCCCGCGGTGGTTCGCCCCCTGCTCCCAGGCGCTGAACTCGGTCACGCCCGACCAGACGCTCACCACGACGTACCGGGACGGGTCCGCCGCCGAACGCTGCAGCGTGTTGCCGAGNAGTCCCGGAGTGCCGACCAGCTTGGAGCTGATCGCATGGTAGGCGCGTTCCACCGCCCCGGGGTCGTCGGGCGGATCGACCGCCCAGAGCATCACCCGGACCGCCGCCTCGCCGGCTCCCACGGCTAGCCGGCCGCCGGCACCGGCAGGGACGCCGCGCCGGCCAGGTGGGTCAGGACGCTGCCGGTGGCCATCGAGCCGCTGGCGCGCAGCGGGTGCAGCGCCTTGCGGTGCTCCAGGTGCCGCTCGCTCGTCTCGAACTCGCGGAACTGCGCCTCGTCGACCCAGTCGCTGGTGATGAAGTACGTGCTCGGCTCGTCCTCCGAACGGATCAGCCACTGGCCCAGATTGGCGGGGNGAGAGGTCACCGCGTCGCCGATGCGCAGCCAGGTCTGCTCGAACTCGGCCTCGCGGCCGGGGTGGATCCGCATGGTCAGCATGATCCGGAAGGGCGGGGTCGATGCCATCAGATTCCTCCGTCGACCGTGAAGGTGGCGCCGTTGACGTAGGACGACACGTCGCTGGCCAGGAACAGGACGACCGCGGCGACCTCGTCGGCCTCGCCGAGACGGCCGAGCGGGATGCGGTTGGTGTAGGCCGTTCGGGCGGCCTCGGGCATGCCGGCGGCCTGGTCGGTCTCGATGACGCCCGGCGAGACCAGGTTGACCCGGATGCCGCGGGAGCCGAGCTCCTTGGACAGCGAGCGGGTCAGCCCGATCAGGCCGGTCTTCGCCGCGGTGTAGTGCGCCCGCAGCGGCACGCCGACGACGCCGGCGCCCGACCCGATGTTGACCACCGAACCGGACTCGCCGAGCAGCGGCAGCGCGCCCTGGGTGACCAGGTGGGTGGCGGTGAGGTTGGTGGCGAGCACCTGCGTCCAGGCGTCCAGCGGCAGGTCCGCGTAGGGGATGTGGCTGATCGTCCCGACGCTGTTGACCACGATGTCGAGGCCGCCGAGGTGCGTGCCGGTGGCCTCGATGAGCTCGGTGATCTGGGCCGGGTCGGCCACGTCCGCCTGGACGAGCAGGTGGTCGCCGCCGGTGTCCTTCAGCTCGCGGCGCAGGCTCTCGGCCTCCTCCGTCTGGCGCTGGTGGCCGACGACGACCGTCGCTCCGGCCCGGGCCAGGCCGAGCACGACGGCCCGGCCGATGCCGCGGGTGCCACCGGTGACCAGGGCGCGTCGCCCGGCCAGGTCTGGGAACATCGCTGACTGTCTCCTAGGTCGAGGAATCGAGCAGGTCAAACGGATCGAGNGGCTCCAGTGGGTCGAGCAGCTCAGACGGTTCCCGCAGGCCGGGCCGGGGCCCGGTCAGGCGAGGTGAGGTGAGGGTCCGGTCAGGCGGGGTGGGGGCCCGGCCGGTCGGGGTGGTGCAGGCCCGGTCAGGCAGGGCCGCGATCCGGTCAGGCGGGGTCGACGGCGCGCACGACGAGGCTGCTGTTGAAGCCGCCGTAGCCGCGGGCGTTGACCAGCGCCACCCGGACGGGGACCCGCCGGGGGGCCTGCACCAGATCCAGGCCGTAGCCCGGGTCGGGGGTGTCGAGGTTGCCTACCGCGGGGATGACGCCGTCCCGGATCGACAGCAGCGCCGTCGCCACCGACAGCGCCGAGCCGCCGGCGCACAACCGGCCGACGAGGCCCTGCGGCGCCGTCACCGGCACCGCGCGGTCGCCGAACACGTCCCGGATCGCCGCCGCCTCCTGGGCGTCGAGGTCCGGGGAGCCGGCGCCGTCGGCGAACACCACGTCCACGTCGTCCGGGGTGACGCCCGCGTCGGNCAGGGCGCGGCGCATCGCGGTGGCCAGCCAGCGACCGTCCGCTGCCGGGCGGGCGTGGTCGGCGGCGTCGTGCGTCGCGGCGTATCCCGCGATCTCCCCGTAGACGTGCGGGGCGCCGCGGGACGCCGCCGCCGCCGGATGCTCGACGACCAGGGTCGCGCCGCCCTCCCCCGGCAGGTAGCCGTTCGCCCGGATGTCGAACGGCTTGTAGCCGTCCGCCGCCGCGGCGGCGGTGCTGACCCGGCCGCTGCTGAGATGGCAGGTGAGCCCGTACGGCGTCAGGCCCGATTCGGCGCCCCCCGCCAGCACCGTCGACGTGCCGCGGCGGATGACCCGTCTGGCCTGGGCAAGACTGTCCAGGCCGCCGGCACCGTCGCTGACCACGACTCCGGATGGCCCCTTCAGGCCATGACGGATCGACGTCTGACCGGTCGTCGCCGCGTAGAACCAGGCGATCGACTGGTAGACGCTCACCGCGGTCCGCCCGCGGGTCCACAGCCGCTGCAGCTCCCGCTGACCGAAGTCGTTGCCGCCGGAGCCGCTGCCGAACACGACCGCGGTGGCGTACGGGTCGTGGTCGGCCGGGTCGTAGGCGGCGTCGGCCAGAGCCAGCCGGGAGGCGGCCATCCCGAACCAGGTCCACCGGTCGGTCTGGACGATGTACCGCTTGTCGACGTGCTCCTCCGGCTCGAACCCGCCGACCTCGCCGGCGAGCCGGGCGGAGTAGCGAGCCGGGTCGAAGCGGCTGATCGGGGCGACGCGCAGCTCCCCGCGCAGGGTCGACGCCCAGTACTGCTCGACTCCCAGGCCGCTGGGGGCGATGACCCCCAGGCCGGTGACGACCGGCCGGACCGCGGTAGCGGCGGCGGTGGGGGTGGTGGCGGTGAGGGTGGCGGCGGCGGCGGTGTCCACTGGGGCGCTCACCGGTTCGGCGTCGACAGGACGATCGCGGACTGGAACCCGCCGAAACCGCTGCCCACCGACAGGGNCACGTCCACGGTGTGATCACGGGCGATGTTCGGCACGTAGTCGAGGTCGCACGCCGGATCGCGGGTGGCCCAGTTGGCGGTGGGCGGGACCACGTCGTTCTCGATGNCCAGGGCGCAGGNGGCGATCTCCAGGGAGCCGATCGCGCCGAGGGAGTGGCCCACCATCGACTTGATCGAGCTGACCGGGACCTCGTACGCGCGCTGGCCGAGCGAGCGCTTGAAGGCCGCCGTCTCGTGCCGGTCGTTCTGCTTGGTGCCCGAGCCGTGCGCGTTGATGTAGTCGATGTCGTCCGCGCCGACCCGCGNCGCGTCCATCGCGACCCGGATCGCCTCGGCCATCTCGACGCCGTCGGGACGCAGGCCGGTCATGTGGAAGGCGTTGGACCGCGAGGCGTAGCCGCCGACCTCGCAGTAGATGTGCGCCCCCCGGGCCCGCGCGGACGACAGCTCCTCGAGGATGAGCACGGCCGAGCCCTCCCCCATCACGAAGCCGTCGCGGCTGGCGTCGAAGGGGCGGGAGGCGTGTTCCGGGTCGTCGTTGCGCGCCGAGGTCGCCCGGATCGCGTCGAAGCAGGCCACCGAGATCGGCGACAGTGGCGCGTCGGAGGCGCCGGCGATCACGATGTCCGCCTCACCGTCGGCGATGAGCTGCGCGCCGTAGCCGACCGCGTCGATGCCGGAGGTGCAGCCGGTGGACACCACCGACGCCGGGCCGTGCGTNCCGAAGCGGCAGGCGAGCTCCGTGGCCAGGCAGCTCGGGACGAGTGCGTGGTACAGGAAGGAGCTGGCGTAGTGCGGGTCGACCTCCCAGTGGCGGCCCGAGTCGGAGACGACGACGTACTCGTTCTCCAGCCGGGTCGTCGCGCCGACCGCACTGCCCATGCTGACGCCGATGATCGGGCCGTCCCCGCCCTCGTCGCCGAGGCCGCCGGCGCCGGCCGGGCGCAGGTCCAGGCCGCTGTCCTCGACCGCCTCCAGCGCCGCGGCGAGCGCGAACTGCACGAAGCGGTCGTTGCGGGCGATCTGCCGGGCGGTCAGCCCGGCCGCCGCCGGATCGAAGTCGCATTCGGCGGCGACCTGGGAGCGGAACTGCGACGGGTCGAAGAACGACAGCCGCCGGGTCGCCGTGCGTCCGTCGGTCAGCAGCGTCCAGAACTCCTTGCGGTTCACCCCGCCCGGGGCGACCACCCCGATGCCGGTGACCGCGGTCCTCCTCGGTGCGCTCACCGTCTGGCCCCGGCGGACAGGGCGTCGGCGATGTGGGCGGTGTCGGCGGTGTCGGCGGTGTCGGCGGTGACGGTGACGGTGTGGGCGTGGGGGCCCGACTGGATGATCGGGGCGTGCGGCGCGTCCGGGTTCAGCACCGCCTCGGTGTCGACGTGGCCGAGGTCGGGACGGGGCGCCAGTGGGCTGAGGTGGAAGACCAGGAACGCGGTCTCGTCGCCCGTGTTGACGATGCGATGGCGCATGCCGATCGGGATGCACACGCCGTGGTCGGCGCCCAGGACCTGGTGCTCACCGTCCAGCCGGGCGGTGACGAGGCCGCGCACGCAGTAGAGGAACTCCTCCGAGTAGGGGTGCCAGTGCTCGGTGACGACCTCGCCGGGCTCGAGGGTGAGCGTGNCGAGGAAGCCGGTGGTCGAGCCGACGGTCGCCGGGGAGAGCAGGGCACGGATGTCCCCGCCGCGGCGCCNGTTGGGCGCGATGTCGTGGATGCAGAGAACCTTCGGGGTCGTCGTCACTGGAGCTGCCATCGGTCGCGTCCTCCTCAGACCTGTTCCGGCACGGCCACGGCGAGCGGGGCGGGCCGCGCGGCCGCGGCGGCCCGCTCGACCTTGTCCCGGATCACGGCCATCTCCCGGGCGGTGTTGGTGTTGATCCGGGCGGTCATCTGCTCGTCGTTGAGCGGCGCCGCCGGGCGCATGTGGAAGTCCTGCACCCAGCGCATCCGGGTACCGGTGCCCTCCGGGGNGTAGGTCCAGTGGATGTGCATGTACTCGAACGGCCCGGTCTCGACGCGGTAGGCGCGGACCTGCCGGTTCACCGGGTCGAGCGTCCGTTCCGACACCCAGCTCCACGCCGTTCCGTTCTCGTCCGGGTGCATGGTGAGCCGGAACTTGAAGGTATTCCCGTTGCTCTCGATGATGTCCACCGACGCGTACTCCGTGAACAGGTCGGGCCACGTGGGCAGATCGTTGGTGATGGTCCAGACCGTGTCGATGTCGGCGTCGATCAGAATCGAGTTGTCGGTATGCCCACTCACGGCTACTCCCCGGTTTTGTGAAGGAAATCCGGATGCGGATCGAGAATCGGCGGCCGGCGGGTCCGCGCGCCCGGCGAAATCAGACCGTTTCGCGCTCGCCCAGCGCGGCGTTCACGGTGTCGAGAATCTCGGCGAGGGTGTAGTCGTCGGGCATCTCGGCCGGCAGGTCCACCCCGAAGGCGCCGACCACCTCCGCCGAAAGCTGGAGGTAGGCCAGCGAGTCCAGGCCGATGTCCAGGAACGTCACGGCCAGGTCGGTGGGGCGGTCCTCCGGGGGCAGCCCGGCCTGCTCGACGAGAAAGTCGAGCAGGGCGTCGGCCGTCCACTGCTGGGGCATGTCACGATCTCCTCGGGTTGGTGCAGATGGGATCGATGGGAAGGTCGTCGTCATGTTTGTGCCGGGATCCGCCGCGGGCAGCGAGCCGGCGGGCGACGGTAGGCGACGGCGGGTAGCGACGAGTAACAGAAAGTGACGGCAGGCGACAGCGACCGGCAGCGTTGGCGGTCCCGGGCGCCAGGCAGCAACCCCGGCGGAGCAGGCGGTTACGCGCATTCGGGTGGCCGGCGCGGCGCGCCCGCCGCGCCGGCGTTACCGGGGCAGGTCGAGGCGGCCCTGGGCACCGCGGCGATCGCGGGCCCGGAGGGACGTCATGGCGGCACGGGTCGGGTCGGGTCGAGACGGGTCGGCGAGACCGGCCGGTGCGGATCCGCCAGCGCCAGCCGGGCCGGCGTGCGGATCAGGTCTCGGCGGCGCACGCCCCTCGCGGGGGGCAGGCCGGGGCCGCGGGTGACCGATGCCCGCGGCGCTGTGGACCCGGGCCGGTCAGCCGGCCGACCAGTGGTAGAAGCTGCGCGCCATCGCGTCCCGCGGTCCCCGCCAGGTCGCCGGTTCGTAGGCGGTGATGAACTTCTCCAGCTTCGTGTTCACATCGACGAACAGCGGATGCCCGCGCACGTCGGAGACGGTCGGCGCGATATCGGCCGGCGCGTCGATGAGATGGAAGTAGAGCCCGTGGAACTCGAACAGCTCGCGGCGGGTGACGCCGACGATGCCGGGGAGTTCTCCCGCATCGGACTCGGCGAAGGTCTCCGCGACGGCGTCGGCGTCGGCGGGGTTCATTCTCGCCACGATCAGCGTGCGGTGCGTCGGCTTTTCCGACGGTGTGGCGGCGGGCTGCGATCCGGCAACTGCGGGCACGGAAGGACTCCTCGGGCGGTTTCCAGGAGAGACGAGCGGCGCGCATGGCGACCTGCGGGCCGGCAGGTCGACGGCACGGTGGATGGCGGACAGACGGACCCGCCGCGGGCCACGCGTGCGCCCGCGCGGCCTGCGGGGCCCGTCGACGACGGGCGGGCAGGCGGGCACCGACCGACTCGCGACCGCCGGCCGTACCCGCCGACCCCCTGACATTGTCAGTATTCGGCTCATCGAGAGCATGCGGCCGGGCGCGGCCGGTGTCCTGAGATTGGCCTGGCATCAAGCTGCCCTGGCAACGATGTGCCAACTGACACGCNCCCACGCCACAACACCGCTACAACGATCCGACCGTAGGGCCTTGACCAGCAGGGATATCCCCCAATGCCGGCCCGTCCACGCCCATCCGGAGCGCCCTCGACCGCAGGCCCGGCGAGAACGCGGCCGCCCCCGTGAGCACTGTCACGTGGGGTCGGCAGCGCCGCCGGGACCGTCGTCACCCGCGAGATCTCGTTGTTCCCCGCCCGAGCCGCACCATTCCACTACTTTCCGTAACATCGGCGGGCCGCCGACGACGGGATCAGAGCCAGCCGCGGCGGGAGGCGAGAGTGCCGGCCTGGAAACGGCTGCGGGCGTCGAGGCGGGACATCAGGTCCGCGATCATGCGGCGCACGGTGCGCACGGAGACACCGAGATGGCGGGCGGCGGCCTCGTCCTTGACGCCGAGGCTGAGCAGGCGCAGCAACAGCCGCTCGGTGTCGGAGGGGTCGTCCGCGGACTCCTCGCCGCCGGNCTGCGTCGACCCGCCGCCGAGCGGCTCGGCGATCTCCCAGACCTGCTCGAACAGGGTGAGCAGGACGGCGGTGAGCTCGGGCGTCCGCACGAGCAGCGTGTGGCCGCCCGTGCCGATGCCGCCGCGGGCCAGCCGGACGAGCCCGACGCGGNCGTCGATGGTGGTGGCGTCCAGCCGCGGGTCGTCGGTGACGCGCGCGTCGAGGCCGTGCGCGGCCACGGTGCGCACGTAGCCGGCGCCCCGTTCGTCGAGGCGCAGCGAGCGCGGCAGCACGCTGCGCATCACGACCCCGCGCCGCAGCGCCCGCAGCTCGACCGGCATGACGTCGGCGGACAGCGCCGCCGACCAGCCGCGGCGGGTGCGCAGGGTGAGCACCTCTCGCTCGGCCCGGCCGACGAGGGTGAGCAGCTCGGCGCGGGCCTGGTCGACGCCGTCGATGCGCTGCACCTCGACGGTGTCCGGTCCGGGGCGGCCCTCCAGGTAGTCCGAGACGAAGACGCTCACCTGTGCCCGGGCCCGCACGAGCCGCTCGTGGCGGCGGATGAGCTGCTCGTGCTGGGCCTGGAGCAGATGGTCCAGGCCGGCCTCGGGATGGACGGCGACGAAGCGTCCGGGCCGGTCCCGGGAGGCCAGCAGCAGGCCGAGCTCGACCAGCCGGTCGCGGATCCGGCCGACGCCGCCCGCCGGTTCCCCGAGCATCTGCGCCGCCTCGGAGACGCTCAGCGAACCGTGGCGCAGCCAGAGCCGATAGGCGGACAGCGCGTCGTCGTCCAGACCGAGGATGTCGAGCGCTCGGCCCTTCCCGGGAACCGGCTCGGGAGCCGGATCGTGACCTCCCTGGCGGGCCGGGGGCGGGGCGGTCGGGCCCACCGCGGGCGGGGCGCTCGTGCTGGTCAGGTCCGAACAGTCGTCCGTGGCGTTCACCCGGACCGCTGCGGCAGGCTCGGCCGGCCGGCCGACTCGGCGGAGACCACGTCAAGCGCATGGCGGACCAGCGAGACCAGCGACTGGCGGACCGACTCGCGCTGGCGGGCGTCGCAGAACACCACCGGCCGGCGCGGGTCGAGGTCGAGCGCCGCGCGGACGTCCTCGACGCGGTACTCGCGGGCGCCGTCGAAACGGTTCAGTGCGATGAGGAACGGGATGTCGCGCTCCTCGAAGTAGTCGATGGCGGGGAAGGAGTCCGCCAGCCGCCGGGTGTCGACGAGCACCACCGCGCCGATNGCGCCGAGGACCAGCTCGTCCCACATGAACCAGAACCGGTCCTGCCCGGGCGTGCCGAACAGGTAGAGGATGACGCTGTCGATGAGCGTGATCCGCCCGAAGTCCATCGCGACGGTCGTCGTCGTCTTCGCGCTGACCGAGCTGGTGTCGTCGATGCCGATGCTGGCGGCCGTCATCGCGGCCTCCGTGGTCAACGGTGGGATCTCGCTGACCGCGCCGACGAACGTCGTCTTCCCGACGCCGAACCCGCCGGCAATGATGATCTTTACCGGATGGGGCGCCGCCGTCTCGGGCGAGCGCGCCCGGTCGGACCAGGAGCCCTTGTTGTCGGGCCACGAGCCCTTGTTGTCGGGCCACGAATCCTTGTTGTCGGGCCACGAATCCTTGTTAGAGGGCCTGTAGTCCATCGAGCACCTTTTCGATGAGGGCGGCGGAAGGACGGTCGGACGAGCGGACGGGTCGGTTCACCGTGACCAGCCCGGCGTCGAGCATGTCGCCGACGAGAACCCGCACGACGCCGAGCGGCAGATCCAGCCGCGCCNAGATCTCGACGATCGACTGCACGCGCTGGCAGAGCAGCGCGATCGAGCGCTGCTCCATCTCCAGCGTCGCGCCCATCAGCCGTCCGTTGGGAGTGGTGGTCACCAGCGCCACCAGCTCCAGCGCCCGGTTGGTGGGCCGGGTCCG
Source organism: Frankia sp. AvcI1 (assembly GCF_001420875.1). Taxonomy (NCBI): domain Bacteria; kingdom Bacillati; phylum Actinomycetota; class Actinomycetes; order Frankiales; family Frankiaceae; genus Frankia; species Frankia sp. AvcI1. The sequence continues at coordinate 107,011 of NZ_LJFZ01000014.1, read as the reverse complement.
ACCGCCGGTGACGGCGTAGGGCCGGACGACCGGACCCGCATCATCGTCGAACCATTCCTCGTCCTGCGACATACCGGTCCTCCTGCCTGAGAGAGCTCCGCCGCCATGACGGTGAGCGTTGCGGTCCGGTCGGTGCGGGCAGGGGTCGACCGGTGGGCCAGATTCGCGGTCGTACCCCCGTCGACCGCCACGGCGCCGCCTACAGCGGCAGCGCGGACTGCATCTGGGCGCGCAGCTCCGGGGTGAGGAACTCCCCGACCCTGGTCACCAGCAGGGCCATCTCGTAGGCGATGAGGCCGATGTCGGCCCCGGTGCTGGACAGGATCGCCAGGCACGAGCCGTCGCCGACCGCCGTGACGAACAGGAAGCCCTGGTCCATCTCGACGATGGTCTGGCGGACACTGCCACCGCCGAAGAACCGGCCCGCGCCGCGGGCGAGGCTGTTGAACCCGGAGGCGACCGCCGCGAGCTGGTCGGCGGTCGCCCGGTCCATCCCGTAGGACGTCGCGAGCAGCAGACCGTCCGAGGACAGGGCGATCACGTAGGTGACTTCCGGAACCTTCTTGACGAGGTTGTTGAGCAACCAGCTCATGTTCTCGGACGGCCCCAGCGGACGCATCTCAGGTCACCTCTCCCACATCGTCGCCGTCGTTGGACACCTGACCGTCCGCCAGCCCGCGACCGAAGTTGCTCTGGAAGGACGACATCATGCTGCGGATCTCTTCCGGGCTGCGCTGCGCGGCGAGCTTGCCCGGCTGGTCGTCCGGGCCGTCTCGGCGCAGCTGGGGTGNGAGGCTGGCCCGCCGGGTGCGCCGCGGCAGACCGACCTCGGTGTGCTCCTCCGGCGCCGGGCCGCCACGCTCCGCCCCGTCCGCCCCACCGAAACCACCGGGACCACCGGGACCACCGATGTGGCCGAAGTCGCCGGCTCGGGTGGGGGGCGCCGGGCGATGAAGCGGGACTATCGACTGGCCCGCGCCGGGGGTGTCGCCGCGACGGGGCCCGGTCGGGCGGCTCAACGGCGAGGTGAACGGGTCGTTGCGGGCCAGGGGGCCGCCGGACAGGTCGCGCGCCGCGGGGGGCTGCGCGAACAGGGACGGGGGGCGGCGCCCGGCGTCGTCCGCCGGCGGCTCCGGCGGCCCGAACCGGTCGGTCTCGGCCGGCGGGTACGGCTCCGGGGCGCCCCGGCTGCCGCGGGAGCGGCGGGTCGGCAGGTCGGGCAGGTCGCCGTCGCCCTGACCGGGCTCGCCGCCCGGGGTGGGCTTGGGACGCGGGCCGGTCGGCCGCGGCGGGCCGTCCGGACGGCGGCCGTTCGAACGGTGCCGGGGACGGTCCGCGACGAACCAGCTCGACCGGACCGTCGCGAAGACCGGCAGGTCGTCGATCAACGTCTCGTCCGGGCCCCCCGGCGCCTCGTCCGGCCGCTGCGCAGCGGGGGCGGCGGTCAGATTGCCGTCCGCGTCGACGAACGGTCCCCCGAACCCGTCCTCGTCGACCGTCGGGCCGTCGAGCGCGGGCACGGCGGCGACGGGCAGCGCCCGCACGGTCGCGGTGCCCTCCGACCGCGTGTCGCCGTCGCCCTCGGGCTGGCGCAGCAGGGTGGCCGGCACCAGGACGATGGCCATCGTTCCGCCGTAGGGCGAGGGACGGAGCTCCACCGAGATGGCGTGCCGCTCGGCGAGCCGNCCGACGACGAACAGGCCGAGCCGCTCGCTGGTCGACAGGTCGAAGGGCGGCGGGTTGGCCAGCCGGTCGTTGAGGGAGTGGAACTCCTCCGGGCTCATCCCCAGGCCGCGGTCCTCGACCTCGATGACGAAGCCGTTGGACACCTCGTGCCCGTTGACCTGGACCGGGGTGTGCGGCGGGGAGAAGGAGGTGGCGTTCTCGATGAGCTCGGCGAGCATGTGGATGACGTCACCGACGGCGTGCCCGCTGATGGCCCCGCCGTCGATGGGCATCACCTTCACCCGGGTGTAGTCCTCGACCTCGGCGACGGCGCCGCGCACCACGTCCTTGACGGCGACCGGTCGGCGCCAGCCTCGCGCGGGCTTGGAGCCCGACAGCACGATGAGGTCCTCGGCGTGGCGCCGCATGCGGGTGGCCAGGTGGTCGAGACGGAACAGCTCCTCGAGCTCGTCCGGGTCGGTCTCCTTGCGCTCCAGCGCGTCGATCACCTTGAGCTGGCGGTGGATGAGGGCCTGGCTGCGGCGGGCCAGGTTGAGGAAGGTGTCGCCGATGCTCTTGCGCATCGCGGCCTGCTCGACCGCGGTGCGCACCGCGACGGAGTGCACGGTGGAGAATGCCTCGGCGAGCTGACCGATCTCGTCCGTACTCTGCACTTCGACCGGGAATAGCTCGGCGGACATGTCGACCTGTTCGCCGCGGTGCAGCCTCTCGACGACCCCTGGCAGCCGCTCGTTGGCGACTTCGAGGGCACCGCGTCGCAACGTCCGCAGATGCCGGATCATCGGGCTTGCGACCAGCAGCGAAATCACGACCGACACGACCAGGACCAACGCGACCCCGAAACTGCTGAACAGGGCGTCACGAGTGGCTGAACTGGCGATGTCCTGGCTGGTGGAGCCCAGGTCGGTCGCGATCCTCCGCTCGACCTGCCGCATCGCCGCGATCTTCTGGTCGACGGTGTCCAGCCAGTTCTGCTGCGTAATCGTCAGCGGCTGACCATTCTGAANGGCGTTGACCGTGTCGTCGCGCATTGNGGTGGCGGCGGAGATGGTCCGGCCGACCGTGACGTTGTAAAACGCCTGCTCATCCGCGGTGGCGGTGGCCCGGAACTGCTGCAGCCAGGCGTCCTCGGCGCCGGCCGAGCTCTCGATCTGGCGCAGGGTCGCGGAATCCGTCTGGCCGAGAATGATCACACGGGCGATCGAGCCGCGCTGCTGGGCCNCCTCCTCCTTCGCCCGGGAGATACCGACGAGCGTGGTGGCGCCGTTGACCAGCGACGCGTTATCGCTGCCCGCGGTGACGCTGGCGTTGAGCGAAAGGAGGTCGCGCACCAGGTCGTTGTAGAAAGTGTTGTTCTGGTCGACCTGGGCCTGCCGGGCGTCGATCGCCTTGCGCTGCGCGGGCAGCCGGTCCAGGCGCGTGGAGATCGACGCCAGCGTGGCCGCCAGGGTGTCCCGGGCGCCCGAGGGCAGCCCGGCCTCCCCGGCGTTGTAGGTCCCGAGCGCCTGGTCCACCGGACCCCGGGCGGCGACGGCGGCCTGTCCCGGGCCGGCGGCCATGTAGTTGGAACCCACATAGGCGTTCGTCGCGTACCGCTCGGCCTGCAGCGCGGCGACCAGGTCGTTGCCCTTGATCGAGAAGGCGGCCAGCGCCTTGATGCGGTTCGCGGCCCGTACGTTGTCGACGTTCCCCCGCACCTGTATCGCGCTCAGTACCGCCAACGCGGCCAGGGGGACGACGAGAATCACCACGAGCTTCGAGCGGATGGGCCAATTCTGGAGCATCCGGTCCTCTCGTCCGGCACCCGGGAGTTGGGCGCCTCATGTGCGGGGTGAGTGTTCGAGTTCAACGGGTCTTGTCCCCGAAGGACCACGCGCGACAACACCCGGACCGGGGTATTGGAGGCGTGGCCCGAACATCGGGGGAATGTTCCTGGGGCGCCGACGACTCTAGCGGGTGAATGAAGGGGCTGCGTTAGGGGCGGGCGTCTATAACGGAAGAGCATGGCGGCGTTGCACCGCGTGACGGGCATTCGTTCTGACCCGCTATGAGCGATAGGACAGCTACGCATAATGAAAGTCGACGTAGCCCGGACCAAGCGACGTCCATGCACCGGAACTAGCACTGATCGGCAGTATCTGGCAGGAGCCGGCACTAGGAGTCCGCCCGGTGGTGTNGAGCCGATGACCGAACTCCCGACGGCGGCAACACAATCACAGAAGTGTTGCCGGAAACACATCCGCACATCCCGGGACGCCCTGCCGGGACCGGGTCGTCGGAGTGGTCGTCGGCCGGGTCGCAATACGCGCTCTCACCGGCTTGGGTTGGAGCCCGCCCCCGGGACTCCCCCGCGCCCNCCATCNCCCGGCGATGTCCAGCTGCACAGCACCCGCCGCACGCCTCGACCTACCCCGGCTACCGAGGTTTCAATCCAGCGTTTGCCGCCGATCCCCAGGCGGTCATCTGTTCGGCCCACCAGCCCGCCCAGCAGGGCTGTCGGTCAGCGGGCGGTCGAGGCGGGCGACAGGTGATCGCCCCGGCTGACCGGGGACGGCGGACGCACCCGGTGGACCAGCGTCGTCTGACTCACGGTGGCGACCAGCGCCCCCGCGCGGTCGTACATCCGCCCGCGCACCTGCGCGACGTTGCGGACGATGGCCTCGACCCGCACGTCCAGCAGCACCCACTCGCCGACCGGCGGCGAGACGATCCGCAGGCTGTTGTCGAGGCTCGTGCCGGCGGCCATGTCCCCCGTGGCCTCGATGAGTCCGACCGGGGCGAAGTCGCCGAGCAGGGCGAGCACCGCCGCATCCAGGGGCAACCGAGGTCGCAGGCGCAGCCACAGCGCGCTGCTGCCGCCGCCCGGCCGGCCGTCGAGGTCGGTCCGGGCCGGGCGCGCCCACCGCTGCTCGACCAGGGAGATCACGCCGTCGCGGGGGAACTCCAGCCAGGTCGGGTACTCCCGCGGGGGGCAGCCGTCGGGGTCCGGCGCCCAGTCACCGGCCGGGCCGAACCTGCTGACGACGCCGCTCACCCGGCTGAACGTGCCCCCCGCGAGGAACACCAGGCGTCCGGCCGCCGTGGCACGCACGACGGCCTGCGACAGACCGCCGGTGCCCGGGTCGACGCTCAGCTCCACCTCTTCCCCTGCGCGCACCGGAGAGAGGAACTGGGTGTGCGCCCACACGCAGTCCCGGCCGCCGCAGGCCTGGACGAAGGCGATCGCGGCGGCGAGGCCGCAGCCACCCCACAGGGTGCCCCGCGTGTTGAGAAGGTGCGTGTCGGCCACGAAGCTGCCGCGGAGCTCTCCCGGGTCGACCGTCAGCCCGAGCAACTCGGCGAGGGAGGTGGCCTCGCGGCGGAGCTCACCCTGGGACCGTTCGGCCCGCCGCGGACCACCGCCCTGACCGCCCTGCCCGAGCTGGCCGCCCTGACCACCCTGGCCGAGCTGGGTCGGCAGGTCGGCCGCAGGTCTAGGCGGGATGCCGGGTTCGCACGGATCTGTCACATTCTCATCCTGGCAGGCCCGGTCGGGCCACGCGTCAGGGTCGCCCGACGGGACCGCCGGGGTCCGCTTTCGCGCGGACCCCGCACGGTGACACAGTGCGAGTCAGCCGGCGGCACCGCCCGTTCGCAACACCGCCCGTTCGCAACACCGCCCGTTCGCAACACCGCCCGTTCGCGGCACCACCCCGTCGGCATCAGGAGGCCAGAGTGAGCAGCCAGATCGAGACCGAGGTCGCCGACGGCGTGCTCACGGTGCGCATCGCCCGCCCGGACAAGCGCAACGCCCTCACCCAGGCCATGTACGCGGCGCTCGCCGAGGCGTTTGCGGCGGCCGAGGCCGACACCGGGGTGCGGATCGTCCGGATCCGTGGCAGCGGCGGCTCCTTCACCGCCGGCAACGACCTCGCCGACTTCCTGGCCACGGCCGACCTGGCCCNGGACNGTCCGACGATGACCTTCATCCGGACGGTCGCCCGCGGGACGAAGCTGCTCGTCGCCGAGGTCGACGGGCCGGCGGTGGGCATCGGCACGACCCTGTTGCTGCACTGCGATCTGGTGTACGCCACCGAACGCAGCACCNTCGGCATTCCGTTCGTCAACCTCGGTGTTGTGCCCGAGTTCGGTTCGTCGCTGCTGCTGCCCCNCCGGGTCGGGCCCGCGGCGGCGGCGAAGCTTGCGTACTTCGGCGAGCCGTTCGGTGCCNCGCAGGCCGCGGAGCTGGGGATCGTCACCGAGGTGCTGCCCGATGCCGACGCGCTGCGCGTCCGGGTGGACGACCGGGTCGCGGCGCTGCTCGCCCAGCCACCGCAGGCTCTAGCCGCCACCCGTGCCCTGCTCCACGACGGCGGGACGCCGGCGGTGCTCGAACGCATCGACGTCGAGGGCGTGCTCTTCGCGGAGCGGCTGGCCTCGGCGGAGGCGAAGGCGGCGATGACCGCGCGGCTACCCGGCCGCGCGGCGCCCCCACGGTCGGACTGAGTCCCCCGCNCGGACACCCACCGGCCCGGAGCGGTCACGATCCCCGGTTCACCCGGGCGTGGCCGGGCATACCGGGGATCGTGACCAGTTCCCTGCCGCGCCAGCGCGACCAAGGGGACGTCCTGCCACGTCGGCGCTGGTGGCATCGGCTCTCCCCCGGTCCGGGGGGTGCACCGCCGGCCCGCAGCGCACTCGGGCTGCGGCTGGCGCTCGCCGTGTTCGGTCTGGTCTTCTGCGGCGTCACCGCGGGTCTGTTCGCCTCGCGCGACCAGCCCGCCGCCGCGGGGGTGCTCGCGTTGCTGGCGCTGGTGGCCGTCGTCGACCTGGCCGTCATCCGGCGCCGGTGGCGCCAGCGTTCCCATCCCCGCCGACCGCCGCCTCCGCGGCCGTGACCGCCGAGCGCGCGACATCCTGGCTCCGGCCGATGTCCCAGGGCCACGCGTGCCCCGAGACCGCCCGGCATCCCGAGACCGCCCGGTGTGCCGAGGCCGCCCGGTGTGCCGAGGCCGCCCGGTGTGCCGAGGCCGCCCGGTGTGCCGAGGCCGCCCCGTGTGCCGAGGCCGCCCGGTGTCCCAAGGCCGTCTGGTGTCCCACTCCGGCCGCATAAGGTGTCCGAGGATCGACTGATCGGATCCGGTGGGCCCGGGTGGGCGTCGAGGTGGCACGGGAGAGGGACGGCGGCCCATGAGCGAGCCGGCGGGCGGCGGACGGCCGATGCCGCCCGGGCTGCCCCGGGGCACGGCGGACGAACCGGGGCTGCGCCAGGCGCTGCGCCGCATGCGAGTGATCGCCACCGGGCTGCTCGCCGCCGTCGTCACCATCTACCTGCTCGCGCAGGGCTGGCACAGCCACGGCGGCCCCGGCTGGGTGGCGTACGTGGCCGCCGCCGCGGAGGCCGGCGTCGTCGGCGCGCTGGCCGACTGGTTCGCGGTGACGGCCCTGTTCCGCCACCCCCTCGGCCTGCCGATCCCCCACACGGCGATCATCCCGGAGCGCAAGGACGCCCTCGGCCGTGGCCTGGAGAACTTCGTCAGCACGCACTTCCTCGCCGAGGAGGTGATCCGGGAGAAGGTCGACGGCATCGGCGTCTCGGTGCGCGTCGGGTCGTGGCTGCGCCAACCGCACCACGCCGAGCGGGTGACGACCGAGATCGCCGGGCGGCTCACCTCGGCCATCTCCGGGATGAGCGACGACCTGGTCCGCGAGGTCGTGGAGAAGGCCGTGCTGCCCCGGGTGGTCGAGCGGCCCTGGGCGGGGGTGCTGGGCGCGGCGTTGCAGCGGGTGCTCGACGACCGGCTGCATGTCCGGCTCGTCGACGTGATCGTCACCGAGGTCCAGGAGTGGCTGACCCGCAACCCGGAGGTCTTCACCCGGCTCGTGGTCGACCAGGCGCCGAGCTGGACGCCGCAGTGGCTGGACGAGGCCGTCGCGATCAAGGCCTACGACAAGGCCCTGGAGGCGATCGCCGAGCTGCGCGCCGACCCGGAGCATCGGGTGCGCCAGGCGCTGGACCGGTTCCTCGGCGACTTCGCCGGCCGCCTGCGCGCGGATCCGAGCCTCGGCGAGCAGGTCGAGCAGATCAAGCACCGGCTGCTGGGGCACGCGGAGGTCGGCCGGGCCGTCGCCGCGATCTGGGCGACGACGCGGACGATCCTGCTCGATCTCACCACCGATCCGACCAGCACCGCCCGGGTACGGGGCACCGACGAGCTGGCCGCGTTCGGGGCGCGGCTGGCCACCGACCCGGAGCTCGGCCGCACCGTCGACCGGGCCGCGTCCGACCTGGCCGCCCGGGCGGTCCAGCGCTACCAGGGGGACATCGCCGCGATCATCGGGGACACGGTCGCGAGCTGGGAGCCCGAGGAGACCTCGCGGCNCATCGAGCTGCACGTCGGCCGGGACCTGCAGTTCATCCGCATCAACGGCACGGTCGTCGGCGCCCTCGTCGGGTTGGTCATCCACGCTCTCACCGAGCTGGTNTTCTGACCACGGACCGCCCGCTCTCGATCACCCGGCGCGCAGCAGCTGCAGGAGGCCCACCGCGGCTCGCCCGCCCGCAACCGTCGGGCGTGCAGAGGGGCGCGCCGCCGAACGAACGCACCCACACGAACGCAGCCGCACGAACCGCAACGAACGCAGCCGCACCCGCAGCCGCACCCGCACCCGCGGCCGCGGCCGAACGAGCCGCAGCGGACCGCCGTCCGCACCTCACCCCTGCACGTGCACCCGGACCGCCCTCGGGACCGGGCGGNGCGGGGGACCACCGGATCGGGCGACGCGGGCTGGCCGACCCTGCCCACCCGGGCCGTCCGGCCCGTCACACCACCCTGCCCGACCGGGTCATCGCGCCCTGGCGTCGATCAGGCGGGCAGACCCCAGGCCGACAGGAGCAGCCCGTCCGGAGCAGCCGACCGGAGGGACTGCGCCGACCGGGCCACCCGAAATGGCGGCCTTCCCGGTGATCCGGAGGACAGACGACGTGGTCCCACCGCTTCATCCGCTCCTTCAGACGGCGCCACGCCCGCCGATCCCTGCCGGACCGAGCGGCGCGGCGGACCCGAACGGCGCGCAGGACAGGGCCCGCCCGTTCGGACCCCCATGGCGCCGCCGGCGGCATCCTCACCCGAAGGTCCCGTCCACCCCGTGCCGGTCGCCACGTCCGCGATGGTCCTCTGGCACCTCCGACCGCCGCGGCGCCGCGGCGGGTTCGCATCGGCCGTGACCGCGGTCATCCCGGCGTCACCGACGGTTTCGGCCTGCTCGGCGCGCCTGCGGCCGGGCCCTTCGCCGGTCGGCGCAGGCCGACGGTCCCGATGGTGACCCTCGTCGCGTCCCCGGCCACCACGCCCCCTCACCTCCGGTGACAGCCCGGCGATTGTTGCTGCGACGCAGGCGCCGGACGCACGCGTCATCGGCCGATGCCGCCCACGCCGTGGCGTTCTCCCTGGTCACCGGCGCAGCCCGGAGCAACCCGGCACGCTGCGCAACCGCCGCCGCCGGGGGGCGGCGCCGACCCGCCGGCCCGACCGGGACGAGGCGGACGACCGTGCGGACGCGCACCGGCTCNCCGTCGTTGCGTGACCGCCCGAACCGGCACAGAGGGGTATGCAACGGCTCGTTGCGTGCCGCGGCCCTATCCCGAAGCACGGATCGTCGATGTACCGTGAAGGAGACGACGGCCCGAGCGGCTGTCCGCGCCCGGCTGAATGGTCGGGTGTGCGAGGTCGGTGCGAGCGCCATAGCGGGAATCACCCGCCGTTGGGTCTGGTCGCGGAGCCGGCCGTACCCCGGCCGCCGGACGATGCAACGGGCTGGTGTGGACCTCCTCACCCGTCCAATTGATCTCATGGTGGCCCTGACCTGATCGGCGGATCCCTCTGTCTCAGCACGGAAACTCCCAGTCCCCTGCTGCCCATCGCCAGCCCCGCCCGGCCCGTGGCCGCGGCGTTGCAGGCGGTGCTGGACGCGGCGGCGCCCGTACCGCGGGCCGCGGTCCTCGGCCCGGCGGCTCCCGCTTCGGCGGCCCGGCGCGCCCGGCCGCTCCCCTCATCACGACCCGTGAACCCCGACCCCCGGCCGAGTCGTTCGAGGCAGCCGGCCTGCCCAAGCGCCTGATCAAGGCGCTCGCCGACCGCAACATCGCCGCGCCGTTCCCGGTGCAGGCCTCGACCCTGCCCGACGTACTCGCCGGGGAGAACGTCCTCGGCAGGGCGAAGACCGGATCGGGCAAGACGCTTGCCTTCGGGCTGCCCATCCTGGCCCGGCTCGCCAGCGGCGGTCCGGCGGCGCCGCGCCGTCCCCGCGCCCTGGTCCTCGTCCCGACCCGGGAGCTGGCCCAGCAGGTCAGCGACGCGCTCGAGCCGCTGACCCGGGCACTCAACCTGCGCCTGGCGCCGGTGTACGGCGGGACGTCGATCAGCCGACAGATCTCAGCGCTGCGCCGCGGCGTGCACCTCGTCGTGGCCACCCCGGGCCGGTTGACCGACCTCGTCGAGCGCAGCGCCTGCGAGCTCGGCGAGATCGAGATGACGGTGCTGGACGAGGCCGACTTCATGTGCGACCTCGGTTTCCTGCCGGCCGTGCGGGCCCTGCTCGACGCCACCCCGTCCACCGGGCAGCGGCTGCTGTTCAGCGCGACGCTCGACCGCGAGGTCGAGGTCCTCGTACGCGACTACCTGCCCGACCCGGTCCTCGTCGCGATCGACTCGGAGACCTCCCAGGTCACCACGCTGGTCCGNCACGCCCTGGAGGCGCCCGACCGCGCCGCCCAGGTCGCGCTGGTCACCGCGCTGGCCGGCGGCTCGGGCCGCACCCTGGTCTTCGTCCGCACCCAGCGGGACGCCGACCGGGTGGCCGAGTCGCTCAGCCGCGCGGGCGTGCCGGCCGAGCCGCTGCACGGCGGGATGCCGCAGGGCGCCAGGACCCGGGCGCTGGCCGGTTTCACCGACGGCTTCTACCGGGTGCTCGTCGCCACCGACGTCGCCGCCCGCGGCATCCACGTCGACGGCATCCGGCTGGTCATCCACCTCGGCCCGCCGGAGGATGCCAAGACCTACCAGCACCGCGGCGGGCGGACCGCGCGCGCCGGCGCCGACGGCGCCGACGTGCTGGTCACCCTGCCCGCCGAGCGGGGCAAGGTCCGCGGGCTGCTGCGCGCGGTCGGCATCGAGGCCCGTCCCGAGCCGACCACGCCGGACGACCCGATCGTCCTGGAGCTCGCCGGCCCGCCAGCCCCCCGGGTCAGCAAGGACGAGATCCCGCAGGCCCGCGTGGCCGGCGCGACCGGTGGGCGCGGGCCGCGCGTCGGCGCCCCCCGGACCGGCAGCGGCCGTGACGGTGAGCACCGGCACGCCCGCCGCGACGGCGGCCACCGCTTCGCCCGGTCCGGGACCGCGCACGGCCGGCCGCAGCGTCGCCCCGGCGCCCCGGCGGCGGCCCCGGCCCCCGCCGCCCCGGCCTCGACGGCCTGACCCACCGACGGCCTGACCCACCGACGGTCCGACCCACCGACGGTCCGACTGGCCGACGGTCTGATGGCCCGGCGGCCTGAACCACCGTCGGCCTGACCGACCGACGGCCTGCATCACCACACGTCACCCGCTCCCGACGTCGGCGCCGCCCCCCTGATCCGTCAGGGGAGCGGCGCCGACCGGTATCCGGCGCCGGCCGGAGGGTGTCCCGACGCAGCCGCTCCTCCGCCCCTTCCGCTCCTCCGCCCCTTCCGCTCCTCAGCCCCTTACCTGTCTTCGGTGACCGGCGGGGAGGAGTCCACTGAGGCACGGCACCGGACCGTCACCGTGGGGCCGCCGCGTCCAGAGCGGCCGACTCCCTGCGACAGGTCCGTCACCAGCGGCGGGAGACCGACACGTGCGGAGACAGTCCGGATCTGTGGTGTGAGCAGGGCCACCCGAGGTCTTTGTGCGCCCCGTCCGCTCGATACCGTTTTAGGGACAGGTGTCGACATCGATGGAAGGAGCGTGCACATGGAGCAGGACCAGTCGACCCATCTGACCTCGGGTCTGTCCGGGCCGGGTCCGCGGGACATCGTCCCCGGCGCCGCCGACGCGGTGGAGGTCGTGGAGATCACGACAGAGAAGATCGCGTTTGGTTCCGTCGCGAACCCGAAGCGGCTGCGGCTCGGAGTCGCCCGCGCACTGTGACCCCCTACGGGTCTGCATTTCTCCAGGTCGGCCGCCGTCGGGCGGCCGACCTTGCGTTTCCTCTCATCGATCCCGGCTTCCGGTCGGGGTCGGGATGGTCCTACCGTCGAGGGATGAGCAGCCCCGAGACGACCCCGCGTGCCGCCGGATCGACCGCAGCCACCGGCTCCACCGGTCCGGAGCCGGCCGCCGTCGCGGGGCACGCCCGCGTCACGTCACCGGCCGGCGGCGACGGTTTCCGGTCGTCCTGGGCCCAGCTCGACGGGCCGGTGCACGTCGTCGACTTCGGCGGCCCNTCGGACGGCCCGCTGCTGCTGTGCGTGCACGGCCTTGGCGGTTCCTATCTGAACTGGCTGCCCCTCGCCCCGCTGCTCACCACCACCCACCGGGTGATGGCCGTCGACCTGGCCGGTCACGGCCGCACCCCGGCCGCCGGCAGGCGCACCGACGTCGTGGCCAACCAGGGCCTGCTCGACCGGTTCCTCGCCGAGGTCCTCGACACCCCGCCCGTCCTCGTCGGCAACTCGATGGGCGGCATGATCAGCGTGATGCAGGCCGCCCGGCGCCCCGACTCGGTCGCCGGCCTGATCCTCGTCGACCCGGCGCTGCCCCGCCCGCGCGGCGTGCGTCCCGATCCGGAGATCGCCCGCATCTTCGCCGGCCTGTTCGTCCCCCGCCTCGGCGCCGCGGTCCTCGCCCGCCGGCGGACCCGTTTCACCCCCCGTGAACTCGTCGACCAGAGCCTGCTGCGGCTCACCGCCGACCCGAGCGCCATCCCCGAGGCGGCGCTGGCGTCGATGGAACGCGCCCAGCGGGAACGCGGCGGGCTGCCCGACGCCGACCAGGCGTTCGTGGGCGCGGCCCGCTCGGTGGTCTGGTCGCTGCTGCGCCCGGCNCCGCTGGCGCACATGGTCCGCACCGTCCCCCAGCCGACGCTGTTGCTGCACGGCTCCGCCGACCGGCTGATCCCGGTGGCGGTGGCCCGCAACGTCGCCGCGCAGCGGCCCGACTGGCGGGTGGAGATCCTCGACGGCCTCGGCCACGTGCCGATGCTCGAGGCCGCGGAGCTGACCGCCGAGCTCATGACGGACTGGCTGGGTCACGAGGGCCGCGCGGCGGCCGAACGCGCCCGCCGTCCCGCCAGCCCGGCGGCCCCGGCCCTGGCTCCGCTGCCGGCGGTGGGGAGCTGACCGGGACGGCCGACCCCGGCGTGGCGCTCGACCCCGGCGAGGCGATCGACCCCGGCGAGGCGATCGACCCCGGCGAGGCGATCGACCCCGGCGAGGCGATCGACCCCGGCGAGGCGTTGCGGGCCGCGCTGCGCGCCGCCGCCGGCCACGCCGACGCCTGGCTCGCCGGCCTCGCCGGGCGCCCGGTGCGCCCGGCGCACAGCGCCGCCGAGGTCCTGGCCCGGCTCGACGGCCGGCTGCCGGCGGGCCCCAGCGACCCGGTGGCCGTCGTCGACGCGCTCGTCGAGGCGGTGGGGGGCGGGCTGACCGCCACCGGCTCACCCCGGTTCTTCGGCTACGTCGTCGGCGGCACCCTGCCGGCCGCGCTCGCTGCGGACCTGCTCGCCGTCGTCTGGGACCAGAACGCGGCGCTGGCGTCGCTGTCGCCCGCGGCCAGCGCCGCCGAGACCGTCGCCGGCCGATGGGTCGCCGAGCTGCTGGGCCTGCCCGCGGGCGTGTCCGTCGGCTTCACCACCGGCACCCAGATGGCCCACGTGACCGCGCTCGCCGCCGCCCGCCAGCGGGTGCTCGCCGACGCCGGCTGGGACGTCGCCGCCGACGGTCTGACCGGGGCGCCGCCGGTGCGCGTGCTCGCCGGCGCGGACCGGCACGCCACCGTCGACGCCGCGCTGCGCCTGCTCGGCTTCGGCACCCGCGCGATCGTCGAGGTGGCATCCGACCGGCTCGGCCGGATGCGCCCCGATGCCCTGCGCGCCGCCCTCGCCACCCCCGACGACCGCGGGGACCTCGCGGGTCCCGCGCAGGCGCGCTCTCCCGGCCGGCGGCCGACGATCGTCATCGCCCAGGCGGGGGAGATCAACACCGGCGCGTTCGACCCGCTCGCCGAGATCTGCGCGCTCGCCCACGCCCACGGCGCCTGGGTGCACGTCGACGGCGCGTTCGGCCTGTGGGCGGCGGTGTCGGCGTCGCCGGCGCGCCGGGCCCTCGTCGCGGGCGCCGAGCTCGCCGACTCCTGGGCGACCGACGGCCACAAGTGGCTCAACGTCCCCTACGACTGCGGGATCGCCCTCGTCGCCGACCGGGCAGCCCACCGACGGGCGATGTCGGCGTCGGCGGACTACTTCGTCCTCGACGCCGCGGGGCAGCTCGACCCGGTGGACTGGACCCCGGAGTTCAGCCGGCGGGCCCGCGCCCTCGCCGTCTACGCGGCGCTGCNCTCCCTGGGCCGCGCGGGCCTGCGCGACCTCGTCGACCGGTGCTGCGACCTCGCCGACCACGCCGCCACCCGGCTCGCCGCCCTACCGGGCGTGACGGTGCTCAACGCGACCGGTGACCCCGCCCACCCGGGCCCCCTCGTCGCCCTCAACCAGGTCCTCCTCCGGATGGACGACACCGACGCCGCGGGCAGCCGGGGGGCGGCCGCCCGCGGCGACCAGCTGACCCGCCAGGTCACCGCGGCGGTGACGGCGGGCGGCGAGGCCTACGTGACCGGCACGGTGTGGCGGGGCCGCGCGGCGATGCGCCTGTCGGTGGTCAACTGGGCGACGACCCGGCGGGAGATCGACCGGGCGATCGCGGCGATCACCGCCGCGATCGCGGCCGCGCGGCCCCGCGGTGCCGATCCGCACCCCAGCGGTGTCCCTTCGTGATGGTCACGCCGACACGGTGATGGAGGCGCCGGCGGGCTCGGGCGGGCCGCTAGGCTGCCGGGTAAAGCCCCGTCCATCCGGCCGATCCCCGTGGCGAGCGCACCCGGCGCGTCGGCGTGCCGTCCGCCCGTGACGGGGTGATCGGCCCCGCTTCGACCGGCGTGCCCAGCGCGCGGGAGGGTCCGACGTGTCAAACTCCTTCGTCCATCTGCACGTCCACACCGAGTACTCGATGTTGGACGGGGCGGCTCGGCTGAAGGACATGTTCAGCGAGGTCTCACGCCAGCAGATGCCGGCGGTCGCGATCACCGACCACGGCTACATGTACGGGGCGTACGACTTCCACAAGCAGGCCACCGCCGCGGGCGTGAAGCCGATCATCGGCTGCGAGGCGTACGTCGCCCCCGAGTCGCGCCTGCTCAAGCAGCGGGTGCGCTGGGGCGAGCCGCACCAGAAGAGCGACGACGTCTCCGGTGGCGGCTCCTACACCCACATGACGATGTGGGCGCGCAACGCCGACGGGCTGAAGAACCTGTTCCGGCTGAACTCGCGGGCGTCGATCGAGGGCCACTACATCAAGTGGCCGCGGATGGACCAGGAGATCATCGCCGAGCACGCCGACGGGCTGATGGCGACGACCGGCTGCCCGTCCGGCANCGTGCAGACGCGGCTGCGCCTGGGCCAGTACGACGCCGCCCTGCAGGCCGCCGCCACCTACCAGGAGATCTTCGGCAAGGAGAACTTCTTCTGCGAGATCATGGACCACGGGCTCGACATCGAGCGCCGGGTCCGCGACGGCCTGGTCGACATCGCCCGCGCGCTGGACATGCGCTTCGTCGTCACCAACGACTCGCACTACACCTACGAGCACGAGCGCGACGCCCACGCCGCGCTGCTGTGCGTGCAGACGGCCTCGACGGTGGCCAACCCGTCGTTCCAGTTCGAGGGCTCGGGCTACTTCCTCAAAAGCGCCGAGGAGATGTACGGGATCGACTCCTCGGACATCTGGCAGGAGGGTTGCGAGACCACGCTGCTGATCGCCGAGCGGGTCGACCCGACCGGCATGTTCGCCAAGCACAACCTGATGCCCCGCTTCCCGGTGCCCGACGGCGAGACCGAGGAGAGCTGGTTTCGCGCCGAGACCTGGGCGGGCATGGACCGGCGCTTCCCCCAGGGGTTCGACGACGAGCACCGCGAGCGGGTCGAGTACGAGATCAGGGTCATCCTGCAGATGGGGTTCCCGTCGTACTTCCTCGTCGTCGCGGACTTCATCATGTGGGCGAAGGCCCAGGGCATCCCGGTCGGGCCGGGCCGCGGCAGCGCCGCCGGGTCGATGGTCGCCTTCGCGCTCGGCATCACCGACCTCGACCCGATCCCCCACTCGCTGCTGTTCGAGCGCTTCCTCAACCCCGAGCGCGTGTCCATGNCCGACATCGACATCGACTTCGACGAACGTCGTCGCGGCGACGTGATCCGTTACGTGACCGAGCGCTGGGGCGANGACCGCATCGCCCAGATCGTCACCTTCGGCACGATCAAGGCCAAGGCCGCGATCAAGGACTCGTCGCGGGTGCTCGGCTACCCGTACGCCGTCGGCGACCGGATCACCAAGGCGATGCCGCCGGCCGTGATGGGCAAGGACATCCCGCTGGGCGGGATCTTCGACCCGAAGCACCCCCGTTTCAGCGAGGCCGGGGAGATCCGCGGCCTGTACGAGTCCGACGCGGACGTCAAGAAGGTCATCGAGACGGCGAAGGGCCTNGAAGGGCTGATCCGCCAGGCCGGGGTGCACGCGGCCGGCGTCATCATGTCCGCCGAGCCGATCATCGACCACATCCCGGTGTGGCGCCGCGACGCCGACGGCGCGATCATCACCCAGTTCGACTACCCGACGTGCGAGACGCTCGGCCTGCTCAAGATGGACTTCCTGGGCCTGCGCAACCTCACCGTCATGGACGACGCGGTGCGCAACGTCGAGGCCAACCGGGGCATCACGATCGACCTGCTGGGGCTCACCCTCGACGATCCCGCCGCCTACGAGCTGCTCGGCCGCGGCGACACCCTGGGAGTGTTCCAGCTCGACGGCGGGCCGATGCGCTCGCTGCTGCGGATGATGCGCCCGGACAACTTCGAGGACATCTCCGCCGTGCTCGCCCTGTACCGACCGGGGCCGATGGGCGCGAACTCGCACATCAACTACGCGCTGCGCAAGAACGGCCAGCAGGAGATCACCCCGATCCACCCGGAGCTGTCCGAGGCGCTCGCCGACATCCTCGACACGACCTACGGCCTGATCGTCTATCAGGAGCAGGTCATGGCGATCGCGCAGAAGGTCGCCGGCTACTCCCTCGGCGGCGCGGACCTGCTGCGCCGGGNGATGGGCAAGAAGAAGAAGGAGATCCTCGACAAGGAGTTCGTCCCCTTCTCCGAGGGGATGAAGAACAGCGGGTACTCCGAGGCGGCGATCAAAACGCTGTGGGACATCCTCGTCCCGTTCTCCGACTACGCGTTCAACAAGGCGCACACCGCCGGCTACGGGCTGGTCTCCTACTGGACGGCCTACCTCAAGGCGAACTATCCGGCCGAGTACATGGCCGCGCTGCTGACGTCCGTGCGTGACGACAAGGACAAGAGCGCGATCTACCNCAACGAGTGCCGCCGGATGGGCATCCGGGTGCTCCCACCGGACGTCAACAGCTCCAACGCCGACTACACCGCGCACGGCGCGGCCGAGATCCGGGTGGGCCTGGNCGCGATCCGCAACGTCGGGACGAACGTCGTCGAGTCGATCGTCCGCACGCGGAAGTCGAAGAGCCGCTTCGTCTCCTTCCCGGACTTCCTCGACAAGGTCGACGCGGTGGTCTGCAACAAGCGCACCATCGAGTCGCTGATCAAGGCTGGCGCGTTCGACGCGCTTGGGCACACCCGCCGAGGCCTGGTCGAACGGCACGAGCAGGCCGTCGACGCGGTGATGGGGGTGAAGAAGAAGAACGCCGAGGGCCAGTTCGACCTGTTCGCCCTCGATGCCGACGACGACCCGGGCGCAGCGCCCGTCTTCGGCGTCCAGGAGTTCTCCGACCAGGAGTGGGACAAGGCGGTCAAGCTGTCCCACGAGCGGGAGATGCTCGGGCTCTACGTCTCCGACCATCCCCTGCGCGAGGTCGAGCACATCCTGACCGCGAGGGCGGACTGCAGCATCGCCGCCCTGACCGGCGGGGAGTACGCGGACGGGTCCACCGTGACCATCGCCGGGATCATCTCCAGCCTGCAGCGCAAGGTGACCAAGCAGGGCAAGCTGTGGGCGCTGACCACCGTCGAGGACCTCGCGGGCGGGCTGGAGGTGATGTTCTTCCCGCAGACCTACGAGGTGTGCTCCACCCAGCTCGCCGAGGACGCCGTCGTCATCGTCCGGGGGCGCCTGGACAAGCGGGAGGACACCCCGCGCCTGATCGCCTCCGAGCTGACCGTGCCGGACCTCAGCGAGGCGGCGCTCAGCCCCCCGGTAGTGATCACCATGTCCGCCGCCCGGGTGAACCCGCCGACGGTGGAACGGCTGCGCGAGGTCCTCGNCACCCACCCCGGGACGACCGAGGTCCACCTGCGGCTGCAGACCCCCGGCCAGACCACCGTGCTGNGCCTCGACGACGCCTACAAGGTCCAGCGCACCCCCGCGCTGATGGGTGATCTCAAGGCCCTGCTCGGCGCCGCCGCGGTCGCCTGAACCCGCCGCTTCCCGGGCCCCATCCCACCCACGGCCACCTGCGGTTTTCCCTACGTCAACCGGCCGAAATATTCCCCCGACGGGGATACCGCCATGCGACACCGGACACCGTTCNCACACGGCGTTTCTGGGGGACGATGGGAGCCAGGTAACCAGGTGCGACCGCGCCCCGCGGGGCTGGGNCGACCATGGGCCTTCCGCCGATCGACCGGGCCGCCGGCGTGGGCGAGGGTCCTGGTCGGGCGGGTGCCGACCGGGCAGTCTCCGGCGACGTCCCAGCCGAAGGGACCGCGCACACGACCCGGAGGATGCGCCTTGACGATCAGTCGAGAACTGGAGGAGCACGAGCCCGCCGCCCCCACCACCCACGCTCCGGACCCACGGTGGTCGCCGGAGCTGGCACGGGCGACCCGCACCCTGCTCGAGACCTTCATCGGGACCGCGCCACCGGTGCGGGTCGTCCTGTGGGACGGCTCCGCGCTCGGCCCGGACACCCCCACGCAGGTCGTGGTGCGCTCGCCGCNGGCGATGCACCGCGCCCTGTTCCGCCCCGGCGAGCTGGGTTTCGCCCGCGCCTTCGTCGCCGGCGATCTCGACGTCGAGGGCGACATCTTCGCCGCCCTGGAACTGCGCAACCNCCTGTCCGCCCNCCCCCGCCGCCCCACCCCCGCCACGGCATCCGCCCTGCTGACCCTGCTGCGCGAGCTCGGCGCCCGACCGCCCGCCCCACCGCCGGAGGAGGCCCGGCTGCACGGGCGCCGCCACAGCCGCCACCGCGACGCCGCGGCGATCTCCCACCACTACGACGTGTCCAACGCGTTCTACCGGGTGTTCCTCGGCCCGACGATGACCTACTCGTGCGGGGTGTGGGAGTCACCGGCCGGCGGGCTCGACGCCGCCCAGACGGCCAAGCACGAACTGGTCTGCCGCAAGCTCGGCCTGCGCCCCGGCGAGCGGCTGCTCGACGTCGGCTGCGGGTGGGGCAGCATGCTCATCCACGCCGCCCGTCACCACGGCGTCCGCGGCGTCGGGGTCACCATCTCGGTGGAGCAGGCCGCGGAGGCCCGCCGGCGGATCGCCGAGGCCGGGCTCACCGACGCCGTCGAGATCCGTCTGCAGGACTACCGGGAGATCCCCGACGGCCCGTTCGACGCGATCAGTTCGGTCGGCATGGTCGAGCATGTCGGGCGGGCGATGCTGCCGACGTACTTCGCCAGCCTCTACGGGCTGCTGCGCCCCGGCGGCCGGCTGCTCAACCACGGCATCTCCTCCCCCGGCGACCCGGCCGGGGCGTACCGGTACCAGCCTCACCTCGGGCCCATCCCGCTGCCGAAGGGCCGCGACTTCCTGCGCCGCTACGTCTTCCCGGACGGGGAGCTGCACGAGATCGGTCTGATGACGTCGCTGACGCAGGCCGCCGGCTTCGAGGTCCGGCACGTCGAGAACCTGCGCGANCACTACGGCCTGACTCTGCGGGCCTGGGTGCGGGCGCTGGAGGAGAACTGGGACGCCGCCGTCGCCCAGGTCGGCGCCGGGCGGGCGCGGGTGTGGCGGCTGTACATGGCCGGCTCCGCGCTCAGCTTCGAGGCCGGCCAGACCCAGATCCACCAGACCCTCGCCGTGCGCCCCGACGCCGGCCGCTCCGGCCAGCCCCTGCGCCCCCGCTACGACTCCCCCGCCCCCCTGCCCACCCAGCCCACCACCGGCTGACCGCCGACGACCCCGGACGCCGGCCCGGCATCCGCCCGGCCGGGCTGGCGTGCTGGGGCGGCCTCCGCGCAAGCTCACCCCATTCATGGAGACGTTCGCGTCNCCCGCCTCGGCAAGGAAGTCCGATGCGTTCGCGGTGCTGGACCAGCCCATCGGGTCATGGTCGCAGCCCGGCCAGGGGCGGTCAGAACGCGAGCACCTGACGTAGTCCTCGGTCCAGGTCTCGCAGGAGGCCCCCCGGTATGGCGCCTACAGCGTGCCCGAGTTCGTCCTTGTCGAGAGTGACGATGGCCGTCACGTTGGCGACGGAGTCGCGCGGAAGGCCCTGTCCGCGAGGGCGTTGAGGACCGCGACGACCGTCGTGCCGGGCGGGAAGGCGTCGGCGGCGAGGGCGAACAGGGCGTAGAGCAGCTTCGCCTCGTAGACCGGTTCCAGGGCGAGGCCGTGGCGGTCGTGGAAGTCGGCGATGAAACGGGCCAGCTCCGGCGTCGACTTCGCGTAGCCGCCGAAGTGGAAGTCGTAGGCCATGGTCCAGTTGCCGGAGTTCACGCCGAACGCCGCGCGCTGGAGGGCGTCGACCTCGTCGGCGAGGAACCGTGCGCCCCGCAGCACCGGGACGCCGAGGGCGCGCTGGCCGGGCGCGAGGCCCGCGGCGATGCCGGCGAGGGTGCCGCCGGTGCCGCAGGAACAGCAGATCACGTCAAACGGGCGGTCGATCTCGGCGGGCAGCTCCGCACAGCCGCGCACCCCGAGCGCATTGCTGCCGCCCTCGGGCAGCAGGCAGAACGCGCCAAACTCGGCGCGCAGCCGATCGACGACCCCGGGCGACGACTTCGTCCGGTACGAGGTCCGGTCGAGGTAGGTCAACCGCATGCCGGCGTCGACGGCGAAACGCAACGTCGGGTTGAGCGGCAGGTGCTCCTCGCCGCGGATCACTCCGACCGTCCGGAAGCCGAACAGCCGGCCGGCCGCCGCCACCGCCCGGACGTGGTTCGAGTATGCGCCGCCGAAGGTCAGCAGCGTGTCGTGCCCGAGCCGGCGTGCCTCGTCGAGGTTGCCTCGCAGCTTGCGCCACTTGTTGCCGGGAATGTCCGGGTGGATCAGATCATCCCGCTTCAGCAGCAGCCGGACGCCTCTCCCGCCCAGCCGCGCGTCCGCGATCTCCTCGAGCGGCGACGGCAACACCGGCAGCCNCAAGCCCCCCACATCGGCAAGATAGCCGTGCTCGCGGCGCCGCGAGGGATCAGTGCAGGGTGGGGAAGGTGNGGTCGGCCTTCTCGCCGGTCTCCAGCAGGTTCATCGCGGGGCCGACGATGAGCGGGTCGGGGGTACCGACGACGCCGGCATCCTTACCCGTGTAAGGAAGCGTGTGCAGGACGTGACGCATGGTCTCCAGCCGGNCCCGCTTCTTGTCGTTGCTCTTCACCACCGTCCACGGCGCCTCGACCGTGTCGGTGTAGAAGAACATCGCCTCCTTGGCGTCGGTGTAGTCGTCCCAGCGGTCCAGCGCGGCGAGGTCGATCGGGCTGAGCTTCCACTGCCGGACCGGATCGATCTGGCGGACGATGAACCGGGTCTGCTGCTCGCGGCGCGACACCGAGAACCACAGCTTGATCACTCTGATCCCGCTGCGGGTCCACATCCGCTCCAGTTCCGGGGCCTGACGCAGGAACTCGCGGTACTGGTCCGGTGAGCAGAAGCCCATGACCCGCTCGACGCCGGCCCGGTTGTACCAGGACCGGTCGAACATGACGATCTCGCCGGCGGCGGGCAGGTGCTCGATGTAGCGCTGGAAATACCAGGACTGCTGCTCGCGCGGCGAGGGCTTCTCCAGCGCGACGACCCGGGCACCGCGCGGGTTGAGGTGCTCGGTGAACCGCTTGATCGTCCCGCCCTTGCCGGCGGCGTCGCGGCCCTCGAAGACGAGCACGATGCGCTGCCCGGTCTCCTTGACCCAGTACTGCATCTTCAGCAGCTCGATCTGCAGCAGCCGCTTGTCGCGCTCGTAGTCGGCGCGGGCCAGGCGGGTGTCGTAGGGGTAGTTCTCCCGCCAGGTGTCGACGGGGGTGCCGTCGGGCCGCAGCAGCGTCGCCTCGTCGTCGTCCTCGTCGAGGACCCGCAGGCCGGCCAGGCTCTCCGCCTGGACACCGACCCGCTCGGCGAGGCCGGCCGCGCCGAGCCACCCGCCGATGCCGTCGGCGATGCCGCGCACCAGCGGCTCCGCCCGGCCGTCGGCCCCCTTGGGGATCACCCGTTCGACATGGGTCACGCTGATTCCCTCCCGTACGGACAACGAGGCTGCACCGGGTGGCTGTTCCCACCCGGCGGCACCGTCGACCAGGGCGGATCCGCAGGGCCGGGGGCAGCCGGCCGGCCAACGGTACGGAGGCCGGCCGGCCCCTGGTCGACGGGCGTTCGAACACCAGGTGACAGGACGGTCCACATCCGACACAACCGACACATCGGACGCCCATCGCGCCATCGTGAAACGAGCGGAGGCGGGGAGTGCGCCTTTCGCGGGCGGTTGGAGAGGCGAACGGGCCGAGGGCCGGCGGCCGGCGGACGGCGGCCGGCGGACGGGCCGACGGGCGACGGGCGACGGGCGACGGGCCGACAGGCCGACGGTCAGCGGGGCAGGCGGAAGGACAGGTCGGCGGCGGGGACCACGGTGTCGAGCTGGGCGCGCTGCAGCCGGCCGGAGTAGTCCCAGCTCAGCGACTGCCAGCGGGTGACCTGGTCGAGCATCCAGACACCGGACTGGCGACTGCCGTTGCCGGACCGGCCGTTGCCGCCGAAGGGCAGGTGCGCCTCGGCGCCGGTCGTCGACCCGTTGACGCTGACCATCCCGGCCCNCACCCCGCGGCGGAACCGCAACGCGCTCGCCGCGTCCGCGGTGTNGATCGACGACGACAGGCCGTAGCCGGGCAGGTTCGCCAGCTCGATCGCCTCGTCGAGGTCACGATAGGTGGTGACGCCGACGATCGGGCCGAAGGTCTCCTCGCGAAACAACTCGTCGTCGGGGCGCACCCCGTCGACGATCAGCGGATGGTAGTAGAGCCCGCGGTCCGGGTCGCCGACGAAGCCGCGGCGCGGCCCGTTGCGCGGCAGGCCGCCGGGTCCGGGCGGCTGCGCGGAACCGGCGGTTGCGCCGGTGATGCGGCCGAGCGCGGTGGAGCCCGACAGGCGGTGGTGGTCGCGCAGGAGGGTGAGGTGTCGCTCGAAACCGGCGGCGAAGCGGGCGTCGAGCAGCGGCCCGTAGAGCACGTCGCCGGTGGGGTCGCCGATGACCGCGGCGGACACGGCGGCGTCGAGGCGGCGGACGAACGCGGCGTGCACCGACTCGTGCACGATCGCCGTGCCGAGCGAGGTGCAGCGCTGCCCGGCGGTGCCGAACCCGCCGAACACGGCGGCGGAGACGGCGGCGTCGAGGTCGGCGTCGGGCGCGACCACCATGGGGTTCTTGCCACCGAGCTCCAGGCACGGTGACTGCAGGTGCCGCCCGCACAGGGCGCCGATGACCCGTCCGACCTCGGTGGACCCGGTGAAGCCCACCTTGTCCACGGCCCCCGCGGCCAGCGCCCGTTCGAGCCCCAGCGACGTCGCCCGGCCGTCGGCGGGGACGAGGTTCACCGCACCCGCGGGCACCCCGGCGGCGGTGAGCAGGTCCAGCATCGCCTGCGCGCAGGCGGCGGCGTACTCGGCCGGCTTCCAGACCACCGTGTTCCCGGCGAGCAGGGCCGGCACGAGGTACCAGGACGGGACCGCCACCGGGAAGTTGCCGGCGGTGATCACCATCATCACCCCGAGGGGTTCCCGGAACGTGAACAGCTCGCGGTCCGGCATCTCCGACGGCACGGTCTGCCCGTAGAGCCGCCGGCCCTCCCCGCGGAAGAACTCGCAGGTGTCGATGATCTCCTGGACCTCGCCGCGGGCCTCCGCGGCGGGTTTGCCGACCTCGCGGGTCACCAGCCGGGCGAGGGCGTCGGCGTTGTCCGCGACGAGCCGACCGAAGCTGCCGATCACCGACCCCCGCACGGGGGCCGGCACCGCGGCCCACTCGCGCGCGGCGGACCGGGCGGCGACGGCCGCGGCGAGGATGGTCTCGGGGCCGCCGAGCTCGACCTCCGCGACGACCTCGTCGAGGCGGGCCGGGTCGGTGGAGGCGACGACGCGGACCGCCGCCGGCTCGACCTCGGCGCCGCCGGCCGGTCCCCCGACGGTCGCGCACAGGTCGTGGGCGCGTCCGGCGATACGCGCGCCGACGCGCCGCGGGCGGACCATGGTCATGCCAGGTTCCCCTCTTCCAGGTCGGCGAGGACTCGGGCGAGTGCGGTGACGCCGGTGCTGAGCTGGTCGGCGCTGACGGTCAACGCCGGCCGGAACCGCAGGGTGCGGACGCCCGCGGGCAGCGCGAGAACATGTTCGCGCACCCGCAGCCGGCGCAGCACCTCGTCGCGGGTGGTCCGATCGGGCAGGTCCACCGCGCAGAGCAGGCCCCGCCCGCGCGCGTTGGCCAGCAGCCCGGGATGGGCCGCCGCGAGCGCGGTGAGCTCCGTGAGCAGGCCGGCTCCGAGCTCACCGGCCCGCGCGATGAGCCCCCGGGCCTCGATGACCTCCAGGATCCGGGTCGCGCGGACCATGTCGACCAGGCCCCCGCCCCAGGTGGAGCTGATCCGTCCGGGGACGGCGAGGACGTTGGCGGCGACCTCGTCCACCCGCCGCCCGGCCATGATCCCGCCGAGCTGGACCTTCTTGCCGAACGCGACGATGTCGGGACGCAGGCCGAGCTGCTGGTAGGCCCAGGCGGATCCGGTCGCCCCGACCCCCGTCTGGACCTCGTCGAGGACGAACAGCGCGTCGTGACGCCGGCACAGCGCGGCCATGGCGGTGAGGAACTCGGCGCGCAGGTGGTTGTCGCCGCCCTCACTCTGGATCGGTTCGGCGAGGAAGCAGGCGATGTCGTGCGGGTGGGCGGCGAAGGCCGCCTCGGCCTGCGCCAGGGCGGCGCGCTCGGCGGCGACGACGGCGTCGAGGGCGGCGCCGGTGCAGGGGAAGGTCATCGCCGGACAGTCGATGCGCGGCCAGTCGAACACGGGAAACCGGTCGGTCTTGACCGGGTCGGTGTTGGTGACCGACAGCGTGTAGCCGCTGCGCCCGTGGAAGGCGTGGCGCAGGTGCAGCACACGGCGGCCGAGTCGGGCCGGGCGGCCGTGCGCGGCGTTGTGCCGGCTCTTCCAGTCGAAGGCGCACTTGAGCGCGTTCTCCACCGCCAGCGCGCCGCCCTCGACGAAGAACAGGTGGGGCAGTTCCGGGTCGCCGAGGACCCGGGCGAAGGTGCGCACGAACTCGGCGTAGGCGGCGGTGGCGACATCCGGGTTCGCCGGCTTGTTCACCGCGATGCGGCCCAGCCGGTCGACGAAGCCCGGGTCGGCGGCCAGCTCGGGCGGATTCACCCCCAGCGGCGCCGAGGCGAAGAAGCTGTAGAGATCGAGGTAGCGCCGGCCGTCGCGGGCGTCGACCAGGACGCTGCCGGTGCTCTCGGCCAGGTCGCAGACCAGGTCCAGACCGTCGACGAGCACGTGGCGGCGCAGAACGGCCAACACGTCGCGCGCCGCGACGCCCGGCCCGGCCGGCACCCCCTCCACCGCCTGCACCGGCCGCAGCGCCTCCACCGGCTGCTCCGGCGCCTGTGGAACGCGGACGACCATCCAGGCTCCCTCCGTCGCCGGCAGCGGCGCACGCACTCTGCTCGCGGGACCTTCACCTCTCACGAATATCTTCCCTCGAAAGCCGCTTTGAATCTTCAATATTCTCGTATTGCGCAAGAGAATCCTTCGATCATCCTCCAGAAGACGGAACAGGCCGACGATGCGTCGGATCGCCGAGAACTCGCCCGAGCGGAACACATTGTGATCCGACTGCGACGGAAAGTGATGNCCTCGCCAGCGGATGAGGACGACCGCCGCACCGAGGGACAATCGGCTCCTTCCCCGCGTTGCCCCGGGGGGCGCTGCACCAAGGCGTGATCGGATAGCCTCCCCCGACCCTGTCGATCCCCGCACCACCCGCCCGCCGGCGGAGAGCTCGGAGAATAGGAAGCGGTGTGCTGACGCCCCTGACCTCGGACGACCCACGCCGCATCGGACCCTTCCGGCTGGCGAACCNCATCGGCGCCGGCGGCATGGGCGTCGTCTACCTCGGCTTCGGCGACGACGGCAAGCCGGTCGCCGTCAAGGTCCCCTCCGCCGGCCTCGCCGACAACCCCGAGTTCCGCTCCCGGTTCCGCCACGAGGTCGATGCCGCGCGACGGGTGCGTGGCAGCTCCGTGGCGACGGTGCTCGACGCCGACCTGACCGGCGAACGCCCCTGGATGGCCACCGAGTACGTCGAGGGCCGCAGCCTCGCCGACGCCGTCGCCACCCGCGGTGAGCTCGACGACCGTCTGGTGCACGGGCTGGCGATCGGGCTCGCCGACGCCCTCGTCGCCATCCACGCGGCGGGGGTGGTGCACCGCGATCTCAAGCCGGCGAACATCCTGCTGGCCTGGGACGGCCCGAAGGTCATCGACTTCGGCATCGCCCGCGCGGGGGACAGCACCAGCCATACCCGCACCGGGATGCTCATCGGCACGCTGGTCTGGATGGCCCCCGAGCAGTTGCGCGGCGAGCGGGCCGGGCCGCCCGCGGACATCTTCGCCTGGGGCGCCTGCGTGGCGTTCGCCGCCGCCGGGCGCCCCCCGTTCCGGGGGGAGCGCGCCGAGGCGGTCGGCATGCAGATCCTCACCGCCGAGCCCGACCTCGACGGCCTTCCGCCCGACCTGGTCGGCGTCGTGCGGGCCGCGCTGGAGAAGGAGCCTGCCCGCCGGCCCACGGCATCCGAGCTGCTCCGCCGGCTGGTCGGCCGCGACGTGCGCTCCCCCGCCGACTCGGACGAGGCCAGCGAGACCGCCCTGGCCCAGGTGTGGTCGCTGCCGCCCACCCCGCCGCAGGGTGCCGGCCCGCTCGGCGGAGCGCGCGACGCCGGGTATGGCCCGCCCGGGGGGCAACCCCAACGTGCCACCGGCGGCTACCCGGATCCGACGTTGCGCGACCCCCGGTCGGCCTACGACGCCCCACCCGCCTACGGCAACCGCGCCGGGTACGACAACCAGGCCGGGTACGGCAGTCAGGCCGGGTACGGCAACCAAGCTGGGTACGACAACCGCCCCGGGTATGACAGCCGGGCCGGGTACGACCAGGCCGGGTACGACCAGGCCGGCTACGGCGCGGCGCCCCCGCGGGCCGGTGGTCCGGGCTACGACGACCGTGTCTCCGGGCCGGGTGGCCGTCGGGGCACCGCCCCCTACGCGGACCAGTACGCCGCGGGCCACGGCGGCGCCGGGCGGCGGGCCGACGGCGGCTGGGACGGTGCGCCCGGGGGTGGGCGCGGTTCGGGAGACGGGCGGCGCGGCGCGGTCATCGCGGTCGCCGTCCTGATCGCGCTGCTGCTCGGCGGCGGGATCGCGGCGGCCGTCGCCCTCAGCAGCGGCGGTGGCGGCGGGGACGACAACGTCGCCACCCCGCCCGTCGGGACCACGCAGGACGCCGGTGGCACGGCGGGCGCGACGGCGACGGGCGGCCCGGCGCCGACCACGGGCGCCGCCTCCCCGCCGAGCTCCTCGCCGACGCCCAGCCCGACGCCCTCGGCGTCACCGAGTCCCGCGACGCTGTCCACCGACGACGCGGCCGCCCTCGTGCGGAGCAAGGGCTACGAGCCGGACATGAGCACCTATCAGGAGGACCGCCAGCTCAGCGTCGTCATCGGCACCGCCCCGGCGAGCGGGGACACCCCGCGCCAGCTCGCCTACGTCTTCGCCGACGGCCAGTTCCGCGGCACCGACACCTCGGCGCCGAGCGCGCATGTCACCGTCAAGAGCCAGCGCAATGACCACGAGGTGGTACTGCGCTACGACACCTACAACCCGCAGGACCCGATCGGCTCCCCGTCCGGCCACGCCGACGTACGCTTCCGCTGGAACGGGTCGGCCTTCTCCACCCTCGACCCGATCCCGTCGAACGATCCGAACGCCACCGGTAGCCGCCGGTGACCGGACCGGGGCCGGCCGCCGAGGATGACGCGCCCACCCCCGCAACCGGCCGCATACGGACGGCTGGAAGCATTACGGTTCAGGCAGCGCGATTCCGCGGCGGATGAGGCGACCTCGACGGGCGCCCCGCGGCCGACGGGGACGGCGGGCCGGCCGGGGCCCACGATGATCGAAGGAGTGACCATTTCGGCGCAGGTCGGGCGGTCCGGGTGGCGTCACCGGACTCGGCGGCGGACAGGATGCCGGCCGGCGCGGCCAGTCGGGCTGACGTCGACTGGNGTGGTGCCGAACGGGGTGGCCTTGAGCGGGCAGGCGTCGAGCGGGCAGACGTCGAGCGGGCAGNCATCGAGCGGNCAGGCATCGACAGCGGTGGCATTGCGATGTTGACACCGCTCGTCGAGGACGACCCGCGCCGGGTCGGCCCCTTCGCCATCCACAACCGGATCGGCGCGGGCGGCATGGGCACCGTCTACCTGGGATTCAACGCCGACGGACGGGCCGCGGCGGTGAAGGTCCCCGATGCCAGGTTCGCCGACGACCCCGAGTTCCGGGAGCGCTTCCGCCGCGAGGTCGCCGCCGCCCGGCGGGTNCACGGTCGTGCGGTCGCCGCCGTGCTCGACGCCGATCCGGAGGCCGTCGCCCCCTGGCTCGCGACCGAGTACGTGGAGGGAACGAGCCTCGCGGACGCGGTGCTGCGCCACGGGCGGATGGAGGAGCGGCTGCTGCACGGCTTCAGCGTCGGGCTGGCGGACGCCCTGATCGCCATCCACGCCGCCGGGGTCGTCCACCGCGACCTCAAGCCGTCGAACATCCTGCTGGCGTGGGACGGCCCGAAGGTCATCGACTTCGGCATCGCCCGGGCCTCCGGGGTGCCCAGNCACACCCGCACCGGGATCCTCATCGGAACGCTGGCCTGGATGGCCCCCGAGCAGCTACGCGGCGAACGGGCCNGGCCGCCCGCGGACATCTTCGCCTGGGGCGCCTGCGTGACCTACGCGGCCACCGGCCATCCGCCCTTCGCCTCGGAGCAGGCCGACGTGCTCACCCGGATGCGCGAGGACCGCCCGCCGGACATCGCCGGGGTGCCCGACGGGCTCGCCCCCCTGGTGCGGGCCGCGCTCGCCCGCCGTCCGGAGGATCGACCGAGCGCGGCCGAGCTCGTCCGCCTGTTGGTCGCCGACCCGCGGGTCGCCACGCCCGCGGACGCCGACCGGGCGGCGGCGCTCGCCCTCACCCCCTGGCAGGCCCGTCCGCCGCTCGCCGCCCCCGACGACGCCCCCGCTCCCCGCGCCGGCGCCGTCGGGTCCGCCCGGGCCGTCGGGGTGGTCGGTGCCGCCGCAGCGCCCGCGGCGCTCGATCCCGACCAGCCCGATCAGCCCACCCACCCGCTGGCGCTGCGTCCCACCCCGCCGCCGGGCGGCGACCGCTCCCTCGGCACCTACCCCGTGCCACGCTGGTCCGACGCCACCGCGGTCGGCGACGCGCCGCCGGTCGCTCCCGGCCCACCGCCGGCCGGGCGCGCGCTCGTCGACGTCTCGCCCCCCACCGACCCCCGCCCGTTCACCGGGCGCCCCACGCCCGCCGCCGCCGGTGGTCCGGGCGCCCCACGCTCCCCCGTACCGGGGCCGGGCGTGTTGCGGACCGGTGCAGCGGGGTCGGGGGCGGGAGGGCCGAGTGCGTTGCGTGTCGGCTCCGGGGCCACGGCCGGCACCGACGCGGCGCCCGGGGTGATCCGCCGCGGCAGTCCGCTGGACGCCGCCTTCGGCTGGTTGCCGCCGCCGTGGCGGCGGACGGGCCCGCTGGCCGGCGGTGCGCTGCTGGTCGCTCTGCTGGTCGGCATCCTCGCTGTCCTCGTCGCGGCCGGCGGTTCGGACTCGCAGGTGGAGCCGCCGGGGATGTCTCCGCTGGACCGCACGGCCCCGGGGGCGCGCTCCGATCCGGCGGTCCCCGGCGGCCCGCGGTGGACGTCCGGCGGCGGTGCCCGCGGCCAGTTGCCCCCGCCGCGGACTGCCGCGCCCCCGTCCGCCGGCGCGCAGCCCGACCCGTCGTCCGACCCGCAGTCCTCGGCGACGGCGACCGTCTCGCCGAGCGCCCAGCCGAGTGCGCCGTCGACCGAGCGTCCGACGCCGACGTCGGGTGCCTCCCCGAGCGGCGAGCCGTCACCGTCGGCGACCGCGTCGTCCCCGCCATCGCCCACGAGCTGCCCGACGGGATCGGGCGGCACGGCCACGTCCTCGCCGCCCGCCTGCTAGCCGAGGGCGACCGAGATCCAGGTCGGCGGTCGGCGGTCGGCGGTCGGCGGCCGGCGGTCGGCGGCCGGCGGTCGGCGGTCGGCGGTCGGCGGTCGGCGGTCGGCTCAGGGTTATCGGCCACCGCGCGAGAACGGCCGCCGCTGCGTGCCTGTCTGCGTACCGAGAGGTGCTGGAGGCTGATGGCCGTTCCGAGGCCCGGGGACCGTCATCCGCCTCCAGCACGTCGGCCCCGCCCGGGCCGGATGACCTCCGGGCCGCCGGGGGCTCGGGGGATGCGCGCGGGCCGCTACCCGACGTGGTGGGTCACGGCGCGGCGCTGGTGTAGAGGCGCAGGCCGCTCGGCGACGGCTGCTCGGTCGGAGAGCTGCCGCAGGTGCGCTTGGTGCTCCCGCGCCCGCCGGAGGTCTGGCAGGTCTTGGTCGGCTTGGGCGTGGGCTTGGGCGTGGGCTTGGGCTTGGGCGTGGGCTTGGGCGTCGGTTTGGGCGTCGGCGCGCTCGACGATGGCTCCGCGGTCGGCGCCGGGGGCGTGGCGGTCGGCGGGCGGGTCGCGGGAGGAGCCGGCGGCGGCGTCGTGACGGTGCCGCCACCGGGCGACGCCCCACCCGGGGATGGCGGCAGTGGACCGGCGGCGCCCGAGGTCGGGGCCGGCCCGCCAGCTCCGCCCGGAACCGGCGCGCCGGGAACATGCACGCCCGGGGCGGCCGGATTACCCGCGACGCCCGTGCCCGGCGCCCCCGCCGAGCCGAACCAGACGCCTGGGCCGCCGCCGGCTCCGCCCTGCCCTGGCGTGGGCAGGACGGCCCCCGGGGATGCGCCGGCGCTGACGCTCACCCGGGACGACGGTGCGGGGGCCGGGTCCGAGCCGTCGGAGGGGATCGCCGCGGCGGCGACCGCCGCGGTGGCGAGGCCGAGCAGCAGGGCGACGCCGCCGGCCAGGATGCGGGACCGTCGTCGGCGGGCCGCTTCGGCGCTCCCGTCGCCCGGCTCGCCGGATCGCTGCCCGGTCGACCCGGCCGCCCCCGTCCGATCGGACCGCCTCGACGATGCCGGGCCGCTCCCCCCAGGCAGGTCCGCACCCGCCGACAGGACTGTGTCTGCCGACGTAGGCGAACCTGCCGACGTGGGCGCACCCGCCGGCGGAGCAGCACCCACCGATCTGGACGGTGGTGGCCCCTCCGTTCCGGCCAGGCCCGCACCCCCCTGGGCCGGCGGCGCAACGGGCGCGTGCGCCGACACTCCGTGCTCCGCGGCGGCCGGCCGGGCCTTGATCTGCGTCAGCGCCAGGTCCGTCGCCGTCCCCGGATCGCCCGCGCTCCTCACGCCGGCCGCCGCTCCCAAGCCGGCCGCCGCTCCCAAGCCGGCCGCTGCCCCCGAACCGCCCGACGTCCCCGGATCGCCCGACGTCCTCGAACCGGCCGCCGTCCCCCGATCGACCGTCGGCCTTGGCTCGACTGCCGTTCTCAGACCGGCCGCCGTCCTCGGACCGCCCGCCATCCCGGGATCGACCGTCGTTCCCGGCTTGACCGTCCTTCTCGGGTCGGCCGTCTTCCCCGGACGGGAGTCGCGTTGTGCCGGCAGACCATACGGGGCCACTGCGGCGGCATCCGGCGACACCGCCCCGCCGGGCAGGTACACGGGGGACGGTGTCGTCACCGGATCGTCGAACTCCTCGTCCGTCAGTCCGGACGGGCACGTCCCCGGCGCCACCCCCTGACCGGGCAGGTACACCGGGACCGGCGTGGTCACCGGATCATCGAACTCCTCGCCACCCGGCTCGATCGGCGCCGCGCGGACGGCGGGCTCGCCCGGCGAGGGTGGCCCGGACGGGGTGAACCATCCCACCGGTCCGGGGGACCCCGCCGAGGCGGCGGCTCCCGCCCCGGATGCTCCAACCGGGGCACTCGGACGCCCCAGGGACACCGTCGGCATCGCCGCCGGAACCACCGAGGACGGCGGGGTGCGCAGCGGCGGCAGTGCGGGCAGTCCCGTCAGACCGGGCAGCAGCTCCTGCAGCCGATCCACGCCGGGCCGGTCGTTCGGGTCCTTGGCGAGCATCGCGGCGACGACGGCCCACAACTCGTCGGGGACGCCTTCGGGCCGGCCCGGGGCCGCGTCGGCGTGGGCCCGCAGGATGGACAGCATCTCCCGGCCGGCGAACGGTGCGACGCCGCAGAGCATCTCGTACAGCATGGTGCCGGCGGCGTAGACGTCGGCGGCCGGTCCGACCGCGCCGCCGTCGACGCTTTCGGGTGCCATGTACAGAGGGGTGCCGAGCATGCCGCCGGGAATGGTCAGCCTCGTCGCCGCGGACGCCATCAGGCCGGCGACGCCGAAGTCCGAGATCTTCGGCCGGAACCGTTCCCCGCCGCGATCGAGCAGCACGTTCTCCGGTTTGAGATCGCGGTGGACGATGNCGAGCCGATGGGCCGTCCCGAGCCCGGCAAGGATGTCGACCACCAGAGCAACCGCCTCCGCGGGCGGCATCGTGCGGCGCCGATGCAGCTCCCGACGCAGATCCGAACCCTCGACGAGTTCCATCACGATGGCCAGGTCACCGCGTTCGGCCACCAGGTCGTGAATCGCCACCACGAAAGGCGACTGGACTCGGATGAGAATGGCCCGCTCGCGCATGAACCGGGCTACCACTCCCGGATCCGACGTGAAGTGGGGCAACAGCAGTTTGAAGGCGAGAACATTGCCCGCCTCGTCATGGCCGCGCCACACCTCGCCCATGCCACCCCGGCCGATGCGCTCTTCCAGGGTGTAGGAACTTCCCAGCTTTCTAACCACTCCGCGCCATCACCACTTCACTGTGGGTTCCAGGTGGACCCGCCGATCCGCGCATTCCTCGGATCCCGGGACTGCCACGGNCGACGGACGGGCGACGAAACGCAGCGCGTCCATCATCACGTCGCGGCATTCATGCCGCGGTCCACTGCCCGACGGTGTTACCCCGCGTTCCGCGCACACGTCGTCCTCTCCGCGTCGGCGTCGGCGGGCCGCCCTCATNCCCCGGAAAGGCGTGCCCGCGAGCCGAAGCTGGTACCCGCGGTTCCAAGGTGCGATGTCCCTGGTCAGGATGCAGGACGCCGGAGAGCACGAGGAACCTGGCAGATATGGCTATCATCACCGGGGGAAAACCAGGGACTCGGGTTTGCGACGGCGCGCGGCTCATCCGCCGGGGCACGACGGTCCGACCGGTTCGCGCGGTTCCCGGCGGGGCGCCGGGGCCACCCGACGGCGCAGCGGCGAGCTGACCGGCTCCGGCCCCGGTGCGCCGCGGCGCCGGGAGCGATGGCCGCCGGCGATCCACGGGGCCGGCGCGGGCAGGCGCCGGGGTCACGGCAGACCGTGTCCAGACCGACATTGACGAGCGCGGTGTCCAGACAGGTGAGGACGGCGCCGAGCACGACGCCGCCGATCACCTGCCAGACCTCGGCGGGGATCCCGAGCAACCCGGCGGTCGCGACCGCCGCGGGCTCCGCCCAGGCGACGGTGGCCGCTGCGCGGCGCGGCCGCGGCAGCCGAAAGGGCCCGATCGGAGGGCCCACCATCGGGCTTGGCGCGCGCCCACCGGTGGCCCGTTCGGGCCCCGCGGGCAGGTCGGCAGCCAGCCGGTCCGCCGGTCGGTCGGCCCGTTCCGCCGGTCGGCCCGTTCGGCCGGTCAGCCCGGTCAGCCGGTCAGCCCGGTCAGCCGGCCGAGCGCAACGAGGCGGCGACGTCGAGGGTTCGCGCCCGTTCCTGCGGGTCACCGACCGGGATCACGAGCAGCTCGGTCGCGCCGGCGTCGGCGTAGCGCCGCATGGCCCGCTCAACGACCTCCGCCGAGCCGGCCACCACCGTCTCGTGCACCCCTCCGAGGCCCTCGCGGTCGAGGATCGCCCGGTAGGAGGGGAGGTCCGAGGCGAAGCCGACCTGCGCTGCCACCGCGGTGCGGACCTGGTCCGGATCGGCGGTGACGCAGGCTATGACGGAGCACACGACCCGCGGCGCGGGCCGGCCCGCGTCCGCGGCCGCCTTGGCGATCGTCGGCGCGATGTGATCACCGATGGTCCTCGGGCCGGTCCACACCGTCACGGTCCCGTCGGCCAGCTCGCCGGCGACCCGGAGCATGACCGGTCCCAGCGCGGAGAGGAGCACCGACGGCGCGACGGCGACCGGCGCGTCGACGCGACCGACCGCCGTCACGGTCTCCCCGTGGACGTCGACCGCCTCCCCGCGCAACAGGGGCCGCAGTGCGGTCAGGTACTCGCGGATGTGGCGGGCCGGCCGGTCGTACCGGTAGCCGAACTGCCCCTCGATGATCTGCTGGTGGCTCGGGCCGATTCCCAGGGTGAGTCCCGCGGGGGCGACCGCCTGGACGGTGAGCGCCTGCCCGGCCAGCGCGAGCGGATGGCGCGGATAGGTCGGCACCACCGCGGTGCCCAGCTCGATGCCGGGCACCGCCGCGCCGGCCAGCGCCGCCAGGGTGAGCGCGTCCCAGGACACGAGCTGGCCGAGAAACGCGCTGTCCAGGCCGGCCCGTGCTGCCGTACGGACCTGGTCGAGGACCGCCGCGGGACTCGGACCGCCATTGACGTACATTCCGATCTTCATGATCTCCAACCTGAACCGGATCTTCATCTTCCGCGCCCCGCGCCACCCTAGGCCGAAAGTGCGATGGGGGCGGGCAGGCGCCCCGCCGGCCTGGCCCGGTTGGGCGAGAAGACCACAGGTCCAGTCATCGGGATCGGCTCCGGGATCGGGCCGAGATCGGGATCGGGATCGAGAGNGGGACCGAGAGCGGGATCGAGAGCGGGATCGAGAGCGAGAGCGGGATCGAGAGCGGGGCCGGCCTCGGGACCGGGGCGCGGGGCGGGCTCAGGCGGCCGAGCGCAGGGCCGTGAGGAGGTCGAGGGTGCGTGCCTGCTCCCCCGCGTCGCCGATCGGGCCGACGACCAGTTCGGTGGCGCCGGCGTCGGCGTAGCGGCGCACGGCCCGCTCGACGACCTCCGCCGAGCCGGCGACGACCGTCTCGTGCACCCCGGAGAGGCCCTGCCGATCCAGGATGGCCCGATAGGCGGGGAGCCCGGAGGCGAAGCCGAGCTGTGCCGCCACCCCGGCACGGACCTGGTCCGGATCGGTGGTGACGCTCACCATCACGGTGGAGACGATCCGTGGCGCCGGCCGGCCGGCGGCCGCCGCGGCCCGGGTGATCGTCGGCACGATGTGATCGCCGACGGTGCGTGCTCCCGTCCACACCGTCACCGTGCCGTCGGTCAACTCGCCGGCTACCCGCAGCATCACCGGACCGAGGGCGGACAGGAGCACGGACGGTGCGGTGGCCACCGGGGCGTCGAGCCGACCCACCGCGGTGACGGTCTCCCCGCGGACGTCGGCCGCCTCGCCGTGCAGCAGCGGGCGCAGCGCGGCCAGGTACTCGCGGATGTGGCGGGCCGGGCGGTCGTAGTGGTAGCCGAACTGGTCCTCGACGACCTGCGGATGGCTCGGCCCGATGCCCAGCGTGAAGCCCGAGGCCGCGACGGCCTGGACCGTGAGCGCCTGCCCGGCCAGGGCCAGCGGGTGTCGGGGGTGGGTCTGGACGACAGCGGTCCCCAGCTCGATCCCGGGCACCGCCGCCGCGGCGAGCGCGGCGACGGTGAGGGCGTCCCACGACAGCGGCTGGCTGATGAACGCACTGTCGAGGCCCGCCCGGGCCGCGCTCCGGACCTGATCGACCAGGGCCTGCGGACCCGGACCGCCGCCGACGTACAACCCGATCTTCATGATCGCTCCAACCTGAACCGGACCTTCCGGTTCAGCTCAGCACGCTACATTAAGCTGAATGCGATACTCCGGTTGACCGAAGGCCGGCTTCGTCCGGCTCGCCCGCAGTCGGCGGGTGGACGTGTGGAAGCCCAGGCCGGGGCCGGGGGGCGCGGCCCGGTGGTGGCCTGGACGGGTGGGGCACAGGAGGCGGAGGGAGCGGGCCGTGCGAGCCGACGCGCAGCGCAACCGCGAGCTCATCGCGACCACCGCCCTCGATCTGCTGGCCCGTCGCGGCCCGAGCGTGTCGATGGAGGAGATCGCCCGGGCCGCGGGCCTCGGCGTCGGCACCCTCTACCGGCACTTTCCCGACCGTCAGTCGCTGCTGGATTCGGTCGCGGCCACGACGCTGCGCACGCTGCTCGCCGCGGGCCGGGCCGAGCAGTCCTCCACCAGGCCCCGCTGGCAGGTCCTGGTCCGGATCGTGGCGAGGTGCACCGGCCTGCCCCTCGCCCTGATCTCGTCACTGCCCGACGCCACCCGGGTCGACCCGACCGTCGCCGAGCTGGTGGCGGAGCTCGACGCGCTGTTCCAGGGCCTGGTCGAGGACGCCCAGCGCGAGGGATCGCTGCGGGCCGACCTCACCGGCGCGCAGGTGGTCGGCCTGCTCAACGTGGCGGTCTGCCGCCCCGGCGCGCGCGCCGACGACCCGCTGACGACGGTCCTGCTCGACGGCCTGCGGGCCCGCCCCTGACCCACGCGCCCGCCCGGCCTGGGCGGATCTAGGCGGAGCGCCGCTCGGGCCGTCCACGCCAGCGTTCGGCGTGGACGGCGTCGGCCAGGGGACGCCGCCGCGCCCAGCCGTGACGCTCCAGGTCGGGGGTGGCTTCGAGATGGGTCACGGGACCGACGCACAGCCACGCGACCGGCCGGATCCCGACGGGGATGCCGAGCAGCTCCCGGACGAACGGCTCCCGGTAGAACGACACCCAGCCGACCCCGAGGCCCTCGGCGGTCGCGGCGAGCCACAGGTTCTCGATGGCCAGGCACACCGAGTACAGGCCCGCGTCGGCGATGGCGTGCCGCCCGAGGACCGCCGGTTCCCCGCGGCCCGCGTCGTAGGTGACGACCAGCGACATCGACGCGGCCAGGATGCCGTCGATCCGGATCCCGGCGAAACGCTCGGCCCGGTCTCCGGCCAGGGTCGCGGCGAACACCGCCCGTTCGTGCTGGACGTGCGCGTGGAAGGCCCGCCGCGTCCCGTCGTCGGTGACGCGGATGAAGTCCCAGGGCTGGCTGAGCCCGACACTCGGCGCTGCATGGGCGGCGGCGAGGACGCGCCCGAGGGCGTCGGCGGGGATCGGCGCCCCGGTGAACTGGCCGCGCACGTCGCGCCGCCGGTGGATCGCGTCGTACAGGGCGTCGGCACCCGAGCCGGTCGCGAGGCCTGATCGGGCCATCGGGTCGGGCGAGGTCGTGGAGTCCGGCCGGGGGGCGGTTCCGGTGTCACGTTGGTGTGGCAAGGCAGGCTCCCGCTGTCGGCCGCCCGGGTGGGCGGCGTGGCGGCGGGGCCGGTCTTCGGACTCCCGGATCGACGCCGGACCGTCCGCCTTCCCAGGCCGGTGGCCCAGTGGCTGCGTGGCACGCGTGGACGGCGACTTCCCGGTTACCGCGGCGGGCCCGTGCCGGACTCACACCGGCTTCCCGATTCTCCCCGGTCGCCCGGGGCACCCCGCAATTGTTGCCATCGCGGACGCTACCAGCCCCGCGCGGACAACCCCCACCGTCGGCGAGCGTGGACGCCCACCGGGGCCGGCCCCGTGCTCCTGCTCAGTCCAGCACGGCGAGGGCGGCGAGGGCGGCGAGGGAGAAGCTCAGCTCGGTACGGTGGGCGGCCAAGATCCCCGTCTCGACGATGNGGNGAACAAGATCGTTACTGATGGGCGATCGGTGCTGGCGGTCCGGCATGTCAGCTCCTGGTCTGGGTGGGTGATGCGGACGTGGTCCGGTCCGACGTGGTCCAGTCCGACGTGGTCCGGTCCGACGTGGTCCAGTCCGACGTGGTCCGGTCCGACGTGGTCCGGTCCGGCGTGGTCGGGGCGACCGCGGCGGGCGGGGGTGCAGCGGGAATGTCGGCACCCTGTCGCCACCGAGCCGGAACTGCTGCCGCCGCGAGCAGCGGGACGGCGATGATCGCGGCGAAGGCCGCCGGGTAGCCATGCGCGTCGATGAGGACCGCGAGGACGGGTGGGGTGGCCGCACCGACGGCGTTCTGCCCGGTGTTCTGGATGCCGAGCGCGCGGCCCGCCCAGTGCGGCCCGGCGTTCTCGGCGACGGCCGTGAAGGCCAGGCCGTTGGTGCTCACCGAGAGCACCGCCGCCAGCAGCAGCGCGCCGATCGCCAGCGGTGTGCTCGTGGCGGTGCCCAGCACCAGCACGGCCAGGATGACCGCGGTGGCGCAGGCCAGGATGCGCATGGGGATCAGGCGGCTGCCCACCCGATCGGACCAGATCCCGCCGGCCAGGCGGGCTGCGGCGCCGCCGACCTGGGCGATCGCCAGCAACCGGCCGGCGCCCGCGGCGGACCAGCCGTGGGTGTCGACGAGGTAGACGACGGCAAAGGTCGCGACGGTGAACTGGGGGACAACAAGCAGGGCACTGGCGAGGTGGATCCGCCATAGCAACGGGGTCCGGTACGGGGAGGCCACCGGCGCGTCCGGCCGCCGCGCTGGGCGCGCCGGATCGCGCGTCGCCACCACGGCCACGATCGCAGCGAGCACGCACAGCCCGGCGAGGAACGCCAGCGCTACCCCGCGCCCGCTGCCGGCCAGCGGCGGCAGGGCGACGGCCGCCACCGCGACGCCAAGCGGCTGGGCCGTCTGGCGGGCGCCCATCGCGAGTCCCCGCTCGTGCACGGCGAACCAGCCGAGGATCAGCCGCCCGCTGGAGGCGTGCACGGAGCCACCGGCGGCACCGGCGAGGACCAGACTCGCGCCGAGCGCGAGCGGGTCGGACACCGTCGACGCGACGCCGAGCACCAAGCCGGCGAGGCCCAGGCCCAACGCCAGCACCAGCCGCTCCCCCCGCCGGTCGGCGGCGGCTGGCTTCTTCGCCGGGTCGCGGTCGCGTACACGTCGCGTCACATCAGCGACCGAACCCCGCCCCGTCGCCGGCCCCGGCCCCGTCACCGGTAGCGGCCCCGTCACCGGTACCGGCCGGGCCGCCGTGCCCGACGGCCAGGCGGACGGCACGGGCGTAGGCCTGGACGAGCGGACGGCGGTCATCGGCCTGCCAGGCCACCGCCAATCGGCTGGGCGAGACGCCGGCAACCGGACGGGTCACGACGCCCCCGCGGGTGACCAGTGGGGCGTTCCCCACCGCCAGCAGGCAGACGCCGTAGCCGCCGACCAGGGCCTCGTACGTCTCGTCCGCACCGGCGATCTCGGCGCCGATCACCGGGGGGCGTCCGCCGCGGGCGTCGAGCGCGAGCCAGTAGTCCCGCAGCCGTCCCGCGCTGGGTGGCAGGGCCAGGAACGGCTCGTCGAGCAGGTCAGCGAACTCGACGGTCTCGTTGGCCGCCAACCGGTGTGTCCGGGGCAGCGCGACGTGGCGCGGTTCCGTGGCGACGACGATCCACGTGTAGCGCTCGGCGTCACCCAGCGGCAGCCAGACGAAGGCCACGTCGCTGGACCCGCCGGCCAGCCCGGCGGTCGGGTCGTCCCAACTGACCTGGCGCAGCAGGAGCCGGACGTCGGGCACCTCGGCGGTGAGNCGGGAGGTGATCGCCGGCAGCAGGCCGCCGCGACCCGGGCTGGTGTTCATCCCGACCACCAGGGTCGCGCGCTGCTCCGCCTTGGCTCGCTCGGTCGCCTCCCGGGCGGCGTCCCACTCGGCCAGCACGCGTCGGGCATGGGGCAGCAGCGCCCTGCCCACCGGCGTCAACCGGACCTCCCGGCGACCGCGCTCGAAAAGGGACGCGCCGAGATGCCGCTCCAACATGCGGATCTGTTTGCTCAGGGCGGGCTGGGAGACGAACAATCGCTCCGCGGCCTTCGTGAAGTGCAGTTCCTCGGCGACCGCCACGAAATAGNGGAGATCCCGGCCCAGCGCGTCCATAACAAATGGCTATCACAGCGGGACTTGGACCCGCGGCGGCGACGACGGCAGTCTGGAGAGGACGGTTCGACGACGGCTACGACGGGAGCGAACACGATGAGNCGAGTGTGGCTGGTGACCGGCGCGAACAGCGGTTTCGGNCGGGCGGTGACCGAGGCGGCGGTGGCCGCCGGGGACGTCGTGGTCGCGACGGCGCGGCGCGCCGCGACCTTGGACGACGTCGTCGCGAGACATCCTGCGCAGGTCGAGGCGGTGACGCTGGACGTCACCGACACGGTCACGATCGACGCGGTCGTCCGGGATGTGGTGAGCCGGCACGGCCGGATAGACGTGCTGGTCAACAACGCCGGCCGCGGCCACGTCGGCGCGGTCGAGGAGACCACCGACGCCGAGCTGCGGTCCCTTTTCGACGTNCACGTGTTCGGGCCGGCGGCGCTGGTCCGAGCCGTCCTGCCGCACATGCGCGCCGCGNGATCCGGCGCGATCGTGCAGATGAGCAGCATGGGCGGTCAGCTGTCGTTCGCCGGGTTCTCCGCCTACAGCGNCACCAAGTTCGCGCTCGAGGGCCTGTCCGAGGCGCTCGCGGCCGAGGTCGCCCCGCTGGGAATCACGGTTCTCGTGGTCGAACCGGGATCCTTCCGGACCGGACTGTTCGGGGGTACGTCCGCGAGCACCGCGATGTCCGTCTACGCCGACACCGTCGGCCCGACCCGCCGGATGATCGAGACCGACAACGGCAGCCAGCCCGGTGATCCGGCGAAGGCCGCGGCGGCGATCATCACCGCGCTGGAGGNGCCCCGGGTTCCCCTGCGCCTTCCGCTCGGATCCGACGCGGTCGACGCGATCATCAGCCACCTCGACGGCCTCCGCGCGGACATCGCCGCCTGGGAGAAGGTCGCCCGCGACACCGCCATCGACGCCTGACCCCGCGATCTTCGTTACCGGCTCCGGTGGCTGTCCGCCAACGCCGGCCGGCGGCGCGACGGGCTCGCGCGGGTCGGCCGGGGCCGCGGCCGCTCGACGGCGCGGCGCCGCTGGACGGGCCGTTCGAGCAGGTAGTAGGACGCGGCCGCCANGGCCACCGAGATGAGGCCGACCACCACGATCGCCGGCCACCGGCCGAGCGCACCGGTCAGGTCGTGGCCCCAGTGCGCGACCACGGGAAAGTGCCAGAGGTAGAAGCCGTAGGAGATCCGGCCGAGCCACTCCAGCGGGCGGGCGGCGAGGGCACGGAACAACCAGCTCGTCGTCGCGCCCTGCTCCAGACTGAGGATGAGGGCGCCGGCGAGCAGCGCGACCACCGTGTAGCCGCCGCGGGACAGCAGCGCCGACCCCTCGCCCCAGCCGCTCGGTGCGGTCACCATCGCCACCGCCAGCAGCGCGAGCGCCGCCGGACCCGCCACCGGCAGGACGGCCCTGACCCGGTCCAGACGGCGCCGCCAGCACACCGCCGCCCCCGTCACACCGGCCGCCTCCGTCGCCTCGGCCACGCCCGTCGCCCCGGCCACGCCCGTCGCCCCGGCCACGCCGCCCTCGCCGGCCGCCCCCTGCCGCGCCGCCCGCAGCCAGGCGGCGAGCGCGCAGCCCACCAGCAGCGCGTCGGCGCGGGTGTCCAGGGCGAAGTACGTCCGCGTCCCCGAAGCCCCGGACGTGACCAGCGCGTTGCGCCACAGCACGACGCCGGCCACCCCGCCCAGCAGGACCGCGGGCAGCCGGCGGGCCACCCACGGCCAGCGGCACAGGGCGATCAGCACCAGCGGCCACAGCAGGTAGAACTGCTCCTCCAGCGACAGCGACCAGGTGTGGCCCAGCCAGCCGGCCCCCGTGCTCTGCCGCACCACCTGGAAGTAGTTGTTCACATACAGCGTCGAGGCGGCCAGGCTGTCGAGGAACTCGGACCGCTCACCGGCCGTGCCGATCCCCAGCAGGACGACCGCCGTGAGGCCGACGAGGGCCAGCGCCCAGAACGCGGGCAGCAGCCGGTAGGCCCGCCGCAGGTAGAACCGTGCGAGGGACACCCCACCGGTCCGGTCCCGTTCCGCCAGCAGCTGTCCGGTGATCAGGAAGCCGCTGAGGACGAAGAACACGTCGACACCCAGGTAGCCGCCGGGCAGCGAGTCCATGTGGAACACGAGCACGCAGAGCACCGCGAGCGCCCGCACGCCGTCCAGCGCGGGGTTGCGGCCGCCGCGCCCGACGCCGCCCCGCCCCGGCGCCCCGGTGGCCCGAGCAGCCCGTTCCCGGGAGGCGTCCGGCCCGGTCGACCTGTTCGGACCGGACGGCCGGACGCCCCGCTCCGGCCGGCCAGGCGTTCCCAGCCGGCCAGAGGTTCCCAGCCGGCCGGACGTCCGCGGCTGGCCAGCCGTCCGCGGCTGGCCGGGCAGCCGTGACGGCGGTTCGGCCAGCAAGGTGCTCGTCCGGCGGTCCGCCGATGCCGGGCGCCTGGGTGACACCGCTGCGGTGGGACGCGCTCCGTGCTCCGGGTCGTGTCCGTGCTCAGCCATCCACGCTCCCCTCAGAACTGCCGGTCTGCCCGTCTCCTGTCCCTTCGCCCCCTTCGTATCCCGCCAACCTGGGCATTTCCTGTCAGGCGGACCTGGCGACCGCGACAACGAAGCCGACTTTCGGCATCCGAGCGACTACGCAGCGAAGTCATTCCCCGCCGGTGCGGGTTGAGCCGTCACCGTCCGGCCAAGTCCGCCGGCAGCCGAGGGCACAGTGGTCGACAGAGGGGCAGACAGGTCGTTTCCGCGCAGGACCAGGGCACGACCTCCACGGACGTCCGGGCGGCCGTCCTGTCCGCCGCCGTCATCGGGGGCGTGGCCGCAGCGGCCTTCGGCGCTCACCGAGGGCGACGCGGGGTCGGCCTGGGCGGCCTCACGGGGCGGTCACGCTGGCCGCCTCCGAGGTGGTCCCCCGTGCCCGGCCGCGGCCGGGCGAACTATCCGCGCTGTGGCAGCGGATCGCGACCAGCGCTGCGCTCGTCGCCCTCGCCGGGTGGGCGGCTGGGCGGCTGGGTGGCTGGGTGGCTGGGTGGCGCCGGCCCGTCACAGTGGGCGCGGCGACCGGAGGTGTCGGCGGCCTGTAGGGGCTTCGGCCGCAGAAGGTGCTGCTCGGGCCGCTGTTCGGAGCGGCAGTGGGCAGGGCGCTCGCGGCGCGCACGCACCCGGTGCCGTCGGCCGCGCTGGGGGCGGCAC
Organism: Frankia sp. AvcI1; assembly: GCF_001420875.1. Classification (NCBI taxonomy): domain Bacteria; kingdom Bacillati; phylum Actinomycetota; class Actinomycetes; order Frankiales; family Frankiaceae; genus Frankia; species Frankia sp. AvcI1. The sequence continues at coordinate 63,515 of NZ_LJFZ01000014.1, read as the reverse complement.
CAGCTGTCGGTCTAGCGCCAGGTAGAGCCGGACAGCGCTGTATTCCCCGGTGGAAAAAGCGCGGGAAGGCTCGCGACGGCTTCCGCTACACCACCGGCGCCTACGGCCCAGCCGGCGAGGCGTATGTGAAGCTGCCCCGGATCGGCCGGGTCAAGGTCGGCGAACCGATGGGCGCGCTCACCGCCCGCCTCGCTGACGGCCGCGCCCGGCTGCTCGGCGCGACCGTGTCCCGGACCGCCGATCGCTGGTTCGTCTCGTTCACCATCGAGGTCGAGCGCGACGTTCCCGCCCGGCCGTCGCGTCGGCAGCGCACAGGCGGCCCGGTCGGCGTCGACCTGGGAGTGAAGCATCTCGCTGTCCTGTCGACCGGACAGAGCGTGGCCAACCCGAAGCACTGCCAGCGGGCCGAACGGAAACTGCGCCGGGCGTCGCGGGCCCACGCCCGGTCGAAGCCCGGCTCCGCCGGCCGCCGGCAGCGGGCCGCCACCCTCGCCCAGGTCCAGAACCGGATCGCCGACCAGCGCCGCGATGGCCTGCACAAGATCACGACCGCCTACCGGAGCGTCTCGCCGCTGGCCTTTCGCGATCCGCAGGTGAGCCTGCTTGCCGAACCGGTCCCGCGCAGCGGCTGCCCTTCGTCGTGCCGCGGCAGGCGCGTACGCGCCGGGTCGGCGCGCCGGCGTTCCGTTGCCCCGGGCGAGTTCACCGCGACGCTCCTGCCCCGCGACCGGGCCGACGGCGGGCTGACCCTGGAACACTCGTTCTTTCTCTTCGAATCCCCGTCCTCGTCCTTCATCACCACATCACCCGCAAACACGCGAATCCGATGNGGGACCCGCAGCACCAGGCGCGGTCCAAGGGGACGACGCACAGCCGACCGGCAGTCTTCTGGACGTCGGCGGTGNCCTGCGCCGCCTCCAGGACGAGCTCGAATGCCGCGTCCTCGACGAGGTCGGTGGTGCAGCCGTTGATATCCGATACCAGCCTGGGCTCGGGCCACGGGGCCCGAGCCCAGGTGCCGCTCGGGTTACCCGGCCGCGATCTGCGTGACGGTCTTCAGGTCCGCGCTGACGAGGTACTTCACCGTGACGCCGGCCTTGGTTCCGACCACCAGGTAGGACCCGTCGGAGTTCTTCACCACGCTGGTGACCGCGACCGACGAGTCCTTGGCCTTGAGCGCCGCGGTCACCTTCGCCAGCTCACCCGCCGACAACGACGTGTTGACCGCCGTGGCCAGGCCGGGCGCGGAGTTCCCGCCCGTTCCCGCCTGGACGCCGGCGGACAGTCCCGTGGTTGCGCTCGCCATCGTCGCACCACCGAAAACAAGCCCCGCGGTGGCGGCGATGGTCGTGAAGGCGAGGCCGATCTTCTTAGCGGACATGTTCCTGGCTCTCCTTCGCGCGAGGCGGGCCGACAGCCGGCCCGCCCAGTTCTCCACACATTCCTTCGACGACCCGCCCGTTTACCTCTGGTCGACCCCGCGCATGGTTTCGGGAATTCCAGCCCCACTTTCACNAGCTTTTCCGACTTCCGGCGAGACGTTGCGAGTGCGTCGAGATGAACGCTACCCACGGGCCGGCCGGTCCCAGCTCCGGAAGGCCTGTCGTCAGGCCGATAGTTTGTGGATTACCCGGCATCCGGCCAGGTAGAGGAGGGTGCGTTGCCAGGCTCACACCCCGGCGGGTATCGCGACATTCAGGCATTCCCGGGCGGCGACGGCGAAAAGGTGTCGTGCGTCCCACGCGGCGTGCCGCGGCTACTCCGGTGAGGGGGCCGGCGGTGGGGTCTGGCCGCCGGGCCGCAGCTCGGTGATCAACCGGTCGCGTTCCGCGATCAGGGCCCGCTCGCGTGCACGCATCGCGGTCGCGGCGGCGAAGTCACCCGCGTCGAGGGCGGCGTCCTTCGCCGCCTGGGCCTGGCCGAGCTGCTCGGCGAGCTCACGGGCCCGCGCGTTGGCGCCGGTGACAGCGTCCCGGCGCGGCGAGTACATCACCTCGGACAGCGGGACTTCCCCCCTGGCGGCGATGGCGGCGAGCACTCGGTGGCCGGCTTCCTCGGGGTCGACGCCGTGACGAGCGAGGATGTCGGCGGCGACGCCCTGGTCCTCGCCCAGCAGCCCGAGCAGAAGATGACCAGGGCCGATGAACGTGTGCTGGAGCCGCTGAGCCGCCTGCAGCGACTTCTCCAGGACCAGCTTCGCGCGCGGGGTGAACGGGATCTGCCGTGCTGACGTGTGCTCGCTCGCACCCACGGCCGCCGCGACCGCCGACCGGCCCGCCGCCAGCGTGAGTCCGAACGCACCCAGGACGGCGTCCGCCGGCGCGCTGTCCTCGTGGAGCAGGCCGAGCAGGACATGCTCCACGCCGATCCGGTCGTGNCCGAGCGACCTGGACTCCTCCTGCGCGTGGACGACGGCCCGCCGGGCACCGTCGCTGAATCTCTCGAACATCGGACCCTCCTCGGGTTCCCGTCCGCTCGACACCGNCGCGGCCGACCCCATCATCGATCACCTCGGGNAGCAGCCGCAGGCGATTCAGCCGGCACGCCGTTCCGATCACCCAGGCAGGTAGGGCCGAGAGAGGGTGAGAGGTAGGTCGCGTCGACGAGTGTCTCGTCGAGCCAGTGCCGATGTTGGGCGTGGTGCGGGTCGGCGCCCGTCAGCCGGTCGTCGGCGACGCCGCAGCCGGATCAGTCGGGCGACCTGAGCAGGGGCAACAGGTGGTCGCCCTGGCGCTCGATCTCCCGCAGGTAGGGCGTGTCCGACAGGACGAAGTGGCTGATCCCCAGGTCGGCGTACCGGCTCAGGGACTTCGCGACGTCCGCCGCCGAGCCGACCAGCCAGGTCGTGCCGGCGCCCTCGCCGCCGATCCGGCCCGGCGCGGTGTAGAGGTTGTCGTCCAGGACCTCACCGCGCGTCTGCAGGTCGAGCAGGCGCCGCTGGCCGACGGCGTCGAAGCGGCCGCGGCCTTCGGGGAGGTCATCCTGGCGGGCAGCCAGGTCGGCGACCTTGGCCTCGGCATCGGCCCAGGCCTGCGCGGTGGTGTCGCGGACGACCGTGGTGACGCGCAGCCCGAACTCCAGCGGCGGGTGCTCGCGGCCCAGCTTCTCGCTCAGCTCCCGCAGGCGTGCGACGCGTTCGGCGATGCCGTCGAGCGGCTCACCCCAGAAGAGCTGCACGTCCGCCTCCGCGGCCGCGACCCGCTCCGCCGCGTCGGAGGCCCCGCCGAAGTAGAGCTTCGGGTGCGGCCGGCCCGGGCGCGCCCGAACCCGGGGACCGAGGGTCGAGCCGGTCACCTGGAAGTACTCGCCGCGGTGGGTGACGTCCTGTTCGGTCCACAGCCGGCGGACCAGTCGCATGAACTCGCTCGTACGGGCGTAACGCTGCGCCTGGCCCGCGTCGCTGTCGCCGTACGCGGCGAGCTCGTCCCGGCCCGAGACGATGTTGACCCGCACCCGTCCGTCCGACAGATGGTCGAGGGTGGCCGCCGCGGCGGCGAAGTGCGCCGGCCCCCAGTAGCCGGGACGCACGGCGATGAGCGGCTCGAAGCTGGTCGTACGCGCCACCAGGGCCGTGGCGACGGTGAAGGTGTCCGGCCGGTTCCATCCGGCGCCGAGCAGCGCTCCCCGCCAGCCATGCCGCTCGATCGCGACGGCCTGCCGGGTCAGCGTGTCCAGGCTGTTGTGGCCCGCCGCCGCGTCGTCGCCGCGGTGCCCGGGCCGGACCTCGTTGGGGATGTACCAGAGGAACTCCGCCGCGGTCATCCGCGGTCCCCCGCCCTCGCCTCGGCCGACGGTTCGGGTGCCGGTCCCCCGCTCGGGGTGTGCACCAGCGAACCGGCAATCGTCTGGGGGTTCGTGAACAGGGCGAGGAGCGGGCACTCCGCCTCGACGGTCTGGTACAGGGTCTCGATCTCCTCGGCCGTGGCCGGGGAGGTGACGGAGGCCTGGTAGGTGATGTTGTGCGGTTCCCGGGGCACGCCCTCGAAGCCCGGCCGGCCGGCCCGGGGTTCCATCTGGCCCTCGACCTCCACCCTGATCTCGTCGAGCGGGATGTCCAGGCGGGCAGCGACGATCTCGAAGACGTGGGTCAGGCAGCTGGCGAACACGCCGAGGACGAGCTCGGGTGAGCTGGGCCCGAGATCGTCACCGGCGTAGTCGGGGGGCGAGTCGCTGAGGATCTGATGGTCACGGATCCGAATCCGGCGGACGCCGCTGCGCCCGTCGGCGACGGACTGCGCCCGCAGCACCGCCGGACCCGAGAGGGTGCCCGCGGCGATCGCGTCCTCCCGTGCCAGCACGGCCTCGCGCTTGTGGACGAGAAACTCCCGCAGGCCAGGGCGCGCAGCGGTATCGGTCGTCGGCATGACGTTTCCCTCCAGGAACAGCGGTGCCCTCATGCCACACCACGCGGCCGGGCCAATGCAACACCACGCCATGCATCCGTAACACATGAACAACAATCGGGGCGCCTTCTCGGCTGCGGGTTCCGGAAATCGGATGCGCCAGGCTGCTGTACGACGTGTCGGCGGGGGATTCGTACCAGGTCCGCGCATCCCACGTCATGGATGGGCGGGTCGCCCGCGGGCAGGAGTCTCGCAGCAACGCGCCCACCCCGCCCCACAGGACGGCCTTGAGCGCCACGTTCCGGATCAGTCCAGCGAGCCGACATCGCGGACGGCGCGGCCGATGCGGCGGTCAGGGATGATCCAGATCAGCGCGACGATGGTGTAGCAGGCGGTCGCGATGATGACGCCGATCCTGNCGTGGGTGTCGACGAACAGCACGGACAGGATTCCGGCGAGATAGAACAGCGGCGAGATCCTGCCCTTGAGATCCCAGCCGACGGCCTGCCTGAGCCGGGAGTCGGGCCCGTGCGCCCGGATGACCACCTGTTGGAGCACGACGTAGGCACAGGCCGCAGCCAGCAGGTTCACACCGAAGAGGACGACCGGGAAGCGCGCATAGCCCGTCTCGTCCATCCAGGCGGTCGTGAACGGAAACAGCGACAGAAAGAAGAGCAGGNCGAGGTTCGCCCAGAGCACCCCGCCGGTCACCTGGCGGGCCAGCTGGAACATGTGATGGTGGTTGTTCCAGTAGATCCCGACGTAGACGAAGCTGAGGAGGTAACTGAGCAGGCCCTTCCCNGTGGTGTGCCACNGGTCCGCGAACGTGTGCCCCTCGGGGAGCCTCAGCTCGAGAACCATGATCGTGATGATGATGGCCATCACACCGTCGCTGAAGGCCTCCAGGCGACTGGTCCTCATCGGACTGCCCCCTCGGCGCCACGACCGACCATCGTCGTGCGGGCAGCCGCACTCGTTACCCCTGTCCACATACCGCCATGAGAGCATCCCCCCCGGTCAGGGCGCGTGGCCGGGAGTGGTGGCGACTCTCCGGCCGGCCGTGACGGGCCCGCGTCAGCGCAACCAGTGCGACGGCAGGGCGCCGCCCAGGACGTGCACCGTCATGACGACGATGGCGCACGCCAACAGGGGTACCACCACCATGCGTTCGGCCCTGCCGTCGGTGCGGGGTACCAGGACGACCTCCATCCGCCAGTGCACCGGCCAGAGCAGCAGGCAGCCTCGGGGGGTCAGGCAGTCACCGATCAGGTGTGCGAGGCACCCCAGGACGACCGGGTAGGCGACGAAGCCCATGTCCAGGCCGTGCATCAGGTAGACGGCGATCCCGGCCGTCACGCAGTCCTTCAGACCGGACCAGAACTCGTGNCCCTCGAAGTCCAGGCCGAGGCCGCGCAGCCCGAAGNCGACGAGGACGAACAGTGCCGCCCACCAGCCATACCGTGAGTGGTCCGCCAACAGGCTCATCGCCACGCCCATGGCGAGCGCGAAGACCAGGGAGTGGGTGGCGTGCCGATGGCCGCCGCTGGCCCGGCTCACCCACCGGCAGATCGTCCGAGAGACCGGGCCGAGGGTGTTCGCGATCCGGCCGTTGGGATGGTCGATGTCGGGCAGCAGGCCCGCACCCGCGGCCACCACCCCGCCGGCGATCACCTGATGGGACGACAACGACAGTGCGTAGGTCCCCAGCCAGTCCTCCCGGCCCAGGAAGGGCACGACGGCCAGCCAGAGCGCCGCACCGCTCAGCGCGTGCGTCCGCCCCATCACCGCGGACAAACCTCATTGATCGGCATTCGGCGGACTCTAGCCTGACGTTTCCACCGGCCACACCGGGCATTCAGTCAGCAGGGGTGNCCAGCCACGCGCCCAGGTGGTCACCGAGGTCGAGGCGGCGCGGTACCCGCACGAGCTCGGCCGGCGTGGCGACCACCCCGAATGCGCGTAGCCGTTGCGCATGNAGAACCCAGTCCTGTGCCCCGCCGCTGCCCTCGACCGCGGCGAGGTCCGGCGGCAGCGGGTGGTCGACGTCGGCCCAGTCCGGCAGCAGGACCATGTAGACCATGCGCGCGATCTCCTCGATCGTCAGCTCGGACAGGAGCGCGCCGGGGGTCCTGCCACCGCCCGACATGCCCCAGCCCCGGTCATCCAGGAGGGTGATCTCCCGGCCGTCCGACAGCTCCGCGAACTCGTGCACCGTGAAGGAGAGCCCGCTGGCGGTGTCGATGTAGCCCGNCGGTACTGGGGCCGGCGTCGGAACCAGCCCCGGAACCGCGGTCGGATCCGGCACCATCCCCGGAGCCGGGACGAGCACCGGGCAGAGCGGGNCACCGGTCACGGACCGACCGCCCCCGGTACCACTCTCGCCACCGGCTGCGTCGGTGGCGCCAGGCGGGCATCGACGGAGAGAAGCCGTTGGGCCGGCCGAAGCGAGCTCGCACCACATGCGGATTCCCACGACGACAGCACTCACAGGACCATCATGGAGTCCCCGCAGCGCCTCGGTGAGATCATCACGCCCGCCCTGCGCAGGGACGCGGCGCACTGGCTGACGCAGAGGGCGGTCCCTGCTACCAGGCGAAATGCTCGGGGGCCGTGCGGTAGCCCGGGAAGATCTCGTCCAGCCGGGCGAGCGCCTTGTCGTCCAGGTGGACGTCGAGCGCCCGCACGGCGTCGTCAAGGTGCTGCTGGACACGCGGTCCCACGATCGGCGCGGTGACGGCCGGCTGGTGCAGCAGCCAGGCGAGCGCGACGTCACCAGGCTCGTGGCCAAGCTCGGNGGNGAAGTCCTCGTAGGCCTCGATCTGGGGGCGCCTGGCCTCCAGGGACTGCGCGGCACGGCCCTCCAGACGCCGCCTGCCCTCGCGCTCCTTGCGCAGCACGCCACCGAGCAGCCCGCTCTGCAGNGGCGACCACGGCAGCAGGCCCACGCCGTAGTGCTGCGCGGCGGGCAGCACCTCCAGCTCGATCTCCCGGGTGAGGAGGTTGTAGATCGGCTGCTCGCTGACCAGGCCGAACGTCCCGCGCTGGGCCGCGGCGGCCTGCGCCTGGGCGATGTGCCAACCCGCGAAGTTACTGCTGCCGACGTAGAGGATCTTGCCGGCCGTGACGGCGACGTCGACGGCCTGCCAGATCTCATCCCACGGGGTATCACGGTCGACGTGGTGGAACTGGTAAAGATCGATGTAGTCGGTCTGCAGGCGGCTCAGGCTCGCGTCCAGGGCACGGCGGATGTTGAGCGCCGACAGCTTGCCCTCGTTGGGCCACTCCCCCATCGCGCCGTAGACCTTGGTCGCCAGCACGGTGCGCTCCCGGCGCCCGCCGCCCTGCGCGAACCAGCGGCCGATGATCGACTCGGTATGGCCCCTGCCCTCGCCGAGGCCCGACACGCCGGCCGAACGCAGGCCGTAGGCGTTGGCCGTGTCGAAGAAGTTGATCCCGTACCCGTGCGCCGACTCCATGATCTTGTGGGAGTCGTCCTCGCTGGTCAGAGGGCCGAAGTTCATCGTGCCGAGGCACAGGCGCGAGACGGACAGACCGGATCGACCGAGGTGGGTGAACTGCATCGCGGGCGGAGTCCTCTCGGTGGGGGATCAGCCGGCACCCACGCTCGGGCAGGCGGTATGCCGGCTCCTTCGAGTCTGCACCTTCGAGCGTGCTCCAGGTCAAGCCGGCCGAGCACTACCCGTGCCACCGCCACCTGTGCCACAGCCGGCCGCGCCACCGTGGTCTGCTCATGCGCCCAGCAGACTCACGTCCGTTGGGGAGTCCGCCGCGGCAGGGCCACCGCCGGTCCGTTGTGTGCTCCAGGCTGCGCTTCACCGGATCGTGGCTACGGCGGGGACTTGCCAGGGAGCGGGCGGTACCGGCCGACGCGACTGCTGTCAGCGCGTGATGGCGATGTTGAACCGCATCGTCTGCAGGGCCAGGTAGGTCGCAAAGAACAACGGCGCGGCGTGTTCGGTGGCTGTCGCACTGGCCACGCCCCCGAGGTCGAGGATGCTCTCCGTGGTCCAGNCCAGGTCGGCCAGCAACCCCTTGACGNCCGCCTTGGCGTCCTGGTTCTCACCGCTGACGAACACCGTTGCCTGCGAGAGCGAGGCCAGCGGGTCCACCATGATCGAGACGTTCATGGTGTTCAGAGACTTGACGACCCGGGCCCGGGGGAAGCGCGTCTGCACCCGCCGGGCGACGCTGTCGTTGGGGTAGGCCAGCGCCATGTCCGGCGTGAAGGCGGCCGACACGTCCAGCACGATCCGATCGGCGAGGACATCCTCCCCGATCCCCTCCAGCGTGGAAAGGACAGCAGTGCCAGGGATGGCGATGATGACCAGCTCGGCGCCCTGGACGGCATCCGTCTGACTGACCGACCCGGTGCGGTCCTCGGGGGTACGTGAACCGTAGGCCACCTCGTGGCCGGCGGACGCGAGCCGTGCTCCCAGCNCAGAGCCCACTTTCCCCTTACCGATGATCNCGATACGCACAACAGTCTCCTGACAGTTCGGACCCAAACAACAAGAGCGACAGATGGGATTACCCACCNGCATTTCGGGATCTCCAGCTACCTGGGCCAGGTCCTGGCAGGACTGTTCATGAGCATGCTCGCTGGAGGACTCGTTTTGAGCCGCGGCGTCTTTACCTGCCGTGTCCAGCAGCTCATCACCAGGGCACCACGCCAGCGTCCTCGAAGAACGTGCCGGTCGGGCCGTCGTCGGGCAGGGTCGCGAGTCTGATGGCGATCGCCGCGCCCTGTTCGGGGGTGCGCACGCCGCGGAAGCCGTTGAGGTCGGTCGCGACGAAGCCGGGGCANCCGGCGTTGACCAGGATGTTCGTACCGCTCAGCTCCCGGGCGTACTGGAGGGTGACGGCGTTCAGGAACGTCTTCGACGGCGCGTACGCCACGGCCACCGGACCCGTCGTCTGCTCACCAGCGGTTCCTGACTGCCGGGTAAGGGAGCCGACACTGCTGGACATGTTCACGATCCGCGGCGAGGCAGAGCGGCGCAGCAGCGGCATCATCGCGTTGGTGACGCGAATGACGCCGATCACGTTGGTCTCCACGACCGTCCGGATGGTGGCCGGATCGACCCGGGTGGGCTCCTGCGGCATACCACCAGTGATGCCGGCGTTGTTCACGAGCACGTCGAGGCGCCCGGCCTGCTCCTCGATCAGCCGTGCGGCGGNGGTCGCGCTCGCGTCGTCGGTCACGTCCAGCGGTACACCGAACGCGTCAACGCCGGCCGCGCGCAGCTTTTCCACCGCGGCCTCCCGGCGCTGATCGTCGCGGGCGCCGACGCCGACGCTCCAGCCGAGGGCGCCCAGGCCCGCGGCGATTTCGTACCCGATTCCCTTGTTCGCGCCGGTGACCAGCGCAGTCGTCGGTTCGCTCATAGGGTCAATGCTGACCCGGACCCTGGCGAGGGGTCCAACACCGATCAGGTGACCAACGATACCGCCCAGGTATCGATCCGGGATAGCGTGGCGGCGTGGAGACCCGGGAACTGCGATACTTCGTCGCTGTCGCTGAAGANCTGCATTTCGGGCGCGCCGCGCAGCGGCTCGGGATCGCACAGCCGCCCTTGTCACGGGCGATCCAGCAGCTCGAACGCCGGCTCGGGGCCGCACTTCTGGACCGGACCAGCCGCACCGTCACGCTGACCGAGGCCGGCTCGGTGCTGTTGGCCGAGGGCCGGGCGGCCCTCGACGCGGTCGACGCCGCCGACCGCCGGACCCGCCGCGCCGCCCTCGCCGCGACCGGTCGTCCCGGCCTGGTCCTGGCCGCGAAAGCCGGCGCGTCCAGCGAACTGCTGGCGAAACTGCTCGACACCTACGCCGCCGAACCCGGCGCGGTCCCCGTCGACGTCACCCTGTGCGGCCCGGCCGAGCAGGAACGACTCCTGCGCGAGGGCCGGGCCGACGTGGCGCTCCTGCACCGGCCGTTCGACTCGACGGCCGGGTTCCACACCGCGGAGCTCAGCACGGAGAGCCAGGTCGTGATCCTGCCGGCCGGGCATCCGCTCACCGTCCGGGCCCACGTGCACATGGCCGACATCACCGCACTGCCAGGCCTGCCCCTGCCACGCTGGCCCGACCCCGACGGCGCCTACCCGCCCGGCCCCGGCCCGCAGGTCCGCGACCACGCGCAGTTGCTGCAGCTGATCGCGCTCGGCCGCGCCTGCACGATCTCACCGGAGTCGTGCCGAGCCCAACTGCACGGGGACCTCGCCGCCGTGCCCGTGCTGGACGCGCCGCCAGTCACCACCGTGATCGCCTGGCCACCGCACAGCCGGTCCAGAGCCGTCGCCGACCTCATCCGGACTGCGACCCGTCTCTAGCACCACCGCCCGACCACCACCTCGTCGGACACGCCCCAGCACCCGCCGCCCTTTCCCAAGCATCGCTCCTGGGCAGAGCGTCACCGGGTCGGGATAGCGTACGAAATCGGCCGTCGCTGCGACGGCCCTGGACGCCGGGCCGATGCCCGTCGCCCAGCCCGAGGTGAGGAGCGCACAGATGCTGCGTGTCGGCGACACCGCGCCGGACTTCGAGCTGCCGGACGAGGACAACACCCCTCGCAGGCTTTCCACTCTCCTGACGGACGGTCCGGTCGTCCTGTTCTTCTACCCGGCGGCGTTGACCAGGGGCTGCACCGCGGAGAGCTGTCATTTCCGGGACCTCGCGGCCGAGTTCGCCGCGGTCGGCGCCCAACGGGTCGGCATCAGCACCGACACCGTGGCCAAGCAGAAGAAGTTCTCCGACAAGCACTCCTTCGACTATCCGCTGCTCTCGGACGCCGACGGCAGCGTGTCGCGCGCCTTCGGCGTGAAGCGGCCGATCGACCTGCTGCGGGTCAGGCGGGCCACGTTCGTGATCGGTACGGACCAGGTCATCATCGAGGCCATCAGCAGTGAGCTGAACATGAACACCCACGCCGACCGGGCGCTGGCCGCGTTGGGCGGATAGGACGCGAGGCTGACCGGCGTCAGCGGGCAGTGGCCTCGATGGTCCACTGCCGGGCGTCGGCGCTCGCCGGGCGTCCAGCCTCGTAGTCGGCATGCACGGCGGTCACGGTGAACCCGGCTTCGCGCAGCAGGCCGGCCAGCTCGTCGAGCTGGTAGATCTGGAGGTCGAACTTCTGCAGCTCGGCGTCGACCAGGCGGCCGTCGCGCCACAGCTCGTAACGCAGCCACGTGGAACGGACGTTCTTCTCGGCGAGCGCCGCCGGGAGGGACGTGAGCGTCAGCAGGTCGTCGCCGTGCCACCAGTGCCGGAGTGGATCTACGGTGATGGCGGGTCCGAGCGGTTCAAGCGGCTCGGCATCCAGGATGAGGCGCCCGCCCGGCCGCAGGCACGTGTGGAAGTTGCGGAGCGTGCGCAGGGCACGGTCGCGCCCGGTTACCAGAGCGAACGACCCGGCCGGAATGATCACAGCGTCGAACGCGCTCGGATCGTTGAAGGTCGTCATGTCCGCCTCGAACAGCTCGGGGGCAAGCCCGCGGACGGCGCAGTTCTCCCGGCACACCGCCAGCATCGGTGCCGAGGTGTCGAATCCCCGTACCCGCAGACCCGCCTCGCACAGCGGGATGAGCACCCGCCCCGTCCCCACCGCCGGTTCCAGAATCTCCCCGGTGACGCCCGCCAGGAGATCACGATAGAGCTCGACGTCGCCGAACGACGTGCCGATCGGCTTGTCCACCTGGTAGACCAGCGACGACAACCGCCCGTATTCGGGCGCTCTCCCCGTCATGCGGCTCCTCCCCGGTTCCTCCCGAAGGACTTCCCTTCGAGGGCGTCCTGCGCGTCGCGTTTCCGCGTCCAGGCGTAGTCCCCTGCACCTGGCTCCTTTCGGTGACCAGAGAGGACCTGGTCGAACGGGTCAGCANCCTGCCGCCAGCGAAGCTCGCCGAAATCGAGAACCTGGTCCGCCTCGGTAATCCAGCGTAGGCGGCGTCAACGGCTTCACAGGTTTCTCCGGCGACGGTACGCACAGCGGCGGCGCCCAGCGCCCGGTCGATCAGACCGGCATCAGGCTTGCGGCGGTAGTGGCGCCGAGCTCCCTGTCAGGGGCTTGGAAACACCTTTTACCAGATTTACTACCCAGTCCTCGAGTTCACCGTCGGCCGGCCATACACCCTCTATGTCCACGGCAACGGTGACACGACCGGCGCGGTCCGCGGCGTTGAGACGATCATGACCGGCCTGAGGTGGAGGCGCCTGCGCGACCCGCTCACCGTCCTCGGCGAAATATCCGCCGCCGACCGCGAAGCCTGCTGCATCGCAGGCCACTCCATTGGCCGGACCCAGCCCCGATGCGCAACAAGGCGTCCCAGTCCCGATCAAGCTTCCTGACCGCGTAGTCGGTTGCCGTGCGGCGCTCCGGGACCGCGGTTCCTGGATGCCGGTAGCGCCCGTTGTACGGTGATCGCGTGGCTTTGAGTCCGGAGACCGCCGCCCTCCGTCGGCAGCTGGCGTTCCAGCCAGGGCTGACCTCACCAAGCGGAACACAATGCTGACCATGACGCACCCGCGCCGCGTCCGCCGGCAGGCCATGCTCGCGCTCCTGGTCGCATCGGTGGTCTGGCTGCTGCCCTGGACGATCTACCTCGGCCGGAGCCTGCCCGACCAGCACGACACCCACCAGTGGCGCCTGGCCTGGACCGGATTCGACGCCGTGTTGCTGGGTTCCTTTGCGGGCTCGGCCTGGTTGANCTGGCGGCGGAGTCGTTTCGGCCTTCCCGCCCTGACCGCAACGGCGACGCTCATGCTCTGTGACGCCTGGTTCGACGTGACCTTGGACTGGAGCACACCGGACCGCTGGAACAGCCTTCTCACGGCCGTTCTCNCCGAGGTTCCTCTCGCCATCCTGCTGCTCCTGCAGGCCCGGATGCTGCTCGCCGGAGGAACGGGCCGACGCCAGATCAGCGCGGGCGACATCACAGGCGTGCTGGCCGACCCGTGGATCCATCGGGTGGCACAGCAACTCGACCGGTCGGCACCGGCGGATATCCGGACACTCGCGCAGGAACTGGACGTCGAGCCGGTGGCGGTCGGCGGCGCNCTGACGTCGCTTGCCGAGTTCGGCTGGGCCCGCAAGGTAGGCCGGGATCGGTGGGAGCCCGCGCCGCTAGACCTCCGCATCCCCGATCTACCGGACATTCCGGAGGCCGACCGGCCCACGATCGGCCGCTGGCTCGACGCGAAGCTTGACAGCGAGCTACGCCTGTTCGCCCAGGCCTTCCGCCATCCCCAGCGGATGGGTCCGTGGGCGAAGGGTGCCCGGGGGACAGCCAACCTCACCCAGGCCGAACTCACCCGGTTCACCGAGGAGTACCTGGAGCTCGCGGCCCGGTACGGCCTGCTCCACCCCCGGCCGCATGGTGCGACGCGCAAGGTCGCTCTACGCTTCTATGCATTTCCGACGTCTTTTGTTAAGGACGTCGCGGACAGTCACTCGGCCCGACCGGAGTCAGGCGCCACGCACGCAGCGGACACATAACAGCGTGATCATCCGCCTGGTGCCCGCAGCGGTGGCGCCAAGCTCCCAGCAGGTCTCGCGGGCGTGAACCTGTTGCCGTCACGGCGGATGCGCATGGCTCGCTCCCCGCCGAAGTGGGCGGGGATGACCAGGCATTCACGTCGGCGTCGCCTCGTCGACGAGAGCGCGCACTGGATGCTCATCCCGAAGCCGGCCATCAGAGCGACCAGAATAGCGACCGGTCCCTATAGTGACCTACATGGAGACCATACCGCTCACCGAGGCGAGGGCCCGGGGTACCTCGGTCAATCACGCTAGGTCAGTCAGCGACACCTTCACGCTCGGTGGCCTATACAGTTCTGAGGATTCTCTCTAAACGATACCGCCCCCGACCAGGAGATTAACATCGCTTCCATTCGACACGAAGTCGTTGTCGCCCTGCCTCCGGAGCAGGTGTGGGACGTCCTGCGCGACGTGGGAGCGGTGCATCGGCGGCTCCTACCGGGGCGGGNACTGGATGTCAGCCTCGACGGGCACGTCAGAACACTGACCATGCCGGATGGGCACCTGGTGCGGGAGCTCATCATCGCCGTCGATGACGAGGTACGCCGGCTCGTCTACGCGGTCATCGAGGGAGCCCGACCGCCCCTACGCCACCACCATGCGTCCTTCCAGGTCCTGCCCGACGGCGACGGCCACAGCCGACTTCTCTGGATCACGGATCTCCTCCCCGACAGCCTGGCGGACCTGATCGAGGNCCGCACCGCACACGNCATCAAGGAGATGAAAGAGGTCCTGGAACAGTCCGCCACGACCGAGACCGCCGACCGCCCCGCGCGCGGCTAGGACATCAGGCTCGCGGCAATGGCAGCGCCCAGCTCCCAGCAGGCTTCGCGAGCGGCCGGGTCGACGTCGCCGACCACGGTGACCGGGTCTCGCATGCGCTTCCAGCGCAGACCGGTCGCGATCGACTCGACCGAACGCACCGCGCCCGTCGTGTNGCTGCCACCGTGAACGTACAGCGCGTACGGCCGCCCGACCGCCGCTTCCAAGATCGGGTAAAACACGGTGTCGCAGAACTTGCGGAAAGTCAGGTGCGTCGCGCGGCTACGTAGCGTGTCAGCGCCCTTGATCTCCTCACCCGTCCCTGGCGCGATCTCCGCCATCGCTCACCTGGCGAGCGATCGCCATAAACNCTCACCGGGTCGGGAAACCGTTGGACGAGCCCTTCGACGGTGTCAATGTAAAGCAAGAGCAGATCGACCAGACCCTCCGCACCTACAATTCACACCTTAGCAGAATTCAGGTTGTGACCTATGCCGAACTTCTGGACGCCGCCGAACGGGCACTGAAGTTTGAAGCGGAAGCGCCCAAGTAGGCCACGAAGCGTCGAGATAGATATAAGAATTCATTCGTCCTGATCACTACCGATCGTAGAAGCCCGCGCCGTCCCCTGGTGTGGAGGATTCGAGTTCGCTGGACGGCGCGCAGGTGGCGATGCCCGGCCGGCTCACCGGGTTGATCTACGAGTGCACGGCCAGATGTTAGGCGAGCCCCGCGCGGACGTCACCCGTCCATAAGGCCGGCGGNCGCCATTGCTCCGAGCTCCCAGCAGGCCTCGCGTGCTGTGGCGTCCACCTCGCCGACGATCGACAGCGGCTCGCGCAGGCGCTTCCACTTCAGCCCGGTCGCGATGGTCTCGACCCCGCGGATCGCCCCGGTCGTGTCGCTGTTGCCGTGGACGTACAGCGCATACGGCCGGCCGGCGGTCGCGTCGAGACACGGATAGTAGATCTGGTCAAAGAAGTGTTTCAGCGCCCCTGACATGTAGCCGATGTTGACCGGCGTCCCGAGCAGGTAACCGTCCGCGGCCAGCACGTCCACCGCGGAGGCGGCCAAGGCCGGCCGGACGACGACCTCCACGCCCTCTATCGCCTCATCCCTCGCGCCGGCGAGCATCGCCTCCAACATCGCTTGCATAGACGGCGACGGCGTGTGGTGGACGATCAAGAGGGTCGGCATCGCGGCCATGCTACGACCCGCGGCGGCCACCAGGTCCTGACGGACCGTCGGCGCCAGCGAATACTCAACCTTTTGCCTGGACAAAGTCGACATGAGGGGCTACGTTCGTCCAGGTCAGCTGGCTGACTGAAGATCACAACTGTCACGAGTGCCAACGTCCAGCCCCGGNTTGTTGGCCGGCAACCCTCCACCGCGAAGGGGTGCCCCGGGTGAGGACACGGCCGCATCCAGTGGAGGCGGCAAAGCGCGGGCCCGGTCTCCTGGGCCTCGGCCGAGGGAGCAAAGACATGCTGGGAGCGACTCGCCACGCGGGTGGCCGCTCCACGACCGCCGGTCGCGGGCCGGGCACGATCACCGTGCCCGGCCCGCGGGCTCACCGGTCACCGCAGGTGCGGCTCACCCGCCGCCTACCGATCGACCTGCGTCGTTCATCCAGCTGTCTCTGTTCGCCGGCCTGACACCCGCTGNCGGCCGGCCTCCGGCGGTCCCGCCGCGCCCCACCCACCCGAGTTGAGCCGACCGTCGCCGTCCGTCGGCTGAGTATCCGGACCTGGCCGCCCGGGTTCGGGCGTGCGGCGGCCTCGCTCAGGTCGTGCCCGGACCGGCCGCTCCGGCCGCGTGCGGCGGGCCCACCGCACGCGGCCGGTCGGCTCATCCGGCGGGCCGGCCGGAATCCCGACACCGATCGCGGCAGCAGGCGCCGCCGGGCCGTCGGGCCGGTTCCGATCGCGATGACCAAGCGGCTACGTCCACCGACGCGGCCCCGTCCACCCGACGCGGCCCCGTCCTCTGGCGCGCCGCCAAGACCAACCCCAACCCCGTCGACCACTCGATCAGGAGAACGGAAACCCGATGTCCAGCAACGTCTTCGGCGTCAGCAAGCGAGTCTCGCTGACGCTCGCCGCCGGGTCCGCAGCGCTCGCGCTCGCGGCCTGCGGCTCCAGTGGCGGCTCCACGGGCGGCTCTGCCGGCGCGGCCGGCGCCCCGGTTCGTGGCGGTACGTTGACGTTCGCGATCAACTCCGACGGCACCTGCCTCGACCCGCACCAGAGCCCGGCCGACGTCGACGGGTTCTTCGCCCGGTCGATCGTCGACTCGCTCGTGGCCCTGAGCGACGACGGCACGATCTCCCCCTGGCTCGCCACGAGCTGGACCGTCTCGCCGGACCAGAAGACGTACTCGTTCGTTCTGCGCGACGACGTCACCTTCAGCAACGGCGAGAAGTTCGACGGCGCGGCCGTCAAGGCCAACCTCGACCACATCGTCGCCCCGGCGACCAAGTCGCAGCTGGCGGCCGGCACCATCGCGACCTACACCGGCACCACCGTGCAGGACCCGACCCACGTCGAGGTCCACTTCAGCACGCCGAACTCGGCGTTCCTGCCTTCGCTGGCCACGGCGTACCTGGGCATCGAGGCGCCGAGCACGTTGACGAAGCCGCCGTCCGAGCTCTGCACGAAGATCGTCGGGAGNGGTCCGTTCATCAGCGCGGGCGGCTACGTCAAGGGCAAGGGCATCGACTACGTCCGGAACGCGAAGTACAACTGGGCGGCGAAGAACGCCAAGCACACCGGCCCGGCCTACCTCGACGCGTTGTCGATCCGCAGCATCCCCGAGGACTCCTCCCGCTACGGGGCGCTGACCAGCGGGCAGATCGACGCGATCGCGAGCGTCCCGCCGGTGAACGTGGCGCAGCTCAAGTCGACGCCGGGATTCCGGATTNAGACCGCGGCCGCGCCGGGCGGCAACTACAACTACTACCCGAACACCGTCAAGGGGCCCTTCGCGGACGTCAAGGTCCGGGAGGCGTTCCGGGCGGGCATCGACTGGGCGACGATCGTCGACAAGCTGTACTTCGGCGTCTTCCCGCCCGGCAAGGGCCCGCTGTCCCCGGCGACCGTCGGCTACGACACGTCGATCGAGTCCGCCTACCGCTACGACGCCGCCAAGGCCAACCAGCTGCTCGACCAGGCCGGCTGGACGGGTCGGGACGCGCAGGGCTACCGCACCAAGGACGGCAAGCGGCTCACCGTCGTCCATCCCTTCCTCAAGCAGTTCGCCCGGGAACAGCGCGACGTCGTCGCCGACCAGGTCCAGGCCGCGGCGAAGCAGATCGGCATCGAGGTCAAGACCACGAACCCCGAGTACACCTCGTACATCAAGGACGTCGCGGCCGGCAACTACGACCTCATCGACTTCAGCTGGCAGCGGGCCTCGCCCGACGCGCTGCGCACCCTGTTCGGCAGCGCGGCCATCCCGAAGGACGGCTTCGGCACCAACGGCTCGCGGCTGTCCGACCCGGCCCTCGACAAGGACTTCACCGACGCCCTGGGCACCACCGACCTGACGAAGCAGGGCGCGCTCTACGGCGACGCGCAGCAGCGGATCACCTCGGCCGCCGCGGTGTTCCCGATCTACGTGTTCAACTACGTCCTCGGGTCGAGCACGAAGGTGCAGGGGCTGCGGTTCGAGCCGCAGGCGTTCCCGCTCTTCTACGACGCCTGGACGAGCAAGTGACCATCGCCCTCGCGGCGGACGAGCGGCGCGGAGGGGGCCGTGCGGCCTCCTCCGCCCGCTCGATCGGGCTCGCCGTCCTGCGGCGGGTCGGGTACGCGGTGGGTGTGCTCTGGGGTGCGGTCACCGTCACCTTCGCGGCCCTGCACCTGAAGTCCGGCGGCATCATCGACGCGATCATCGGGCAGGCAACCGTCTCCCCCGAGGTCAGGGCGCAGATCATCTCCGACTACGCCCTGGACAGGCCCTGGCTGGTCCAGTACTTCGACTACCTCGGGCACCTGCTGCGCGGTGATCTCGGCCATTCCTACAACCAGGGGATGGACGTCACGACCGCCATCGGCGACCAGCTTGCGCCCTCGTTCGAGCTGATGGCCGCCGGCGTCGTGCTCGCGCTGGTCGGGGCGATCGTGGTGGCGTTGCTGACCGCCAACCGGCCCCGCTGGATCCGCGGCCCGTTCGCCTTCCTGGAGATCGTCGGTGTCTCCGTGCCGGCGTTCTGGTTCGCGATCCTGCTGCTCACCGTCTTCTCCTTCCAGCTCCACTGGTTCCCGGCCATCGGAGCGAACAGCGTCCGGGGACTGGTGCTGCCGGCGATCGCCCTGGCCGTGGCCCCGGGCGGAACCCTCGCTCAGGTGCTGCGAGACGGGCTGGAGCGCGCGCTCGACGAGCCGTTCGTGACGACCGCCCGCAGCCGCGGCATCCGGGAGACAGCCGTGCTGGTCCGCCACGCCCTGCGACACGCCCTGATGCCGGCCATCACCATCGCCGGGTGGCTCGCGGGCGCGTTCCTGGGCGGCGCGATCGTGATCGAGAACGTGTTCTCCCGGCAGGGCCTCGGGACGCTGACGGTCGGCGGACTCGGCCGCCGGGACTTCCCGCTGGTCTCCGGGGTCGTGCTCATCGCGGCGGCGTTCTACGTCGTCATCAACCTGATCATCGACGCCGTCTACCCACTGCTGGACCCCCGGCTGCGTCCCGTCGCCCCGACCGCCTCCGGGCCCGCGAACGCGGCCGCCGCCGACATCACCTCGACAACGAACCCGTCCGTCTCGGCGACCGGGGCTGACCAGAAGGGCGACCGATGACCCTCACGCCGGTCGATCCGACCGGGCTCCCGCCCGGCGGCGCTTCACCGGGCCCGCCGGGCGGGACCGCGACCTCGACCGCGACCTCGACCCGCGGACGCTGGTCCGGGCCGCGCGTGTCGCGGCCAGGGGTGGTCCTGAGCTTCGCCTTCCTCCTGGTGTTGCTCCTGGCCTCGTTCTGGCCGCAGCTGTTCACCGGCACCGATCCGAACGCCGCCGACATCTCGCAGACGTTGCAGGGCCCTGGCTCCGGTCACCTGCTGGGCACGGATCAGAACGGCCGGGACATCTTCGCCCGGATCGTCCACGGCACCCGGCTCTCCCTCTGGATCGGTCTGAGNGCGTCGGCGCTCGCGCTCGTGGTGGGAGCGGCCGTCGGCGTCGCGGCGGCGCAGGGCGGCCGCGTGCTCGCAGCAGTGACGGACTGGCTGCTGAACGTGTTTCTGAGCATACCGGGGTTGCTGCTCGCGCTCCTGGTCATCGCCATGCTCGGCCCCGGCACCCGCAACTCGATCCTCGGTCTGAGCCTCATCTTCATCCCGGGCTTCGCCCGGGTGGTCCGCGGCGAGGTGATGCGCATCCGTGCCTCGGTGTACCTGGAGGCCGCGCGGGCGCTCGGCTGGCCGAAGCGACAGGTGATCATCAGACACCTGGTGCCGAACGCGTTGGGTCCGGTCCTGATCCTGGCCACGATCAACGTGGGCGGGGCCATCAGCCTCGGCTCCACCCTGAGCTTCCTCGGACTCGGCCCGCAGCCGCCCACCGCCGAGTGGGGCGCGATGCTGTCCAGCAGTCGCACCTACTTCTCGGTCGCCTGGTGGCCCGCGATCTTCCCCGGGATCGCGATCACGCTGGCCGTCCTGGCCATCACGGTCGCCGGACAGTTCCTACAGGCACGACTCGAAGGCCGAAACGCGCGATGACGTCCGACAGCGACACGACGACCGACAGCGACACGACGACCGACAGCGACACGACGACCGACAGCGACACGACGACCGACAGCGACACGACGACCGACAGCGACACGACGACCGACAGCGACACGACGACCGACAGCGACACGACGACCGACAGCGACACGGTGTTGGAGCCGGCGGTGCGGCCCGGCGAACCCCGAACCCTCGTCGACGTGGCGAACCTGCACGTGCGGTTTCGGCTGGGCCGGCGCGCGGTCGACGCCGTGCGCGGGGTGTCGTTCCGCATCGACGCCGGTCAGAGCATCGCCGTCGTCGGGGAGTCGGGCTCGGGCAAGAGCGTCACCGCCCNCAGCCTCGTCGGCCTGGCGGGACGCGGGGCCGAGGTGCGGGCCGACCGCCTGGTCATCGACGGCACGGACGCCCGGGCGCTGCCCGAACGCCGGTGGCGAACCCTGCGCGGCCGGCACATCGGCTTCGTCCTGCAGGACGCGCTCGTCTCACTCGATCCGGCCCGCCGGGTCGGCGCCGAGATCGCCGAGACGCTGCGGGCCCATCGGGTGGTCCCGCGGGCGGAGGTCGACGCGCGGGTGGTCGAGCTGTTGCGGGAGGTCGGCGTGCCGGAGCCGGCGGCCCGCGCGGGCCAGTACCCGCATCAGCTCTCCGGCGGGCTGCGGCAGCGGGCCCTGATCGCCTCGGCGATCGCGGCCGACCCGGCGCTGCTCATCGCCGACGAGCCGACCACCGCGCTGGACGTCACGGTGCAGGCCCAGATCCTCGAGATGCTCGCCGCGCGCCGGCGGGCCGGGACGGCGCTGCTGCTCATCAGCCACGACCTGGCCGTCGTGTCCCAGGTCGCCGACCACGTCTTCGTCATGAAGGACGGAGTCTTCGTCGAGCACGGCCCGACCCGGCAGGTGCTCGACGACCCGCAGCACCCCTACACCCGCCAGCTCCTCGCCGCCGTGCCGGTCGCGCACGCCCGCGGCACCCGACTGTCACCGCAGCCCGGTGGCCCGGTGGCGCAGCCTCGGGCGGTCGTCGGCGACGGGGTCGTGCTGGCGGCCAGGAACCTGGTCAGGACGTTCGCCCTGGACGGGCGCCGCNCCCTGACCGCCNTGGACGACGTGTCGTTGGAACTGCGGGCCGGGGAGACGCTCGGCATCGTCGGCGAGTCCGGCTCCGGCAAGACCACGACCGCCCGGCTGCTGCTGGACCTGGAGCGGGCAAACTCCGGCACGGTCGAGGTCGACGGCACGGCCTGGGGCGAGATCGACGTCCGGACCAGTGCGCGGCTGCGCCAGCACATCCAGGTGATCTATCAGGACCCGCTCAGCTCGTTCGATCCGCGCTACCCGGTCCGGAAGATCGTCGCCGAGCCGCTGNCCGTGGCCCGGGTCCCTCGCGCCGAGCGCCGGAGCCGGGTGCTGGAGCTGCTCGACCAGGTCGGGCTGGGGCGCGACGTGCTGGACAGGCGACCGCGCCAGCTCTCCGGCGGGCAGCGCCAGCGGGTGGCGATCGCCCGGGCACTGGCTCCCCGGCCGCGCGTCATCGTCTGCGACGAGCCGGTCTCGGCCCTCGACGTCTCCATCCAGGCCCAGATCCTCGACCTGCTCGCCGATCTNCAGGCCCGGCTCGGCATCGCCTACGTGTTCATCTCCCACCACCTCGGCGTGATCTACCACGTCAGCGACCGTGTGCTGGTCATGAAGGACGGCCGGATCGTCGAGTCCGGCGATGTCGAGCGGGTCTTCCGGGAGCCGCGGCACGAGTACACCCGTGGCCTGCTCGCCGCGGTGCCGACGCTGGACGGCGCCGCGCTGCGCCCCCCCGTGGAACCACGGGCGACGGTGGAACCACGGGCGACGAGCGTGGTGGACAGTGAAGGAGCGGTGGCGTGACCGTCCACAAGGTCGACGTCGTCGTGCTCGGCGGNGGGGCGATGGGGTCGNCGGCGGCCTGGCAGCTGGCCCGCCGCGGCGTCGACGTCGTGCTGCTCGAACGGTTCGCGGCCGGACACGTCCGGGGGGCCTCCCACGGCGCGTCCCGGATCTTCCGGCTCGCCTACCCGGACCTCGGCTACATCCGCCTCGCCCAGCAGGCCCGGGTGCTGTGGCGGGAGCTGGAGGATCTCACCGGCACCGAGCTTCTCACCGTCACCGGCGGGGTGGAGCACGGCGGCGACCCCGCGTTGGACCAGGTGGCCGACGCCACCGCCGCGGCCGGCGTGGCGTCGCAGTGGTTGACGCCGCGCCAGGCCGCGCGGCGCTGGCCCGGCCTGCGTTTCGACACCCGGGTGCTGGTCCACCCGGACTCCGGGCGGCTGCACGCCGACAACGCCGTCACCGCGTTGCAGGACAGCGCCGTCAAGCACGGCGGTGTGGTCCGCCACGAGGTGCCGGTGCGAACGCTGGCGGTGCGGGGGGACGACGCCGTCGAAATCCACACCGAGGACGACCGTTACCTCGCCCGCCGCGTCGTCGTCGCCGCCGGGGCCTGGACGGAGAAGCTGCTCGGCGGCCTCGTGCCGCTGCCGGCCCTGCGGGTCACCCAGGAGCAGCCCGCGCACTTCGCCCCGGTCGGCCCGCCCACGGCGGCCGATCAGGACCGCTGGCCCAGCTTCGGGCACCTGCTGACGGCCGGGACCCGGGAGGCCATCGCCTTCCACGGCGGTGTCTACGGGCTGGAGACCCCGGGCGAGGGCGTCAAGGTCGGCTTTCACGGGGTCGGGCCGGTGGTCGACCCGGACCGGCGGGACTTCGCGGCGGTGCCGGCCCAGCTCGCGGCGCTGCGGGAGTACGTGCGGCGCTGGATCCCCGGGGTGGACCCGGACCGTTTCGCCCCGATCAGCTGCACCTACACCACGACCCCGGACTCACACTTCGTCCTGGACCGGCACGGCCCGGTGGTCGTGGCGGCGGGATTCTCCGGCCACGGTTTCAAGTTCGTGCCCGCCATCGGCCGCATCCTCGCGGACCTGGCCGTCGACGGCACCCGTCCCGATCCCCGTTTCGCCTCCACCCGTTGACCCGCCAGAAAGCGAGGATCACCATGCCCGAACCCGATCCGCTGCACCTCGCCGTCGCCCTGGACGGTGCGGGGTGGCACCCGGCGGCCTGGCGGGAGCCGTCCGCTCGCCCGCGCGAGCTGTTCTCCCCGGGCTACTGGGTGGACCTGGTCACCGAGGCCGAACGCGGACTGCTCGACTTCGTGACCTTCGAGGACTCCCTGGCGTTGCAGTCCTCGCTGCTGGGCGGCGCGGACGACCGCACCGACGAGGTGCGGGGCCGGTTGGACGCGGTGCTGGTCGCCGCCCGGGTCGCCCCGCTGACCTCGCACATCGGCCTGGTGCCGGCCACCTCGGTCCTCCACACCGAGCCGTTCCACCTCTCGAAGGCCATCGCGACCCTGGACTACACCAGCGGCGGCCGGGCCGGCTGGCGGGTCCAGGCCGGCCGGCCCGCCGAAAGCCCGCACTTCGGCCGGCGCGAAGCCCCCGAGATCAGCTTCGACAACCTCGACACACCCGAGATCCAGGCCTTCGTCACCGCATCGTTCGACGAGGCCGCCGACTACGTCGAGGTCGTCCGCCGGCTGTGGGACAGCTGGGAGGACGACGCCGAGATCCGCGACGTCGCCACCGGCCGGTTCGTCGACCGCGACAAGCTGCACCACATCGACTTCGAGGGACGCTGGTTCAGCGTCCGCGGACCCTCCATCACCCCCCGCCCCCCGCAGGGCCAGCCGCCGGTCACCGCGCTGGCGCACGCCACCGTCACGTACCGGCTGGCGGCCCGTGCCGCCGACGTCGTCTACGTCACCCCCCACGACACCGACCAGGTGCGCGCCATCGTCGCCGAGGTCCGCGACGAGCAGGACCGCGCGGGGCGCGCCGGCGAGACCCTGCACGTCTTCGCCGACCTCGTGGTCGTCCTCGACGACACCGCCGAGGCGGCCGCGGACCGGCTCGGTCGACTCGACGGGCGCCTCGACGCGCCGGCCGGGTCCGACACGAGGACCTTCGCCGGTACGCCCGCCGGCCTCGCCGACCTCCTGCTCGACTGGCAGGCCGCGGGCCTCACCGGCTACCGGCTGCGACCCGCCGTCCTGCCCGACGACCTGACCGCCATCACCCGCCGGCTCGCCCCCGAGCTCGCCCGCCGCGGCCGGTTCCGCACCGGATACCAGACCACCACCCTGCGCGGACACCTCGGCCTGTCCCGACCGGCCAGCCGTTACGCCGTCGCCAGCGCCGAGCAGCGAATCGAGGTCGCCTCCGCATGACCAGCCCGCGCAAGCAGATCATCCTCGGTCACTACATCGGCGGGGTCAATCACCACACGGTGTGGTCGGATCCGGCCGCCGGCAGCCAGATCGCGTTCTCGTCGTTCCGGCACGCGGCCCAGGCGGCGGAGCGCGGGAAGTTCGACTTCTTCTTCCTCGCCGAGGGGCTGATCCTGCGCGAGCGGCTCGGCCAGATCTTCGACCAGGACATCGTCGGGCGCCCGGACACCCTGCCGGTGCTCGCCTCGCTGGCCGCCGTCACCGAGCATCTCGGGCTCGTCGGCACCCTGAACGCCACCTTCAACGAGCCGTACGAGCTGGCCCGCCAGCTTGCCTCGCTGGACCATCTCTCCGGCGNCCGGNCCGGCTGGAACGTGGTGACCTCGTTCGACGCCTTCACCGGGCAGAACTTCCGCCGGGGCGGTTTCCTGCACCGCGACGACCGGTACGTGCGGGCCGAGGAGTTCGTCGCCCTCGCCCGCCAGCTGTGGGACTCCTGGGCCGCCGACGCGATCGCCNCCGACGCCGAGACCGGCCGGTTCCTGCGCGACGCCGCGGCCGGGACGTTCCGCCACTCCGGTCGCCAGTTCGACGTCGCCGGCCGGTTCACCGTGCCGCGCAGCCCGCAGGGACGGCCGGTGGTCCTGCAGGCCGGGGTCTCGCCGCAGGGCCGTGACTTCGCCGCCGCCACCGCCGACGCGATCTTCTCGCCGTACCACGAGCTCGGGCCGGCCCAGGAGTACTACCGCGACATCCAGGCCCGCCTCGCGCGGGCGGGCCGGCCGCCGGGCTCGGTGAAGCTGCTGCCCGGCGGGGCGTTCATCCTCGGCGACACCGAGGCCGACGCCGTCGAGCGGCAGCGGGAGGTCGCGCGCGCCCAGGTCAGCGGGCGGACCGCGCAGATCCTGCTGGAGACCGTCTGGAACCGGGACCTGTCCGGCTACGATCCGGACGGCCCGCTGCCCGACGTCGACCCGGACCCGGCCGGCCCGCCGGTGATCCAGGGCCGCGCCCGGCTCGCCGAGGACCCGTTCGAGACCGTGCGGACGTGGCGCGCGCTGGCCGAGGCCAACCGTTATTCGCTGCGGGACCTCGCGATCCGCGTGTTCAGCCACACCGAGTTCGTGGGCACGCCGACCCAGATCGCCGACCGGCTCGACCACTTCGTCCAGAACGACGGCTCGGACGGCTTCATCCTGGGCTCGCACGTGACCCCCGGGGGCATCGACGAGTTCGTCGACAAGGTCGTCCCGTTGCTGCAGGAACGCGGCTCGCTGCGCGCCGAGTACAGCGGGACGACGCTGCGGGAGAACCTCGGCCTCCCGCCGGTTCCGGTCGCTGCGGACCGGACGCCGCAGGGCGCGCCGGCGTGACCGCACGGCATCCGCTGGACAACCCGGCCTTCGCCTCCCTGCTGGGGCCGCACGCGCACCTCGCCGTCCGGCAGGGCGACGTGCTGCGCTACCCCGAGGACGTCGCACCGTTCATCGCCCTGCCGGACGATCCCGACGCCGACACCTGGCGCGACGNCGCGACGCTGCTCGGACCCGGGGCGGTCCTGCCGCTCGCCGGCTTCGACGGCGAGCCGCCGACCGGATGGGAGGTCATCGGACACGGTGCCGGTGTGCAGCTGGTGGACGACGGTGTCGCCGCGGCGCCCGACGACGAGGCCGTCCGACTCGGGCCGGACGACGTCGGGGACATCCTCGCGCTGATCGACCGCACCCGGCCCGGGCCGTTCCGGTCCCGGACCATCGAGCTCGGCACCTACCTCGGCATCCGGCGCGGCGGCGTGCTCGTCGCGATGGCCGGGGAGCGGCTGCACCCGCCGGGCTGGACGGAGATCAGCGCGGTGTGCACCGACGAGGCCCACCGCGGGCAGGGACTGGCCACCCGGCTCGTGCACGCCGTCGCCGCGATCATCCGGGCCCGGGGGGAGACGCCGTTCCTGCACGCCTCGGCGGACAACACCGGCGCGATCAGGCTCTACGAACAGCTCGGTTTCCGCCTGCGCCGGCGGGTGACGTTCACCGCCGTCCGGGTGCCCGGTGAGCCGGCGGGCGGTGTACCGGCCCCGAACCCGTTCGCCGCCGTGCGCGACGCGGGCGCCCCGACCACCGGCATCCCGACCACCGGCGGCGCGACCACCGGCGGCGCCGCCGCCCCCGCGCCGCGCAGCGCGTCGGGGGCCGACGTGACGAGCGGAGATCCGGCCGGGTGACCGGAGTACGCCGGCTCGACTACGGGGCTCGCCGCCACGTGGCGCCGAGCGGGCCCAGCTCCTGCCCCGTGCCGTGGAGACTGGCGCGTCGACCGTGCCGACCGGGAGGTTCTGATGGCGGCTGACGAGATCCGCGATGCGCAGCCAGTCAGCCGTGTGAGTAGCGTTGGTCCGCGAGCCCATGCTTGCCCGGGGACACGCACGGCTGGGCCCGGTTGCGCCCACGTCGGCGGCTGCTTCCGTGATGGNGGCGCCCACCGACCTCGCCGAGCTCTCCGCACGAGCTCACCACCGGATCGAGGCCCTCGGCATGAAGCGCCTTGGCAAGAAGTCGGTTGAACTCGACCCCTCTCGCCTGCTTGCTCATTCCTCCCTCGAGGTTCACCAGCGCGCGATAGTCCCGTTCCAGTTCAAGGCGGACAGCCTCGACTGGGGGAAGCGGGTCTTCTTGTCCCATCNGCTGATCACCTGATCCCGTAGGCGGACAACCGAGAGCCCTGAACCGTGGAGGTCCGGCTCCTGCGCGGGGCAGTCAGCCGGATGAGTCAGCCAGAACCGTCTCCATCGTCTCGCAGCGTGCCTATAGCTCCGACCCGGCCCCCCTTGTGCGATCAGCTGAGTTGTAGGGCTTTGGCTCGGCGGTGGCAGTGGCTCACGCAGGCGCTTCCACTTCAGCCCGGTGGTGATGGTCTCGACTCCCCGGACCGCGCCGGTGGTGTCGCTGTTGCCATGGACGTACAGGNCATACGGCCGGCCGACGGTGGCTTCCAGGCACGGATAGTAGATCTGGTCGAAGAAGTNCTTGAGCGCACCGCTCAGGTAGCCGATGTTGGCGGGCGTCCCCAGCAGGTAGCCGTCGGCGGCGAGCACGTCGAGCGCGGTCGGCCGACCCTAGACTGATCGGCGTGGTCGTGAGTCTCACCCTCCTGGACGGGGTGCGCTGGGAGGGCGCCCCGGTGGCGGGCGACCGGCCGCAGGCGCTGCTGGCGGCGCTGGCGTCCGAGTACGGGCGGCCGGTGCGGGCGGAGCGGCTGGTCGAGATGATCTGGTGCGGGGAGCCGTTGGNCAATCCGACCAAGGGGCTGCAGGTGGTCGTCTCCCGGACCAGGGCGGCCTGCGGTGCCGGCGCGGTGGTGCGCGACGGCGACGGCTACCGGCTCGGCCTCCCGCCGGCGCAGGTCGACAGCTGCCTGCTCGGCCAGCTGGTGGCCGAGGCCGCCGGACTCGTCGCGGCCGATCCGCGGGCCGCCGCCGCGCGGGCCCGCGCGGCGCTCGAACTCGGCGCGTCACTGCCGACGGTGCCCGCGGACGACCGGGGGACGCTCGCCGACGTCCGCCGGGCGGCCGGGCGCGACCTGGCGGCGGCCCGGCTGCTGCTGGCCCGGGTCGCGAGCCGGACTGGCCGGCACGCCGAGGCACTCCCGCTGTTGGAGACGGCCCACGCAGGGCGGCCCGACGACGAGGGCCTGCTGGCCGACCTGCTGCGCAGCGAGGCCGCGGTGCGCGGGCCCGGGGCGGCCCTGCACCGCTTCGAGGGCTACCGCCGGGACCTGCGGGAGCGGCTGGGCACCGGCCCCGGTGAGGCGCTCATCCGGATGCAACGCGAACTGCTCGCCCTCGACCGGCCGCCCGTCCGCGACGGGATCCAGTACGACGCCACCGCCCTGCTGGGCCGCCAGCACGACGTCGACCGGCTGCGGGCGCTGCTGGACCGGTCCCGGGTGGTGTCGATCGTCGGGCCGGGGGGTCTGGGCAAGACCCGCCTGGCGTACCTGCTCGCCCGGGACAGCGCGCTGCCGGCGGTGCATGTCGTCCCCCTCGCCGGGGTGACGGCGCCCGAGGACCTGCTCGGCGAGATCGGCGCCGCGCTCGGGGTCCGCGACTCCATCGGCGAGCGCCGGGTGCTGACCCCGGCGCGACGCGCCGACCTGCGCACCCGCATCGCCGCGCGGCTCGCCCGGGGGCCGACCCTGCTGCTGCTGGACAACTGCGAGCACCTCGTCGTCGCGGTCGCCGAGCTCGTCGCCTTCCTGGTCACGGCCACCGCCGACCTGCGGGTGCTCACGACGAGCCGCGCCCCGCTGGCGATCAGCGCCGAACGGGTCTACCTGCTCGGGGAACTGGCCCGCGCCGACGCGATCGAGCTGTTCTGCCAGCGCGCCGCCGCCGCCCGACCCACCGTCCGGCTCGACCATGCGGTGATCGGCCGGATCGTCGACCGGCTCGACGGGCTGCCGCTGGCGATCGAGCTGGCGGCGGCGCGGGTCCGGGCGATGTCGGTGGAGGACGTCGACCGGCGGCTGACGGACCGGTTCACCCTGTTGCGCGGCGGCGACCGGGCCGCCCCGGATCGCCACCGCACGCTGCTCGCGGTGATCGACTGGTCGTGGAACCTGCTGGCGGAGCCGGAGCGGCGCTCGCTGCGCCGGCTGGCGGTCTTCCCGGACGGTTTCACCCTCGCCGCGGCGGAGGAGGTCCTCGCCGCCTCCGCTGACGGCTCCGACCCCGGAGGCGGCTCCGATCCCGTGGACGGCTCCGATCCCATGGAGACGGTGCAGAACCTCGTCGACCAGTCGTTGCTGAGCGTGCGCGAGTCAGCCGGCGGGGTGCGCTACCGGATGTTGGAGACGGTCCGGGAGTTCGGCCGGCTGCGGCTGGCCGAGTGCGGCGAGCAGGCGTCGGCCCGGCGGGCCCGGCGGGACTGGGCGGTCGGCCACGCGGCCCGACACGGCGCGCAGCTGTCGACCGAGCGGCAGTTCACGGCGATCGACGCGATCGCGGCCGAGGAGACGAACCTCGCCGACGAACTGCGGACCGCGCTGGCCGGCGACGACGCCGAGACGGTCGCGCGCCTGGTGACGGTGCTCGAACTGTTCTGGACGATCCGCGGCGAACACGTCCGGATGATGACGTTGATCGACGCGGTCACCACGGTGCTGTCCGGCTGGGCGCCGCCGCCCGGACTGGTGCCGGTGGCGTTGGCCGCCGGGACCGCCGTGGCGAGAACCGCGGTTTTCATGGGCGACGGGGCCCTCCCGCCGCAGCTGCGTGACCTGCTGGCACGGCTGGCCCCCCACGCGGGAGACGATCCGTCGCTGGTCGGCGGGGCCCGAGTGCTCCTCGCGCTCGCCCCGGCAGAGTCCGTCGAGTCCGTCGAGACGGCCGAGACGGCCGAGACGCGGCTCGCGCGGCTGGCGGACGCCTCCGACCGGCACACCCGCCTGCACGCCCTGGTGTGGCTGACCCATCTGCGGGAGAACGTCGGCGACGTGCGGGCCTCGGCCGCGACCGCCACCCGCGCGCTGGCACTCGCCGCGCCGCAGGACGGGCCGTGGCTGGCGGCCATGGTGCACACCCGGCTCACCGAACTGACGATGCAGCTCGGCGATCTGCCGGCCGCGCGTGCCCACGCCTCGGCGGCCCTGCCGGTCCTGGAGCGTCTCGGTGCCCACGACGATGTCGCGCAGCTGCGGGTGCTGCTGGCGCTCGACGCCGTCAACGACGGCCGGCTCGACGCGGCCGAGCGCCATCTCGCCCGGATCGGCTCGCCCAGCGACACGCTGCACAGCGGCCCGATGATGGCGGCGATCGGCCGGGCGGAGGTCGCGCTCGCCCGCGGCGACACCGCCGGCGGTCTGCGCCGCTACCTGGACGCGGCGCGGGCGCTGCGGGCGATGCGCTGGCCCGGCATCGAAGCGACCGGCGTCGAGCCCTGGGCGCTCGTCGCGGACGCGGTGACGCTGGCCGCGTTCACCTGGCACGCGACCGCCGACGACGACCTCGCCACCGGCCACGAGCTGTTCCGCTCCGGTCTGCTGCGGTGCGTCGGCGCGCTGCGGCGCGGCCACACCGCGATCGACTATCCGGCCTGCGGGACGCTGCTGTTCGCACTTGGAGCCTGGGGCCTTCGCGCCGCCCGGCCGACCGGGACGACGGCGCGGGAGGCGGTGGAGCTGCTCGCGCTGGCGCAGCGGTTCTCCTACGTGGCGACGATCCCGTCGCTGGCCTGGGCACGGGTCGAGGCGCTCGCGGAGCGCCGGGCGCCCGGCGCGCTCCCGGCGGCCCGGGCGGGCGACGACGATCGGCGCCCGGCGCAGCTGCTCGACGAGGCGCGTGTCCTCGTCGAGCAGCTGGCCGGACGGCTCGACGACGTGTCGCCGGGCCACGGGTCACAGGTGGCGCTTGTAGCTGGCGACCGACAGCGGCATGAAGATCACGACCACGGCGAACCCGGTGAGCAGCGTCCAGCCCACCTGCCCGGTGATCACGCCGTTGTTGGCCAGGTCCCGGGTGGCGGAGACGAGATGTGACACCGGGTTGACCTTGGTGAAGGTCTCCAACCAGCCCGGCATCGTCTTCGACGGCACGAACGCGTTGGACAGGAAGGTCNGCGGGAAGAGGATCATCATCGAGATGCCCTGCACGCCGCGGGCGCTGCGGGCGACCGTGCCGATCCAGGTGAACGCCCACGCGATCGCCCAGCCGGTGAGGACCGCCAGCACGATCGCGCCGAGCACACCGAGCACCCCGCCGCCGGGTCGGTAGCCGAGGATCAGGCCCATGATGTAGGTCAGGCTCGCCGCGATCAGGTACCGGACCAGGTCGGCGACCATCGGCCCGGCCAGTGGGGCGATCCGGGACATCGGCAGCGACCGGAACCGGTCGAAGACCCCCTTGTCCATGTCCTCCCGCAGCTGCGTCCCGGTGGCCATGCAGGTGGTAAGCACGGTCTGGGCGACGATNCCGGGAATCAGCAGCGGCAGGTAGCTGTGGACGTCGCCGGAGATCGCGCCGCCGAACACGTAGGCGAACATCGCGGTGAACAGCAGCGGTTGCAGCGCGACGTCGAAGAACTGCTCCGGGTTGCGGCGCATCTTCTTCAACGCCCGCCACGCCATCGCGAGGGTCTGGGTGAGGGTGTCCCCCACCCCGGCGCGGGCCCGCGTGCGGGCGACGGCGGCGGCCGGGTCGGCGGCCGGGGCCGGTCGCGGGCGCGCGGCGGTCGGATCGTCGAGGACGGTGGTCATCGGGCCATCTCCCTGGGGGTGTCGTCGAGGCTGGGCGTGTCCTGGCCGGGAACGGTTCCGACCGGGCCGCCGGCGTCGGTCGGGCCGCCGGCACCGGGGTCCGGCGCGGTGCCGTGGCCGGTGAGGGCGAAGAAGACCTCGTCGAGGGTCGGCTTGGCGACGCTGACCGAGGCGATTCCGACGCCGGCCTCGCGCAGCGCGATCAGCACGTCGGCGGCCCGGTCGGCGACGTCGAGCGGAACGTTGAGCCGGCCGGACTCCGGGGTGGTGACCGGCTCCTCGCCGAGCACGCGGTGCACCACCGCGCGGGCAAGCGCCTGGTCGGCCCCGGGAGCGAGCTGGAGTTGCAGGGTCGAGTCGCCGACCTGGGTCTTCAGTTCGTCCGGCGTGCCCTCGGCGACCTTGCGGCCGTGGTCGATCACGCAGACCCGGTCGGCGAGCTGGTCGGCCTCGTCCAGGTACTGGGTGGTGAGCAGGACGGTGCAGCCGTCGTCGACGAGCTCCCGGATGGTGTCCCACATCTGGCCGCGGGTGCGCGGGTCGAGGCCGGTCGTCGGCTCGTCCAGGAAGATCAGCGGCGGCCGGGTGATGAGGGAGGCGGCGAGGTCGAGGCGGCGGCGCATCCCCCCGGAGAACGCCGAGATCCGCCGCTCGGCGGCCTCGCCCAGGCCGAACTGCTCCAGCAGCCGGCGCGCGGTGGCACGCGCGTCCGCCGAGCGCAGGCCCTGCAGACGGCCGAACAGCCACAGGTTCTCGGCGGCGGTGAGGTCCTCGTCCACGGAGGCGTACTGTCCGGTCACGCCGATGAGCTGGCGGACCCGGTGGGGCTCGGCGGCGACGTCGACACCGAAGATCTCGGCCCGGCCGCCGTCGATCGGCAGCAGCGTGGCCAACATCTTCAGCATCGTCGTCTTGCCGGCGCCGTTGGGCCCGAGGACCCCGAAGATCTCGCCGTGGCGCACCTCGAGATCGATCTCGTCGACGGCGCGGACATCGCCGAACTTTTTGACCAGGCCTCCGGCCTGGACAGCGGGCGTTGGTATCACACGACTTCCTTCCACGGGATGCGGGCCTGCCACCACGGGACGCAGGCAGGGCACGACAGGGCGAGCGCGCTGAACAGGACGCTAGACAACGGCGGTATCACCGCCCCTACACGCCGGTTTCACCCGCCTTCGGCTGTGCCTCTGGCTCGGCCGACAGGCGTCTGGCTCGGCCGACAGGCGTCTGGCTCAGCCGACAGGCGTCCGGCCTGCGCCGTCCGGCGAGCGGGTGTCGGCGAACGTGGCCCGGTAGGCGGCCGGAGCGACGCCGAGGATGCGACGGAAGTGCGGGCGCAGGGCGACGGCGTCGGCGAAGCCGACTCGGCGGGCGAGGGCGTCCACGGACAGGCCGGGTGACTCCAGCAGTCGCTGCGCCCACAGGACCCGCTGGGTGAGCAGCCACTGCAGCGGCGAGCTGCCGGTGTGCGCGCGGAAGCGCCGGTCGAAGGTGCGCCGGCTCAGGTGAACGTGACGGGCCATCGCGTCGACATTAAGGTCGGCGTCGCCCAGCCGGTCCAGCGCGAAGACGATCGCGGCCGCGACCGGATTCCCCTGGGTGACGGGCGGCACCGGTCGTTCGATGTACTGGGCCTGACCGCCTGTCCGGTGCGGCGCGACGACGAGGGAACGCGCGACCGCGTTCGCGGCGGCGGACCCGCGGGCCCGGCGCAGCAGATGCAGGCACGCGTCGATCCCCGCGGCGCTGCCCGCGCTGGTCACGATGTCACCCTCGTCGACGTAGAGCACGTCCGCGTCGACCGTCGCCCGCGGATGATCGGCGGCGAGCCGGGCAGCGAACCGCCAGTGTGTGGTGACCCGCCGTCCGTCGAGCAGGCCGGCGGCGCCCAGGACGAACGCGCCGAGGCACAGGCCGGCGACGACGGCACCACCGTCGCGCGCCGCCACGAGGGCCGCGAGCAGCGCCTCCGGCGCAGGCGCGCCGCCCGGCACCCGCCAGCCCGGCACGATCACCGTGCCGGCCGCGTCGAGCGCGTCGAGACCGTGCGGCGGATCGACGAAGATCCCGGCCGAGGTGGTGAGCGGGCCCGGTTCGGCGGCGACCGCCAGCACCGTGTGGGCCGGCACCTCGGGGTGGACCGGGCCGAACACCCGGGTCGGGATCGACGCCTCGAAGATCGGCATGTCCTGTCCGAACACGACGGCGACGGTGTCAGCGTCTCGCACCAGAGCCTCGCTCCCCTCGCGCGCCGGCGCCCGATGGCTTGAATCTATCGAACGATGGCCTTCAGGTCACTCTCGCCGCGGCGGCGCAGCACGGACGCTGGTCTGCGTCGGNCGGACCGACTCCCAACGCGGGCAAAGCGGGTGGGCGCCGGGCCGGGAGCCGCCGGGCCTGCCGCCGCCTGGACCAGCAGGGAGGAACCACCGATGGTCAACCGCGCACTTGTCGTCATCGACGTCCAGCGGGAGTACGAGGAGGGAGCACTACCGATCGCCTACCCGCCGCTCACGGAATCGCTGGCCTCGATCGGCCGCGCGATGGACGCCGCCCGCCACCGCGGCGTGCCGATCGCCGTGATCCAGCAGGACGCCCCGGCCACATCCCCGATCTTCGCCGTCGGGACCACCGGCTGGCAGCTTCATCCCGTGGTCGCCGACCGCCCCAGCGACACGCTGTTCACCAAGCGNCTACCCGGGGCGTTCACCGGCACCGGGCTGGAGAGGTGGTTGCGCGAGCGAGNGGTCGACACCGTCACGCTGGTCGGTTACATGACGCAACACTGCGTGGACACCACCGCACGGCAGGCCTCGCATGCCGGGTTCGCCGTCGAGGTCCTCGAGGACGCGACCGGCACGCTGGACTACCGCAACGAGGTGGGCGCGGTGGACGCGCGCACCCTGCACACCACCGTCCTCACGGTCCTGCACACCGGGTTCGCCGCCGTCGCCACCACGGACGCCTGGCTCGCCGCACTGGCCNCCGACCGCCGCCNCCCCGCCGGCTCGGTGCCCTCGTCCACCGGCGTCCCGGACTCACCCCGATCCTCCTCCCCCCGATCCTCGTAGACGGGACGGCACGCCCCTGCCGTTCCCGGTTACGGGGTACACCGTGTCGGCAGGTGAACTAACGTCCCAGGCCATGACGACGGACCACATCGCCGGGCACCTGCGGGTCGGCGGCCACCCGCCCGGGGGCGTGCGGGACAGCGCCGACGTGCGGGTGGAGCAGCACCGCCTGCCGCAGACGTACGCCGCGTTCGCCGCGCTGCGCGACGCGACCGGCGAGCAGACCGCGGCGGTGCTTCAGGTCCTCGCGCTCTACGGCCACGCGGTCGACAACGGCGACGCGGAACTGCTGGCGCAGGTGTTCGTCGACCCGCCGGCCCTCGACGGCGCGACGTCCCCCGCGCACCACACCGTCAACACGGAGGTGAAGCAGGTCCCCGGCGGCCTGGCCGCCTGGAGTCGGCTGATCACGATCGCCGGCGACGGCAGCGTCGCGAGCGCCGACGTCGTCGACGTGCTCACCGAGACACCCGCCGGCTGGCGGGTGGCCAGACGGGCCGTCCACCCGCGCCACGGCGGCCCGGCCGCCGTCGCCGACGGGCAGGCACCGTGGGCGTGAGGATCGTGCCGGTCGACGCGGCCACCTACGCCGAGGTGTCCAGTCTGCTCGCCAAGCATCCGTACCTGTTCGACAACATCGCGCTGGACGCGGCGCCGACGGCGTACACCGACGACGCGGTCATGGGCGGGGCGCCGCTGGCCCAGGTCACGAGCGGTCTTCCGTTCGGGCGGGTGATGTTCCCGCACCACACCACCGACATCGCCGTGCACCGGGTCGACGACGACACGCTGCGAGTCTGGGCGAAGTACTTCGTCATCCGCGGCGACGGCACCGCAGGATCGGGTGACTACCAGGACACCGTGGTCCGCACGCCGCAGGGCTGGCGAATCGCCGAACGGTCCGTCACCCGCGGCAACCGACCCGCCGACGACCCGGACGGCCCCTCCACACGGACCCTGTCCGTCACCACCTGGCTGCAGAACGAGAGTTGACCGGCCAGAAGGTCGGGGAAACACCGCTGACCGACCAGCAACTCGACTCCACCGGACCCGCCTATCTCTGGTACTACCTCCTCAAGGAGGCCGAGCTGCTGGGCGAGTCACGGCATCTCGGACCGGTCGGCACCCGGATCGTGGCCGAGACGCTGGTCGAATTGACAAAACACCGATCCGCTCTCCTACCGATCGGTCTACCCTAGATGACAGCCGACGCTCGGCGGGCGTCGCTCCGAGCCAGGACACGGCGACGGCTCGCCCAGAACACACAANGGGACGTTTCCGTGTCACCTAGAAGGACGATTCGCGAGACCGTCAAGAACGGGATCAACAGTATCCCCGAACTGCAGGCCTCCCTGCTCACCGCCATCCAGCTGGAGTTCTCGACCATTCCGCCGTATCTGTGCGCCCAGTGGTCCGTCAACGACAGCGGCGCCCCGGGCAGCGTGAGCTACAGCATCGGGAACGTGGCGATCCAGGAAATGGGACATTTCGGCCAGGTCTGCAACCTGTACACCGCCACCGGCGCCTCGCTCAAGGGCGAGATNGCCACGCCGGATCTCGTTCCCGTCTATCCGACCGTAGGACTGCCCGGCGGCGTCCATCCCGGCCTGGTCGTCGCGCTGGCACCGCTGGGAGACCAGGCGCTGCGGACGTTTATGGCCATCGAGTATCCGGAGAAGGGCCCCGTTGTGCCGCCGCCCCCGGACGCGCCGCCGCCGCCCCCNCCGCCGGCAGAGCCGACGATCGGCCAGTTCTACGACGCGATCAGCACTGGCTTCGAGACCGTATTCCCCACGGGTTCACTGCCCCAGTACCCGGCGCCGAACCAGGTGAGTTATGNCGACCTGCTGTCCGCCGTCAACACGGTCGCGGATGCCGTGAATGCCATCAGCGAGATCACCGCGCAGGGCGAGGGCACCAGCGCATCGCCCGACGAGGGCACATTTGATCCAGACACNCTCGCACATTACTACACGTTCGCGGAGATCTACTACGGTAGGACGATAGTCGAGGTGGGATCTGGCTTCGAGTACTCGGGCGCCATCATACAAAGGCCGGCGGTCTATGATTTTTCGCCCCACCAGCCCGGCGCACCCGGTCAGGACGAGTTCATCGACACGTTCACGCAACTCCTGAGGAACCTGGAAGCCTGCTGGACCGACGGCTCCGACATCGGCGAACAACTCGCCGCGATGAATTCCCTGCAGTCCGCGGGCACCGTTCTGATCAAGAACGGGTTCGCCCCTCAGTTTACGTTCGCGTAGATTAGTTCGTTCAGCCGCCGGCAAGGATGGCGATGCCCTTGCAGAGCCGAACGCCGCGGGCAACTCGGCCGCACCCGGGCGTCTTGCAAAGCGGGGAGTTCCCCAGTTACCTTGTCGACCACGAGTTGACCGAGGACCCTCCGTGGCACCCAGGCGGGCTCCGGGCGTCGTTACGAGGTGACCGGCTTGGACATGGTCAGGGTGCGCGACGGCCATGGTCAGGAAACCGTCCAGTAGAGAGCGAATGAGCGGCGGGTGCGACGCCCCGGTTTACTTTCGCGTAGATCTCCGCCGACCTGGCGCGCGACGTTCCCGACGTCCATGGCGGCGTCGTTGACGGTGGCGGGCGGATGGCAGCGCACAGACGCGATGGTCTCGACACGGGGCGGACGGACGTCTGTGTCAGGCTCCGCGACTCCTCTGGCTATTTACAGTTCCACGGTTCGGACTACACTCCGGCCCCCCGGAGATCTTTGGTTTTCGGGAAGAACCATGATGATCCATAGGGGGGTCCGATGACCGAGGCAAACTATCCGACGGGCAGCGAACAGAGGGCTGCGCCGCGCGCCGACCTGTGGCCGNCTCAGACACCGAATGNGCCGCTGTCACCCCAGCCCGGCTGGGCGGCCGCCTCGGCTCAGCCGCCGTTCGGCGCGATTCCCCCCGTTCCGCGCAAGCAGGGCGCGTGGGGCCTGTGGTGGCTCTGCGTGATCACGTTCTCGATCTACTACTTCATCTGGTACGACAGGATCAACAGCGAGCTGTCCACGATCCTCGGCCAGCCGCGCACGGCGAACAGCCAGTGGTGGAACCAGATCATCCCGATCTGGGGCCTCGTCGGCCTCGGCGCCACAGCCAAGCGACTCAACGCCGCGCATGCGCTCGTCGGCTCACCGACCCGGGTCGGCGTCTTCACGTCCTGGTTCTGGGCGCCGGGCTGGTTCGGCTCNCAGACCCGCTATCTGCAGCGACGCGTCAACATTCTGCATGACGTGCTGGCCTCNCGGACCGCCCACCGGGGGTATTGATCCCCTGTTACCGGGCGGCGGTCAGGCCANGACGGCGACGGCGCGCACGGGGAAGGTGCCCATGCCGCNCACGGGCGCGGGCAGCACGGTCAGGCGGACCGGCTCGCCGTCAGGCAGCTCGTCCAGGGCGGTGAGGTGCTCGACGATCGGGATGCCGGCGCCGAGCAGACCCTGATGGGCGGGACGGGCCAGGTCGTCGACGTCGTCGATGTTCAGCGAGTCGATGCCGACCAGCAGCGCCCCGGCGGCGACGAGGACGTCGACGGCCGCCCGGGTCAGGTGCGGCGCCGGGCCGAAGTACGCCTCGGTTCCCCAGTGCCGGGCATGGCCCGTGTGGACGAGCACGGCCCGCCCGGCGAGCTCGGCGGCGGCCGGCAGCCGCTCGGCGCCCACGGCCCGTGCCCCGCCCGCTCGGACCACCACGGCCGGCACGTCGACCAGCCGGGCCAGATCGAGCGCCGCGACGTCCGGGCCGTCGGCGTGGAAGTGGAACGGGGCGTCGAGGTAGGTCCCGGTGTTCGCGACGAGGTCGACGGCGGCGATGTGGAACGACACCCCGGGGGCGAGCCGCTCCCCCGAAGCGGCCCGGCTGGTCCACGTGGAGATCCGCGGACCGGGCAGGCCCGGGTAGGTCACCATGCCGTCGACGATGGGATGGGACAGGTCGACGATGCGGCGGTCCCCGACGGGCATGGCGCGCTCCTTGCGTCCACGGCACGGTTGCGGTGCCGCCACGCTACCGGTGCGGCCACAGCTACCGGGACCGTGCGCGCCGCGGCCGGCGAACCGTCCCTGCCCGGCGCGGGCGGCGGTGGGGTCGCGGGGGCGACCCGCTCCGCCCGCCCGCGCCGGGGGGTGCCCAGCGGTCAGCCGTCGGTGCCGGTCACCGGCGCGGGCGGCGGGCCGGCGGGCGACGAGCGCCCGCGCGGGACGAGCGTCGGCCGGGGGCATGGCGGCCGACGCGCGAGGGGTGGCCGCTGGGCCGGAACCCGCCTCGGGGCGGCGCCCGGCGGCGTGGACTCCGCCGGAAGCCGCGGAGGCGGAGCGGACGGCGACGGATGCCGCGGCCATCCCGCGGGGGCCGACGGATGGCGCGGCGCCGGCGCGGCCGGCGGGGTCCGTGGCTGCGGGAGCTGCGGGGGCGCCGCCGGCCGAGAGGACGGGGGCACGGTCCTCGGCGCGGGGGTTCTTTCGGGTTCGGCGGCGGGGCTCTCCCGCCCGGCGTCATCGGGGGCGTCGTCGCCCGTCGGGGCGGGCGCGCCCTCGTCCGGAGCGGGGGTGCTCGGCTCGCTCGTTCCCGCGTCGTCTCCGGACGCGGCGAGAGCCGGCGCCGCGGAGGCGGCCCTGGTTCCGGCGCTCGCGCTGTCTCCCGCGGCGACCGCAGCCGGCGCCGGCCCCGCCGAGATGCCGGCGGATGGGACGGCGACGGACGGGACCCCGGCGGGCGGTGACACGGCCGGGCGGGGTCGCGGGATGAGCGGGAACGTGGGCGTGGCTTGAGTGGCTTGAGTCGCAGGAGTGGCAGTAGGCGCGGAGGCGGGCTCGTCGGCGTCGGGAAGGCCGGCACCGGCGTCCCTGCGGGTCCGCTCGGGCAGCGGTCCCCAGGCGTCGGCGTCGACGGTCGACGTCGCCCACTGCTCGTATGGATCTTGGTCGGGTGAGAACGTCTCGGGGTCGGGCGTGTGGCGGGTCAGTCCCACCGCCGCCGCGAGCACGAGTACTAGTCCCCCCAGAATCAGCACCGGCGTCAGCATCGCCGTCCTTCCCCCCCGAACAGGTCACCGCGGGCCCGCCCCCCTGCCTGGAAATCAAGGGCGGGAAGACCCGATCGGTCCCGCATTCCTGTCATGCGCGGGCAACTGACAACGTACGGGTGACCAGCCCGGACGGGGCCCATATCGATGACACGCTGCGAGGTAGCCGGTTCGGGTGGTAAGGCCGCTCGACCGGTGCCCCAGCCGCCGGTCCGGACCAGGCCGGACCGGTACATTACGGGCCATCGACTCCAACGTGCCCGGCCCGGATGATCATCCTCAGCCGGTCGATCCCGGGTGCAGCCACGGCCTGGGCGCAGGCGCCCACGACCGCAGCGGGGCCGCGACGCGACCGCTGTACCGTCCCGCGCCGGCTGCCGCCGGCCGGGGTCGCACCCACTGATCGCCTCCACCGCCCGTGCCGCTGTTCATTCCGCTCGCGTTGCTCGCCGCGTTCCTGTTGGCGTCGTCGGCCGCTCTCCAGCAGCGCGCCGCGGGCCGCAGCCGGTTCGTGGCCCGCGACGACCACGACCGGGCCGTGCCCGGCTTCGGGCACCTGCTCGACCTCGTCCGCGAGCCGTTGTGGCTGGTGGGCTGGCTGACGAACCTGGCCGGCTTCCTCACCCAGGCCCTCGCGCTGCACCTGGGATCGCTCGCCGAGGTGCAGCCGCTCATGGTCACCCAGCTGCTGTTCGCGCTCCCCCTCGGCCTGGTGGGCACCCGTCTGCGGATGGCCCGCANGGCCTGGTGGGCCATCGCGGCG
Source organism: Frankia sp. AvcI1 (assembly GCF_001420875.1). Taxonomy (NCBI): domain Bacteria; kingdom Bacillati; phylum Actinomycetota; class Actinomycetes; order Frankiales; family Frankiaceae; genus Frankia; species Frankia sp. AvcI1. The sequence continues at coordinate 22,729 of NZ_LJFZ01000014.1, read as the reverse complement.
ATCTGCGCCGGGCTCGCGCTGCTGCTCGGCGTGCAGGATCGGCTACCCACCCGTCCGCCGCTCGACCAGGTACGCCTGATGTGGGCGATCATCGCCATCGTCGCGTTCGCCGCGATGTTGGTCGCCGCGTCGCGCGGGCGGCGGCCGGCGGCACGGGCGGCGCTGTTCGGCGTCGCCGCCGGTCTGTTCTTCGCGCTGAGCGCGCTGCTGCTCAAACAGGCGACCGACGAAACCCTCGACAACGGGTTCGACGCGACAGTGACGCACTGGTTCGCCTATGCCCTCTGCGGGGTGACACTGACGAGCCTGTGTCTAGGCCAGATGGCCTACGCGGTCGGTCCGCTGACCGCGGCGGTCACCNCCATGAACATCACCAACCCGACCGCCGCGTACGCACTCGGCGTCCTGGTGTTCGGGGTCCCCGCTCCGAGGGGGTCCGGGGTCATCGCCGGCGTCGCGGTCTCCGCCGTCCTCGTCGTGGGCGGGGTGTTCCTGCTCTCGCGGGCGAGCGCCCTGCCCCGCCCGCGTCGACCACCGCAGCCGTAGCTGCCTCCGCCACCGGCCGGGCGGCCGACCGACGGCGTCAGCGGTTGCCGAACAGGCCGCCCATGCCGCCGCCGCCGAAACCGCCGAAGCCGCCGAGCCCACCGCCACCGAAGCCGCCGCCCGGCCCACCCTGGCCGCCCTGGCCGTGGTGGCCGCCGAGCTGGTTGCCGGCGAAGCCGCCCTGGCCGAGGCCGAAGTGGCCGGCCGCGCCGGCGCCGGCCAGCGCGTTGTACGGGGGCAGCAGCTCGCAGGGCTGCACGATGACGAAGCCCTCGCCGCTGAACTGCATCTGCCAGCTTTCCCCGGTGTTGCCGCGCGGCCGCCACACCGCCGAGGACGTCACCGCCGCCTGCATCGACACCTGCAGGTTGGTCGACCAGCCGACGACGGCGTCCGCGTCGGCGAAGTAGTAGTTCTGGTGGGTGACGTGCATGACCAGCGGCGCGCCCGACGTGCAGACCGCGACCTTGCCGTTGCCGCGCAGCTCCACCTGGTAGGAGCCGACGCCGGCGATGCCGACCTGGCTGTCGACCCGGACCAGGTCCCAGTTCAGGTCGGAGTTGAAGGCCAGTACGTTCTTGCCGTCGACGGTCAGCCCGTCGCCGGCCAGGTCGAGGATGTGGATGTCCTGCGCCTGGTTGGCGAGGAAGACCGAGCCGGAGCCGGAGACCTGCATGAGGTTCAGGCCCTCGCCGCCGCTGAAGAAGCTGCGGAACTGCCCTCCCCAGCCTTCCCAGTGGGCGTCGAAGTTCGCGGCGCCCTGGTAGGCGACCATCGCGCCCTTGCGGGCGTAGAACTCGCGCATCCCCCGGGCGCCGAGCGTCGCCCGCAGCATCTTGCTGTTCTGCAGGGAGAACGGCTCGTCGGAGGGCCGTTCGGGATTGTCGAGCAGGCTGCTGCGGATCCCGCCGGCCGGCCCACCAGGACCACCCGGACCACCCGGGTAGCCGCCGGGGCCGGGCTGACCGGGTGCCGGCGGGTAACCCTGGCCGGGATACCCGGGACCGGGCTGACCGGGCGCGGGCGGATATCCCTGACCCGGATAGCCCTGACCCGGATAGCCCGGACCCGGATAGCCCGGACCGGGANGCGGGTAGCCGGGGCCGCCCGGACCACCGGGATAGCCGCCGCCGGGACCGCCCGGATGACCGCCGTACGCCCCGCCCTGCGTCATGCCGCAGTCCTCTCCGCCGNCCGCCGCGCCCGGCTCGCGCCGCCGCCGCCCATCCCGTCAACGAACCGCCCGCCGTCTTTGGATCCCATGGCGCGTCAGCCCCGCAGCGACATGGTCGGCCGCTCGTCCTCGCTCGGCTGGACGACGACGAAGCCCTGCCCGGAGAACCCGAGCTGGAAGGCCTCACCGGAGCCGCGGCCGATCAGGCCGCCGAGGCGCGCCGTGCGCCGAGGTTCGACGCGCAGGCCGTCGGTGTAGGCGACGAGGGCGTCGGTGTCGACGAACGTCGGCGCCTCCCGGGTGTCGAGCACGATCGGGTTGCCCTTCGCGGTCAGGGCGACCCAGCCGTGGCCCCGCAGCACCACGTTGAACATCCCCATCCCGGACAGCATCGTGACGCCGCGGACGCGTTCGATCTTCCACTCCAGCGCCGCGTCGAAGGCCAGGATGTTCTTGCCGTTGACCGACAGGCCCTCGCCGGCGANNTGCGCGACGATGACCTCCTTGCCGTAGTCGGCGAGGTAGAGCAGGCCCTGGCCGGTCGCCGTCATCAGGGGCACGCCCTCGCCGGTCGCCCAGGACGACGCGATCCGGCCGAGCTGCGGCGGCTGCGGGTTGAAGTCGATCAGCCCCTCATAGGCGATCATGGACCCGACCCGGGCGAACAGGTCCTGGCCGGGGTTCAGGACCACCTTGACGATCTTGGAGCCGTGCTTGCTCATCCGTTCGAAGACGGGCGTCGGCCCGTAGTGCTCGATCAGGCTGCCCTGCACGGCCCNCTCCCTCCCGCCGGCGGGCGACCCGCCGGGCCCGCTCCCACGATCGTCGNCACGCTCAGACCTCGTACGGCTGGACGACGACGAAATGACCGGCGAATCCCATGAACTGNAGGGCCAGGGCCTCCNCGCTGCTGCCCGCGTAGATCTGCCGGGAGATCCGCACCTGCGTCGAGACGCTGACCCGCATCCCGGTCGTCCACGCGACCAGCGCGTTCATGTCCGCGAACGTCGGGCCCTGCACGGGCAGGGTCATCGGCGACCCCTTGGTCATGACGACCACCGAGCCCGGNCCGGAGACCTCGAAGTGGAACAGGCCGCCGCCGGGAATGCCGGCGCTCTCGATCCGGCGCACCTCGGTCCGGACGGTGGCGTCCATCGCCAGCAGGTTCTTCGCGTTGATGCACAGCGACGAGCTGCCGAGCTCGACGATGTGCAGGTCCGCGGCGTCCTGGGCGAGGAAGACCTCGCCGGATCCCTTGCAGGTCATGAGCTTGAGGCTCTGGCNGGTCAGCTTGCCCTCGATGAGGCCGCGCAGCCCGCCGCCCTTGTAGTCGAACTCGACGTTGCCCTGGTAGGCGACCATCGACCCGCGCAGCGCCAGCGCGTCCGGACCGAGGGTGACCTTGACCAGCTTGCCGTTCTGCTGGGTCCAGCGCCCGGCCGTCGGCACCTCCCGGTACGGGGCGAGGCTGTTCATCGCCCCCGGCGGGGTCGGCTGGACCTGCGACGGCAGCGGCTCGGGACCCCCGAAGGCCCCCACCGGCGGCTGGGCGCCGGGCATGCCGGCGGGCACCGGCGCGCCGCCGTAGGCCGGCGCGGGTTGGCCACCGCCGTAGGCCGGCGCGGGTTGGCCCGGCGCAGCGGGCGGCGGGGTGGGCGCCTTGCGCTGATCATGGCGGGGCGGCGCGGGCGGCGGCTCCTCCTCGGCGACCTCGCCGCCGTAGGAGCGGATGAGCTCGGCGAGGCCGCCCTGGAAGCCCTGGCCGATCGCGGCGACGCGCCACACGCCCTTGCGGTAGACGTCCCCGATCATCACCGCCCGTTCGGTGGTGAAGTCGGCGCCGGTGAAGGAGTAACGCAGCACCTCGGCGCCGCCGACGACGATGCGCAGGTAGCCCGACGTGATCGCGGCGGCGCTGCCCGCGCCGTCGAGCGCCGCGCAGAACGACAGCCGGCCGATCGAGGCGGGCACCCGGTCGAGGCTGACCCGGAACGCCTGGGTGTCCCCGGACTGCGGGCCGAGGAGCTCGACGGACTTCTCCGGCGAGGCGGGCTGGTTGAAGAAGACGAAGTACCGGTCGTCGGAGAGGCGGTCGTCGCCGTCCAGGCCGAAGCAGGACACATCCCACTCCCCCGGCGCGTTGATCTGGATCCCGACGTACAGGTCGGTGCTCTGGGTGACCGCCGAGAGCTGCGCCTTCTGCCCGCGGCTGAACTGGGTGACCAACGCGCTCCCTCCACTCGCCTGCCGCCGCCCCGGCGCCTGCCACGACGGCCGGCGGCCCGGCCCACCACCTGCGCCCGCATCCGCACGAATCGGACTGCGGGCAAGGTAGCAGCTACCCACCTGCCCAGCCGAACACGCCGGGCACGCGGACGCTGTCGCCCACGGGACACCACGCGCGCGTCACCGTGGCAGGTCACCAGCGTGACACCTCCTGTCGCCTCCCGCGGGGAGGTTGGCGTTCACTGGGCGGATGCGCTACGTGGAGGGCTCCGTCACCACCAGCCCGAAGAGGATCTCCAAGATCGGCCTGGGCACCTGGCAGTTCGGCTCCGGGCAGTGGGGGTACGGCAGCCGCTACGCCGACACCGACGCCGCGCTCATCGTCCGCCGGGCGCTCGAGCTCGGGATCACCCTGTTCGACTNGGCCGAGGTCTACGGCCTGGGACGCAGCGAACGCATCCTCGGCGCAGCGCTGGCCGCGGTCCCCGGCGCGCTCGACCGGGCATACGTGGCGACCAAGCTCCTGCCGGTCGTGCCGGTGGGCCCGGTCGTCGAGCAGCGCGCGGTCGCCAGCGCGCACCGCCTCGGCGTGCGCCATCTCGACCTTTACCAGGTTCACCAGCCCAACCCGGCGATCCGGGACCGCTGGACGATGCGGGGCATGACCGCGCTGCGGTCCGTGGGCCTCGTCGGGGACGTCGGGGTCAGCAACTACTCGCTGGCCCGCTGGCAGGAGGCCGACGCGGCCCTCGGCGCGCCGGTGCTGTCCAACCAGGTGGAGTACAGCCTNGCCCGGCCGCGCCATGGCGCCGCGCTGCTCGACTTCGCCGCCCGCGAGTCCCGGATCGTCATCGCCTGGAGCCCGCTCGCCCAGGGCCTGCTGGCGGGTCGCTACGACGTGACCACCCGGCCGAGCGGCCGGGTCCGGGCCGCCAACACGCTGTTCGGGACCGAGAACCTCGCCCGGGCGACGCCTCTGCTCGACGTGCTGCGCGAGGTCGCGGCCGCGCACGGGGCGAGCCCCGCCCAGATCGCGCTGGCGTGGACGATCCGCCATCCGCGGGTCGTGGCGATCCCGGGGGCGTCCGGCGTCGACCAGGTGGAGAGCAACGCGGCGGCGGCCGACATCGACCTCGCCGCCGACGAGTACGCCGCGCTCAGCGCCGCCGCCGACCGCTTCACCCCGGTCGCCGGCCCCCGCGCACTCGCCGCACTGGCCGTGGAGCGCCTGCGTCGCTGACCCACTCACGCCCCCATGCCACCCCCGCCGCAGGGCCACCCGCCGCAGGGCCACCCGCCGCAGGCCCACCGTGCCGCCGACCAGCCGCACCCTCGATCGCACCTAGGTCGCGTCTGTGATTGTGATCAGGCGGCGTGTCGGCGCCACCCGACCCCGGACCGTCGAGGCATCGCCGTGGGAACGTCTGGTCATGGGCGCCGGGGTCGTCGGTGACGTCGGGCTCACCTCCGACGGCGCCGGCCCGGTTCCGCGGAACCGCCAGGACCATGCCAGCGTCGTCGCGGTGGCAGGTCGCGCCGCAGGGCACGGTCCCGCGGAAGTAACTACACGCCCTAGTGATCACGCAGCGTGACAGCGGATCGATACGGACATCGTCAGCCACGAGTGGCCGGCCCNCCCGGACCGATCGCCACGGCAGCCGACAGCCACGACAGCGCCAACAGCCACGACAGCGCCAACAGCGCTGGTTCCAACCGTTGCGCGTCCGCCCTCTGGGGCCGGTCCTCGGCGCCGAGATCGACGGACTCGATCTCGCGGCCCCGGTCCTGCTGTTCCACAGTCAGTCGATCGACGCCGTGCCGCAGCTCGCCCTGGGTCGCAGTCTCGGCTCGATCCTCGACTTGGCCGCCTCCAGCGACCCCGACCATCCCGGGGTCCGCCTCGCGAACACTCTGCGCCAGCCGGTCCGACGCGGCGACGACTGCCCGCTGCTGGCCCGCCCGGTGGTCCGGACCCATCCGGACCGTGTCCACGTCGGGGCAGGGTTCCACCGCGGCGCAGGCGCAGCGCACGGTGGTCGACGTGACCGGCCGGTCGGTCCGGATACCGGGCCAGATCACCCGGGTCGCGACTACTCCTACCAGCTCTCCGACGCCCAGATCCGCTCGATCCTGAACCCCGCCGCCACCTAGCGGAACAGCTCACAGCCGTAGATCGACTCCGTTTGGCTCGGGTTCCGCGGAACTCTACGATCGCCTGTTGCTCTCGATCCCCACATGGCCGCCGGGGCAGGGGCTCGGGTCCGCACGGTGGTGTGTGGCGGTGTTCCGCGGAACATCAGGGGCCTTCCCGGACCGCCGGGATCCGACCCGCCCCGGTTGATNCTGTGGTGGGTTCTTGTCGGTGNCGGGTGCGACGATGCCGGCGTCCGTTGACCGATGACATCTCTGGCCCGGTGATCCTGATGAGCACAGCGTCCACGTCCCCTCCTCCCCTGCCGTCCCTCCCGTCGTCGGAGGTGTCCGCGCTGATCGGCGTGGATGTCGAGGCGGTGCCGTTGGAGGAGGTGGAGGAGGTGATCTGCCGGTGGGCGGGGCGGATCTCGGCGGCGACGTGTGGGTGGCTGCTGGCGGTGGCGGCGTTCGATCGGCGTGGGGGCTGGTCGGGGGTCGGGATGGGTTCGTGTGCGCACTGGCTGGCGTGGCGGTGCGGCCTCGGCCTGCGCACCGCCCGCGAACAGGTCGCCACCGCCCGGGCGTTGGAGGGCCTTCCGCTGATCCGGGCGGCGTTCGCGGCGGGCATGCTGTCGTATGCGAAGGTCCGCGCGGTGACCCGGGTCGCCGATTCCGCGACCGAAGGCATGTGGCTGACCCGGGCTCGACGCTGCTCGGCGGGGCAGATGGAACGTCTCGTCCGTTCCTACCGGCAGGCCAACGGGGACCCGAAGACCCGTCAGGCGGCACGGCGGGTGACGTGGACGTTTGACGGCGACGGGACGCTGCGTCTGCGTGCGGTGTTGTCCGCGGACGAGGGTGCCCGGCTGATCGCGGCGTTGAACGCCGCCCGGACCAGCCTGGAGGACACCGCCCCCCTCGCCCCCGACCACCCCCCAGCCGACGGCGAAGCATCAGACGGCGAAGCCGCGGGCGGCACCGGCACCGGCACCGGCGATGCGGGTGCGGGTGATGCGGTGGGCGATGGGATGCCGGCGGACGGGGAGAGGGTCGGGGCGGGGCGGGATCGCCAGCGTGACGCCGACGCGCTGGTCGCGTTGGCTGACGGGTTCCTCGACCGGCCCGCTCCGGGCCTGATGAGCCCCGGGCACACCCTGACCGTGCACCTCACCACCCAGACCGCCGGCGACACCCCGACAGACGACGCCACCATGGCCGCCGATGATGNAGGAGAGGGGCTGTGGGGGGTGGCGCGGATCGGGACCGGGGCGTGGGCGCAGGTCGACGGGGGCGTCGGGCTGTCGCGGCACGTTCTGGAGCGTCTGGGTTGCGACGGGCTGATCCGCGCCCTGGTCACCGACCCTGACGGCAACCCGCTGCACCTTGGCCGGCGGCACCGTTTCCCCGGACAGCGCCTTCGTGACGCCGTCTACCTGCGCGACCAGGGCCACTGCCAGTACCCGGGCTGCGGGCACACCCGCTGGCTGCACCTGCACCACCTCACCTGGTGGGGCCGCGGAGGCGACACGGACATCGATCGGCTGCTGCTGCTCTGCTCGACCCATCATCGGGCGGTGCACGACGAGAACATCAGCCTCGGCCGGGACGCGGGTGGCACCGTCACCGCACGCACTGTCGACGGCCGGGTTCTCGTCGGAGCACCACCCATCGTTCCCGGGCCGCAGCCGGCGGGGATCCTCGCCCGCGCCACCCGCCACGTCGAGTCCATCCACGCACTCCGCCAACGCCGGAGGCGGCCCGCCAAGCCGGGGACAACGCCAGCATGACCGCGCACCGCTGATCCCACCGACGGTGGTCAGCCGGCGTTGACGGAGCCGTCGGGGGCGTAGACGTCGTCGGAGGAGACGATGTGGAACGGCGGGCAGACGCCCGTCGAATGGTGGGCGGCGGCCTCCAGCGCGAGCTGCACGCGCTGCTCCGCGTCGAGGCCGCGGGTGCTGTGCAGGGAGCCGCAGGCGTACTCGTCGCCGCTGCCGACGGCGTAGTAGTCGTCGACGCTGCGGCCGATCTGGTAGTCCGAGTCGATGCGGTAGAGGTGCCCGCGGATCCCGACGAGGAACAGCCCGCCGCTCTCGTTGCCGGAGTCGTTGCGCGCGAACCNGCCGTCACGCAGACAGTCACGCACGACCGCGATGAAGTCGGTCGCCATGAACCGGTCGAGGTCCCAGTCCTGGGGCACGGGCGGGACGAGGCTGTAGCGGAGCAGCTGGCCCATCCGGAACGAGTCGGTGAAACCCATGATGAACTCACCGTTACGGAACACCTTGGTGTCCGCGCGCACGGTGATGGACCAGCCGGCCACACCGGCGCTGTCCCCACCGATCACGACCCGGCCGTCCTGCTGAACCCCGACGATGCAGGTCACGAAGCGGAATGGTACCGGTTCGCCCCGCAGGCGGATGCCCCACCCCGTCGGCGTCCTCCACCTTCGTCACGGACTGTCCCGAGCGTCCCGACCGATGTCACCTTGCCGACCTGCGGCTGTTTCCCTTGGTCGGGCTGTCGTAGAGATGTGAGAGCGTGTCCGGCGACGGCGCCGGGATCAGTCGACGAAGGGGACGGACGCACGATNGGGATGAAGCGGTTCATGTCGCGGCTCGGCGTGGGGGCTGCCGAGGTCGAGACCGTGCTGGACCGTCCGGAGACGCTGCCGGGTCAGGTCGTGACCGGCACGACGACGATCTCCGGCGGCAAGGTCGACCAGGAGGTCGAGAAGGTCCTCGTCGCCCTGGAGGCGACCGTCGAGGTCGAGCGGGACGACTCGACCTGGTACGAGCAGGTCACCTTCGGCACCCAGCAGGTCGGCGGGGGCTTCACCATCCATCCGGGCCAGCAGATCAGCGGCCGGTTCGAGCTGCCCGTGCCGTGGCAGACGCCGATCACCGACGTCGGCGGCTGGCACCTGCACGGCATGAAGATCGGCGTGCGGACGAAGCTGTCGATCTCCGGCGCGGTCGACCCGGGCGACCTGGACCCGGTCGGCGTGCATCCCCTGCCGGTGCAGGAGGCGGTGCTGGCGGCGCTCGGCGACCTCGGTTTCCACTTCAGGTCCGCGGACGTCGAGAAGGGCCGGCTGCACGGCTCCGACCTGCCCTTCTACCAGGAGATCGAGCTCAAGCCGGCCGGCGAGTACGCCCGGCGGATCTCCGAGCTGGAGGTGACCTTCCTCGTCGACGGCGCCGGGATGGACGTCGTGCTCGAGGCCGACCGCCGCGGCGGGCTGCTGTCCTCCGGCCGCGACGAGCTCAGCCGCTTCCGCCTCGCCCACCACGACACCGACCGGCACGCCCTCGCCGGCCTGCTCCACCAGCAGCTCGAGCACCTCGGCCGCCGCCGCGGCTGGTTCTGATCCGGCCAACGGCCGGGGATCACGCCGACGGCCTGCTGCGCACCCTTCCACCAGCCGTGGTCGTCGACGATGAGCACGCCCTCGAATAGCCGGACATCGTCCCGTCTCGGGTGGTACCAATAGTGGCCGGCCCGACACGGTTACGACAACGCCGACGCGAGAGCGGGGGATGCGGGTGAACCTGGCGGGGTTTGTCCGGCGCGGCAAGGCGGCCGCCCGGGCGACGGTGCGGGGGGCGAACCGGCAGAGGCACCCGGTGCGGTGGGGGAATCTGCGCCGGACCAGCCCGTTCTCCGCCTGGTACGGCAGCGAGCGGGGGCGGCCGGTCGACCGGCACTACATCGACGGCTTCATGGCCGCCCACCGCGCCGACTACACCGGCAACCGGGTGATGGAGGTGAAGAACCCCCATTACAGCACCCTCTACGGGGCGCCGGCCGAGCTGACGATCGTCGACATCGACGCGGACAATCCGGATCTCACCCTGCACGCGGATCTGAACAAGGTGGGGAGCCTTCCCCCGCAGGCCTACGACTGCGCGATCGTCACCCAGGTCCTCCAGTACGTGGATCCTCAGGNGGCGTTGGCGAACCTCTGGCAGTCCCTTGCCCCCGGCGGCGTCCTGCTCCTCACCGTCCCCGCCCTCGCCCGGCTCGATCCCCACGACCGGGACTCGGATCTGCGCCGGTGGACCCCCGCGGGGCTGCACGCCGAACTCACCGCGGCCGGCCTGCCCGGTGATGACGTGCGCGGCCATGGCAACGTCCTGGCCGCCGTCTGCGCGCTCCAGGGCCTGACTGTCGAGGACGTGACGGTGGCGGAGTTGGACGTGGTGAACCTTGACTTCCCCCTCACCGTGTCCGCACGAGCGGTAAAGCCGTCCTGATCGACATCGCCTCAAGGGCAGGTTCCACGCAAGCCGCCGTTGACGTAAGACAACGCGATCGGCTCGCCGTGTCGGTGCCGCCCGCCCACCGTAACCGCCCCTGCTCCGTGAGCATCTCAGTCTTTGGTGTCGTTCGTCCTCTTGCCCGACACATAGTTGATCCATCGACCGGCTTAATCAAGTTGTCGTCATACCGCGTCGCCGCGACCAGGCCATTCTGATACGTCTGCGACGTCAGCTTGCCATCGGCGTTGTAACCCGCCGTGAACGTCGACGACGCGCTACCAGCACCGACACCGAGNCCCGTCAGCAGGNCACGATGCTCCCCCGAACCACCGTCGTCAATGTAGGTGTAGGTGTACGTGCCCTTGCGTCGTTCACCGTCGCGATGCGGCCGTCGATGTCGTACGTGGTCGCCGCGGTGTTGCCGTCGGCGTCGGCCTGCGAGGTCACCTGGCCCCACGAGTCGTAGCCCGTGGTGAGCGTGACGCTGTCCGCGGTGGTCGTCGCCGGCAGACCCGTCGACGCGTCGAAGGCGTAGGTGGCCGTCGGGATCGTGCTGCCACGCCGAACGCTCCCTGCCTCGACGCGGATCCGTGCCGACGGCCCCGACCGGGACAGCGCACCCCCTCGACGGTGCGCAGGCGATCCGGTCAGGACGCGTCCCGGTAGGTCACGGCGCCGTTTCGGACCTGCTCGGACGACTACACGCGGCGGGTGAGGTGGAAGGCGGAGATGGAGTAGCCGGCGCGCAGGGCGAGGCGGTGCGCCTCGTGGCGGTGGGTGTCGGCGTCGAGGTGGATGTGTTCGCAGCCGAGGCGGCGCGCCTCCCGCTCCGCCCAGGCGAGCAGTCGGGTGGCGTGGCCCCGGCCGCGCGCGGCGAGCAGGGTCGTGAGGTCGTCGACGGCCAGGTACCGCCCGGCGGCCAGCGAGTTCACCTGGCGGAAACCGAGCGCGGCGGCGACCCGGCCGAGCTCGCCGTCCCAGGACGCGACGAGTCGGTACCCCTCGGGCCGCTNCACCTCGTTGACGAGCCGGACGAACCCCGTCGACGTCAGATGCGGACGCAACTGGCGCATGGGGTCGAATGCCAACCAGGTCCGCTCCGCCTCCAACTCCTCGATTTTCACGGGCCGTATTGTGTCAGTGCCATCAGGTGATGTGTGTGCGGAGGTCCAGCCGGAACCGATGGAGTCGGTCACCGCGGCCCCGCCGCCGGTCCCGGCGGGCGCGTCACGCCCGGCCACCAGGGCCTGCGGATCCGTCCGATGCGGTCCTTCGCCGCCGCGGCGACGTCCGGAAAACGATTCGCCGCCGGGCGCCGCGGCGGGCTACTCTGCTGCGGCCATCGGTCCGCCGGTCGACGGTGAACGGTCGGCGGTTGCGGCCCGCGGCGCGCGAGTGACGCCCTGGTGACGCCGGCACGAGGTGGAGTCCGGGGCGGGGTCCTGGGCGGGGTCCGGGGCGGGGTGAGTGGCATGGAGGACAGCGGGATGGACGTCCGCGGTCGGTCGCCGGCCGGGATCGTCGCCGAGCCGGTGCTGCGCGGCCCGCGGCTGGTCCTGCGGCCGCTGACCGTGGCCGGCATCGGCGCGCTGCGCGACGGGCGGTGCGGCGAGCTGGAGTCGCTCACCGGCACCCGGATCACCGCCGGCATCCAGCCGCCGCCCCTGCTCGACGCCGCCCTCGGCCCGGTCCGCGGCCGGTCGCTGACCGAGTCGGCGGCCGCCGGTTGGTGGACGTGGCTGGCCGTCGAACGGTCCACGGGCACGGCCGTCGCCTCACCCGGCCTCGGTGGCCCACCCGACGCCGACGGCTGCGTCACCTTCGGCCAGGCGACGTTCGCCGGACACACCGGACGCGGCTACGCGGTCGAGAGCGGCTGCCTGCTGCTGGACTGGGCCTTCCGCGAACCTCGGGTGCGCCGGGCGCTGATGACCCTGCCACCCCACGCCGCAGTGGCGCTGGCGGTCGCCGCCCGCCTGGGCTTCGCCGCCATCGGCCGGGCCGACGACGACGAGGTGGGCGAGCTCGTCCTGCTCGAACGAACCTGCCGGACCACCTGAACCGTGCCCGGCGGGCGGGGCGGGCGGGGCGGGCGGGGTGGACGAGGCGGGCGGGGCGCTGCGCGGCTGCGGCAGCCGCGGGGCGAGCAGGTGCGCGGCCAGCCAGTCGACGGCGGTCCGGACGAACCGGACCCGGTTGGCAAGCTCGACCACCTCGTGCCCCTCGCCGGGGAACAGCAGGTAGCGGCAGTCGACGCCACGGGCGGTGGCCGCGGCCACCGTCTGCTCGGCCTCGATCAGCGGGACGTTGGTGTCGTTCTNACCGTGGACGACGAGCAGCGGCGCCGCCAGCGCGCTCATCCGATGCAGCGGCGACAGCGCGCGCAGCAGCGCGGGCTGCGTGGCCGGATCGCCGTACTTGGTCACCGCGGAGGCCGCGATCCACGGCTCGGTGTGCTGGTAGAACGTCTCCAGGTCGACCATGCCGCAGACGTCCACGCCCACGCGGAACAACTGCGGGAAGTGCACCAGGGCGGCCAGCGTCAGGTACCCGCCGTAGGAGCGCCCCGCGATCCCGACCCGCTCCGGGTCGGCCAGGCCGGTGTCGACGAGATCCCGCACGCAGCTCGCCACGTCCTCGATGCCGTCGAACCGGCGGTGGGCGTGATCGGCCTCCTCGAAGGCCCGCCCGTACCCGGTGGAGCCGCGCACGTTCGGCGCGAACACCGCGATCCCGCGGGCGAGCAGCGCGTGGAACAGCGGGTTGAACGTCGGGCGTTCCTGGGCCTCGGGTCCACCGTGCAGGTACACCAGGGTCGGCAGCGGGCCCGGGGGCACCGGCGGGCGGTACCACCAGCCGGCCAGCTCCCGACCGTCATGCGCGGTGAGGGTGTGCGGCACGGGGCGCACCAGTTCCGCCGGCCGGGTGGGAGCGTGCGAGACCAGACATCGGTAGCGGGCGAACTCGGGCGCGGGCTGGCCGGCGGCGGCCCGGGCGGTCAGATCGCAGGTCCACAGCTCCCCGGGGGTCGCGGCGCCGTCGAGGGCGAGGACCAGCTCCCGGCCGCCGGGACGGGCCAGCAGGGCGGTGACGACGTCGCGGGGCGGTGCCGGCAGCGGCCGGCTCCGGCCGCTCGGCAGGTCGACGAGCGTGAGCTCGCTGCGTCCCGCCACGTTCCAGACGACGACCGCCCGCTCGCCCCCGCCGAGCAGGGCGAACCGTTCCACGTCGGCGTCGGGACGCTCGGCGATCACCACCGTGGAGCCGGGGGCGTCCACGGGGACGTCGAGCAGGGCGGCCCGCTCCCGGCCGAGGTCGGTCACCAGCAGCACCCGGCGCCCGTCCGCGGTGAAGCGGCCGGTGAGGACGGTCGCGGTGCCGCCGGGCAGCTCCCACGACGAGTGGGCCGCACCGCCGCCCGCCGGCGGGGTGAGCCGGACGTCGACGACGATCGCGCGGCGAACGCCGCGCGGCCCCTCCCGCAGCAGCAGCCGGTAGGCGCCGACCAGCGGGTCGCCCCCGTGATCGAGGGCGACGAGGTCGACGAGGTCGCAGACCTGCAATGCGACGCCCTCGGCGAGCCGGGCCCGCCGGCCGTCGAGACCGACCAGCACGGCGGCGGTACGCCCGGTCCGGTCGGCGCGGTCGGACTCGGTGACGACGAGGGCGAGCCCGTCGGCGGTCCAGCGGGCCGGCACGGCGGCACGGCCGTCCCCGCCGGCCAGGCGGCGTGGGCCGCCGCCGTCGGCCAGGCTGCGCGGTCCGCCGCCGTCGGCAGCGACGACACGGACCTCGGTGAGCTCCCCGCCGCCGGGCGCCACGTGCACGGCGATCAGGTCCCCCGCGGGCGACCAGAGCGCGGCGCGGACATGCCCCGGGCCGGTGTCCACGCGACGTCGCCGACCGTCGGCGTCCTGGATCCACAGCGCGGGCCCGGCCGGGCCGTCCGCGACGTAGGCGAGCCGGCCGCCGGGGGCGAGGGCGGGCGCCCGCACCCCCTCGGCCGCCACCCAGGCCCGCACCAGATCCGACGCGCCGGCCCGACCGGCACGCCCGGGCCTGGGGATGCGGATCACGTTCCCCAAGGTCACATCGCCCCCTGACGTCACACCATCGCCCAACGTCACGTCACTGCCTAGCGTCACGTCACTGCCTAGCGTCACGTCACTGCCTAGCGTCATGTCACTCCCTGGGTCTGGAGCCACATCTCGAGCAGCGCGGCCTGCCAGAGGGCGTTCGCGCCGAGGGTCGTGCGGTTGTCGTTCGGGGCCGCCAGCATCGCCTGGATCCACGCCGGGCGGAACAGGCCGCGGGACTTCGCCGCCGGGTCGGTGAGCGCATCGCGGACCCGGTCGAGGAACGGGCCGTCCAGGTGGCGGATCGCCGGCACCGGGAAGTACCCCTTGGGCCGGTCGATGACGTCGACGGGCATGAGCGGACGGCCGATGTCCTTGAGCACGCCCTTGCCCCCGGAGGCGAGCTTGAGCTCGGGCGGNCAGGCCGCGGCGAGCTCGACCAGCTCGTGGTCGAGGAAGGGAGTGCGCGCCTCCAGGCCCGCGGCCATCGTCATGTTGTCGACCCGCTTCACCGGGTCGTCGACGAGCATGACCGTCGAGTCGAGGCGAAGGGCGGCGTCGACGGAGGTCTCGGCGCCCGGTCGGGCCATGTGGGAGGCGACGAAGTGCCGGCTGGCGTCGGCCTCGATGAGGTGGTGCGGCTCGACCATCGCGGGCATGTCGCGGTGCGGCCGGTCGGCGAAGACCCGCAGGTAGGCGTCGACGGTCTGGTCGCGTGGGACGCCGGCCAGCGGCGGATACCAGGAGTAGCCGGCGAAGACCTCGTCGGCGCCCTGCCCGGACTGCACGACCTTGACGTGCCGGGAGACCTCCTGCGAGAGCAGGTAGAACGCGACGCAGTCGTGGCTCACCATCGGCTCGCTCATCGCGGCGACGGCGGCGTCGACGGCGGGCAGCAGCCGGTTGCCGGGCACCCGGATCTGGTGGTGGTCGGTCTCGAAGTGCCGGGCGATGATGTCCGAGTAGGCGAACTCGTCGCCGGACTCGCCGCCGGCGGCCTCGAAGCCGACGCTGAACGTCGCCAGGCCGTGCTGGCCGGCCTCGGCGAGCAGCGCGACGATCAGGCTGGAGTCCAGCCCGCCGGACAGCAGCACCCCGACGGGCACGTCGGCGACCATCCGCCGGCGCACCGCCAGGCGCAGCCTCTCGGCGATGGCGTCCTGCCAGTCGCGGGCGGTCCAGTCGGCGCGCGCCGGGTCGCGGGTGAAGTCCGGGCTCCAGTACACCTCGTCGGTCCAGGTCCCGTCGGGCTCGACGACCCGCACGGTGGCGGCGGGCAGCTTGCGCACCCCGGCGAGGATGGTGTGCGGCGCCGGCACCACCGAGTGGAACGACAGGTAGTGGTGGAAGGCGACGAGGTCGATGTCCGAGGAGACGCCGCCCCCGGCGAGCAGCGCGGGCAGGGTGGAGGCGAAGCGCAGCCGTTCGGCGTCGGCGGCGAGGTACAGCGGCTTGATGCCGAGCCGGTCGCGGGCGAGGACGAGCCGGCCGGTGTCGCGCTCGGCGACCGCGAAGGCGAACATGCCGGCGAAGTGATCCACGCACCGGGTGCCCCAGTGGTGGTAGGCCTTGGCGATCACCTCGGTGTCCGAGGTGGAGAAGAAGCGGTAGCCGGCGGCGGCCAGCTCGTCGCGCAGCTCCCGGTAGTTGTAGATGCACCCGTTGAACACGAGGGTCAGGCCCAGCTCGCTGTCGACCATCGGCTGGGCGCCACACTCGGACAGATCGATGATCTTCAGGCGACGGTGGCCGAACGCGACCGGCCCCGACGACCACACCCCGGCGCCGTCCGGGCCCCGCGGCACCATGGTGGCCGTCATCCGTACCACCGCGTCGACGTCCGCTCCCCGGCCGTCGAACCTCAGCTCACCACTCAGCCCGCACATGTGCACTCCCGTCGATCTGTCAGAACAGGCGAGATCCATTCCCCGAGCAGTCCTGCCCGGCATGAGGGTGCACGATCGTCCGTCCACCTTCGACGCCGGAGATTTCAGCCTCGTGTCCCCGCGGTTGCGACCGAGGACCGCTTCGCCCGCCCGGAACTCCCGCCCGCCGGCACTGGCCCGCCGGCACGCCGTCATGCCCCGCCGAGAACCTCGGCGGGGTACGACGGCGGTCGTGGGTCAGCTCAGCGGTCGTGGGTCAGCTCAGCGGCCGTGGATCAGCTCAGCGGCGCGGGATCCAGGTGTCCTTGGAGCCACCGCCCTGGGACGAGTTGACGATGAGGCTGCCGGGCGGGGCCACCCGACTCAGCGCCGCGGGCACGACGACCGGCTCGACGCCGGCGTAGACGAACACCCGCAGGTCCACCGCGCAGGGCTCCAGGTGGCTGTCGTGCCAGGTCGGATGGGTGGACAGGGCGACCACCTCCTGGCCGATCCAGCGCCGCGGGTCGGCCAGGATCTGCTCCCGGACGGCGGTGAGCTGGTACGGCTCGGCGTGCGGGCCGATCACGACGCCGGAGCCGCCGAAACCGTCGACCGGCTTGACGACGAGCTGGTCGAGGTTGGCCAGCACGTGCTCGCACTGCTCCGGATCGCCGCAGACGTAGGTCGGCACGTCGTCGAGGACGGGCTGCTCCCCGAGGTAGTAGGTGACCATCCGGGGCACGTAGGCATAGACGACCTTGTCGTCGCCGATGCCGTTGCCCGGTGCGTTCGCGACGCTCACCTGTCCGGCGCGGACCGCACGCAGCAGCGCCGGGCCGAGCGGGGCGCCGTCCGCGCCCGGCGCGGCGAACAGCTCGTCCTCGTCGATGCGCCGGTAGAGGACGTCGACGCGGCGGCGGCGGCCGTCGTCGACCCGGTAGGCGACGTCGTCGTCGACGAGCAGCGCCCCCGGTTCGACCAGCGGTACCCCCATCTCCTCGGCGAGCATGGCGTGCTCGAAGTAGGCGGAGTCGGCCGGCCCGCTGGTCAGCACGGCGACGGCGGGCTCGCCGGTGACGGCGGGCGGCGCCGCGGCGACGAGCGCGTCGTGCAGCAGCGCGGGCACGGTGCCCAGCCGCAGGATGCCCGGCGGCGGCCCGAGCTCGGGCAGCACCGACTCGGCGAGCCGGCGGCCCTCGACGGCGTAGGCGATCCCCGACGGCACCCGCAGGTTGTCCTCGAGCACCAGCCAGCCGCCGTCCCCGCCGCGGACGAGGTCGATGCCGGCGGTGGTGATCCGGATCGCGTCGCGGCCGGGGGCTCGGCCGCCGTGGCGCAGCCCCGGGGCGTCGTTGACCACCCAGGGCGGGACGATGCCGTCCGCGACGGCGGCCCGTTCGCCGTAGACGTCGTGCAGGAACGCCTCCAGCGCCCGGACCCGCTGGCCGAGCCCCCGGCCGAGCACGGCCCAGTCGTCGGCGGCGACGATGCGCGGCACGATGTCGAAGGGGAACGGCCGGCTCGCCGAGTCCCCGTTGACCCGGAACGTGATGCCCCGGTCGGTCTGCTCGGCCTCGCGGGCGCCGACGCGTTCGTCGAGGGTGTCCGGGCCGAGCCGCTCCAGGGTGCGCATCACCGCCCGGTACTGGGGGCGCACGGCGCCGTGCTCGTCGACGACCTCGTCGTAGCCGGTCGGCTGGTAGCGCTCCAGCAGGATCGGCGCGATCTGGTCGGGCGCCGACACCGCGGGCGCGACCCCGAGCGACGCGCCGGCCGGCGGCACGTCGCGGGTCTCGGCGAGGATCAGGTCGGCGACGTCGGTGAGCAGGCCGCGGCGGGCGAACGCCCGGCGCTGGCGCAGCGCCGAGCTGCCCCGACCGGCCGCCTGCTCGGCGAGGTTGTCGATGAGCTCCCAGTCGTCGTAGCGCTCGAGCTGGGGGCGCACCTCCTCCAGCATCCGGCGCAGCATGGCCCGCGCGGGCACGGGGCCCGCGCCGAAGATGTCGACGAGGTCGCCCTCCAGCCCGGAGCGGGCCGCCCGCCAGGTCGCCGCCCGCAGCAGCTCGGCGCGCGGGGGCGGGGCCTGGCCGCCGGCCTCGATCTCCTCGATCGCCCGGCCCACCAGGGCCCGGAACAGCCCGGCGATGAGGATGACGTTGTCCACGTCCGGGCAGGCGTCGCAGATACGCAGCTCGACGGTGGGCAGGTGGGCCGAGGGGCGGACGTCGAAGTACACCATGCCCGGGTCGCTGATCACCCCGGACTTGATCAGATCCGCGATGAGCTGGTCGTACTCGGCGGCGGTCTGGAACGACCCGGCGACGCCCGCGGTGGGCCAGCGCTGCCAGACCAGCGTGCGCATGCTCGCGTAGCCGCTGTCGGCGCCGAGCCAGTACGGCGAGCTGGCCGACAGCGCCAGCAGCATCGGCAGCCAGGGGGCGGTCCAGGCGACGACGGCCATGGCCAGGTCGCGGTCGGCGACGTCGACGTGCACCTGGGCGCCGCAGATGAGCTGCTCCCGGGCGACGATCTGGTAGTCCTCGGTCATCTGCTCGTAGCGGGCGTCGCGGGAGACGTCGAGCAGGTCCATGTCGAGGATCGGCACGGTGCCCGACGCCGCCGGCCCGAGACCCAGCTCGCCCGCCGCCTCGGCCAGGCGGCGGCGCAGGTCCAGCAGGTTGGATCGCAGGGCCAGCAGATCGACCGTCGGCTGACTGTTCGTCTCGACGACGGATTTCAACAGTTCCGGTGAGAAGGAGTCCTTGTCCAGCCGCTGCAGTATTTCCTCGGCCCGGGGAACAAGTTGGCGGGTGGTGAGATCGAGGATGTGAAACTCCTCCTCGACGCCGACGGCCACGTTCCGTGCGTCGCTCATGGCGGCCTACGCTACGGCCGGCCGGTTACGCATGCATGACACGGACGTATCTNNCATACCGGCGATCGGGGCATACCTCGGCACGGGCACGTGCACCACCTTTGTCTGGTCGGCGTCCCGACCCCAGCCAGCCGTGGCGCCGCGACCCACCTGTGTGATCGCCCCGGTCCGACCCGTCGGCCGGACGCCGGNGGCAGCCGGTCGCGGACGTTGTCTTGTTGTCCCGTCGGCCGTCAATAAAACGTGACGAAGCCCGCAGCATTGCTCCGGGGAGGAGCGGGGACGAAGAGAAGCCGAGCGCTCAACGAAAGNGCTCGGAGACGCAGCGGATCGGGCCGGAGTGTTCACCCGGCGAGGGTTACCCAGGATTTCCCGCCGGAGCTGGAACCGACACCGTAACCGGGCTGAGGTCCAGGTCCGTCCCGGGCAGCGCGGCGCGGACCTCCGTGGCCAACAGCCCCCAGTCCGTGACGCGCGCCGAGGTCGACCGGTGGGCCAGGCCGATGCGCCGGTGCGGCGCCGGGCGGCGGAAGGTGGCGACCGCGAGGCCGCGTCCCTCCCCCACCTCGACGGCGACGGCGGCGGCGGGCAGCAACGTCAGCCCCAGCCCGCCGGCGACCATCTGGACGATCGTCGACAGGCTGGCCGCCCGCAGCGTGGCCCGCTCCCGCGCCCCGGCCTCCCGGCAGACGTCCAGCGCCTGCGCCCGGAAGCAGTGCCCGTCCTCCAGCAGGAGCACGTCCTGGCCGGCGAGCCCGGCGACGGGTACGGCGCTGCCGCCGGCCAGCGGATGCTCGGCGGGCGTCACGAGGACGAAGTCCTCGTCGTAGAGCGGGATCTCGGCGATGCCCGGCTCGTCGTTGGGCAGCGCGAGCAGTGCCAGGTCGAGCGCGCCGCCGCGCAGCTCCGCCAGCAGGGCCGCGGTCTGCGCCTNGCGCAGCCGCAGGCGCGCCTGCGGCCAGCGCGCGCGCAGCGTGGGCAGCAGCCGCGGCAGCAGGTAGGGCGCGACCGTGGGGATGACGCCGAGCCGGATGTCGCCGGTCAGCGGGGCGCGGGCCCGCACCGCGACCTCCGCGATGTCGTCGACCGCGCCGAGCACCCCCCGGGCCCGCGCGACGATCTGCTCGCCCACCGCGGTGAGCAGGACGCTGCGCGTGGTGCGCTCGACGAGCTGGACGCCGAGGGTGCGCTCCAGCGCCGCGACCGCGCTGGACAGCGTCGGCTGGCTCACGTGCAGCGCCGCCGCCGCCCGGCCGAAGTGCCGATGGTCGGCGACGCCGACGAGCGCACGCAACTGGGTGAGCGTCGGCTGCGGAGTAGCCATAGACCGAGGCTATCAAACTTGCCGAATCTTTCGATTTCCCTTCTGAGTCGACGGTCGCAAGAGTGGGCTCTGCCCGGCCACCACCGCAGACCCGAACGTCACCGCAGAGAGGACCACCTCGACATGCTCACCGTCGGCGACACCTTCCCCGCCTACGATCTGACCGGCGTCGTCTCCAACGACCCCGACACCGCCTTCGTCCGGGAGACCGCCACCAGCCGCCCCGGCACGTGGCGCGTCGTGTTCTTCTGGCCGAAGGACTTCACGTTCGTGTGTCCCACCGAGATCGCCGCGTTCGGCCGGCTCAACGACGAGTTCGCCGACCGGGACGCGCAGGTCCTCGGCGTGTCCACGGACAGCGAGTACGTCCACCTGGCGTGGCGNCAGAACCACCCGGACCTGACCGACCTGCCCTTCCCGATGCTCGCCGACATCCGCAAGGACCTGACCGCCGCCGCCGGGGTGCTCGGCGACGACGGGGTGGCGCAGCGGGCGACCTTCATCGTCGACCCGGACAACGTCATCCAGTTCGTCATGGTCACCGCGGGCAGCGTCGGGCGGAACCCGGCCGAGGTCCTGCGGGTGCTCGACGCGCTGCAGACCGACGAGCTGTGCCCCTGCAACTGGCAGAAGGGCCAGGCGACGCTGGGCGCCGCCGCGCCCACCCCGGTCGAGGTGGCCGCCTGATGACCGTCGCCCGCCTGCGGGAGCTGCTGCCCGACTACGCCCGCGACCTGCGCCTCAACCTCGGCTCGGTGACCAGCCAGTCGAACCTGTCCGCCCAGCAGTTGTGGGGCACGGTGCTCGCGGCGGCCATCGCCAGCCGCGGGCGCACCGTGCTGGTCGAGCTCGAGCCCGAGGCGCTCGACCACCTGAGCGCCGAGGCGGCCACCGCGGCGCGCACGGCGGCGGCGCTGATGGCGATGAACAACGTCTACTACCGCAGCCTGCACCTGCTGGAGGACGAGGAGTACTCCCGGCTGCGGGCCGGGCTGCGGATGAACGCCCTCGCCAACCCCGGTGTCGACAAGGTCGATGTCGAGCTCTGGTCGCTGGCGGTCTCCGCGGTCAACGGCTGCGGCCGCTGCCTGACCGCCCACGAGCACGAGCTGCGCGGCCGCGGGGTCGCCCGCGAGGTGATCCAGGACGCGATCCGGGTCGCCTCGGTCGTGCATGCGGTCGCGGTGACCGTCGAGGCGCTGGAGACCTCCAGCGGCACCAACCGGGTCGCCGCCGCGGACTGAGGCCGCGATCCGCCGGCGCCGCGTGATCGGCGTCCGCCCGCGTGCGTCGGACCGCGACTGGCTGTAGTCGATGCCGAGATCGGTACCGTCGGGTCCTTGCCGGGCATACTGGCGCGCCTTCTCGTCGCGCGTACCACGCCGCCGTGACGGGCGGGACGACATCCCTGGTCAACGAGGTCGCGGCCGTCGCATCTCAGGATCCGGCCGCGCCGACCCACACCGAAGTGATCAGCTCGGTACGCGGATGGCACGCCGACAATCTTATGCACTCTGAGTAACAGAGTACGGATCACACCGTGGTACTCCCCCGGCCCCGCCCACCCCAGGTTCCGGCACGCTGCCACAATGCGACTTTGTAAGCACGGTTCGTAGCCAACTCATCGCAGTGACCACTATCCGTACATCATCAGTCGCAGCCCGAAACGGGAGGTCCACCCGGCCGGGCAGCCGCCACCAGGGGGAGCACAAGATCATGTCGTTAACGCAGCCGACCGACACCTCGACGCCCCGCATCGCGCCGCACCCGGTGCGCCTCGCGCGCACGGCCGGGGCCGACGGCGCGGCGGCCACGGCCGGGTCTCCCGGGACGCCGGCCCGCGCACTGTCCGGCCCGCTGCTCGCGACGAGCCGCGTCGGACAGCATGTCCGCGTTCCGAAGACCGCCGAACTCGTCGCCGCCCACCTACGCCGCCAGATCGTCCGCGGCGAACTCCACGAAGGCGACGCCCTGCCCCCCGAAGCCGTCCTCATGGAACAGTTCGGCGTCTCCCGCCCCACCCTGCGCGAAGCCTTCCGCGTCCTCGAATCCGAAGCCCTCATCAGCGTCCGCCGCGGCGCCCACGGCGGCGCCCGCGTCCACACCCCCAACGGCCACGTCGCCGCCCGCTACACCGCCCTCGTCCTCGAACACCAACACACCACCCTCGCCGACATCCACACCGCCCACACCCACCTCGAACCCGCCGCCATCCGCCTACTCGCCACCACCGCCACCGACACCC